>DATKLL010000109.1:0-30502 GCA_035542475.1 Syntrophales bacterium
GTCACAGGCAGGAGCAGGACCACGTTTGATGAAATGGTGCGCATTGATCTTAAATATATCAACGATTGGTCATTATGGCTTGATATCAAGCTTCTTCTCAAGACCCCATGGGTAATAATAACAGGCAAGGGAGCATATTAAAGGGAATTTATCTGATTGATGATTCCTTTTTGGGGCCTTGGTCTGATCGTGATTGTAGGAATCATGAAAAAATTTAAGAGTCAAATTAAATGTAAATATCAGAACAAAAGGCAGGGTTTAAATAAGGATCTTTCTTTTCATTTTGGTGTGTCCACTAAATCGGGGTAAAACCAGTGATCTATACTGGACCTAGTATTGTCCCCAGTCTGTAAGGTCAAACCTTAACTTTTGCGAGTCAGACCCATCACCGAGATTTACCTTTTAATAAAAATTAAAAATATGATTAATGCCCATAATGGCAAACTCAACAAAGCGGCAAGGAATATACCCTTCATGGTATTAGCAAATTCCATGTACATATCTGAAGATCTTCTCAAAATAGTGACATTGTATGGATCTTTTTGCATTCTCCTGTCTTGACCTCTTCTGCGTTCCTGATTGGATCTCCTGTCAGGCACGGATAAGGGAAGAGAGACCATTCGTCTCTCTATACCTGAACGTCTACCCCATGTATCTTTTTTTTCAGGAATCGAATAGTCATAACTCATTGTAACCTACTCCTTTTATCAATTCAGACGAAGAGAGTTGATATTTGAGACAATTCAACTTTCTGAACGGATAGAATCCTTGCAGCAATATTGATTAATGTCAAGTAATTTATATTAATATTGCTTAATATTGCTTAATCATGAATTTTAATAATTGTTCCCGTCTTTCCAATAACTTCCACTTTATTCCAATTGGGAAATTAAAAAACTTTATTCCCTTTGCTCCATAATATGTCCATGAGCCTTTCTCTGGGGTCTGACCTGGATAATTTGGACAAATTAAGTAATTATTTTTGAACGGCCTATTAGGCAAGGCAGGGTCAAAAATGGTTTTGTCTTTTATTTTGGTAAGATTAAGGATTACTGCTTGAACTATGGAGCTTAATGCAGATGTTGGATTTTGTGCACTACAGGAAGAAGGCTGGGTGTAAAGTTTCAAGAAATTTTTACCGATAATTGTAATAGAGGAGTAAAAGTCACCAAGCTTTCTTGTCAGCCTCCTTCTCCTTCAAGGCAGGATCATTTTTGTCCTGCCTTTTTTAATTCCGTGATAACAATTATAGATTATAATGTAGAATAGTAGGGCAGAATCAGAAAAACAACATTACAGAAAGATATGCTCAGAAAGAACTTTGACTAAAAAACATCATATAATCAATTAAAGATTATTGATAGACTCTTAAAAATATTTTTTTAAAAAATTACGGTTGTGGAGATATCTATCTTATTGTGTAATTATCTTATAAATAGTTGCTTTTGAAAGTGTGAACTCTTGACACTTGCCTCCTCCAATTTATTCGTGTCTTTAATTTTACGAGGAGGAAATTGAATTTTTAATGAAAGCGAGCTCTAAGCTCAATAATAAAGAATGGTGAGTTTCTAAAAGAGAGGCCGGATAAATTCTGGCCTCTCTTTCTTTATCACATCTTTTTGAATCTGATGTTAACCTGTTTCTCACGAATGAAGTATGCCTATAGAAAGTACTGTTCCTTGACCAATTTTGCCAGGTTAGCTTTCTTCAGCCAAGGCAGTGGAATCTGCATAGTTACTGTAACTACTCCCGGTAGCCGCCCGATCTCGACTGCACCTGAGATGGTAACTCGATTCAGGACCTCTTCTTTGGAAATCTTGAAAAGTTCTGCCATACGTGCCACACCATTGTCAGTTGCTTCATTCAAGTTCGCCCCGGAACCAATCATCTGAATAGGAAGTGCATCCTCTAATCCCCTTTGGCCTAACTTCTTAGCCAGGGATTTTGCATCCCTCTTTTCAGCCGCGGTGAGGGGCTGGGCCAAATGGGGCAGATCTTTAATCGGTGGCAAGAGAATCGGTCCCCCAATCTTCAAACCTTTAAGAACATTCACCTGCAATGCGACTTTTGCAGCGACATCCGTGGTATGACCTGCGATTTCCCCGTCCCCTTGCATCGCATGGGCATCACCGATATAAACCCCGCCGCCCGGCACCTTCACAGGACAGATCAGTATCGCCCCTTCTCTTACAGAATCAATGTCCAGGTGGCCGTCTGTACGGCTCTCTAATTGCTCTTTGGTAATGCCATACTCATGGGGAGCACCCAAGAGAAACTGTCCGAAGTCACCTGCATTGTGAGAGTCAGGCATGTCGATGGCAGGTGTGGTACCAATGTTTCCTATGAATGGTCGAAGTCTAGTCGTTAAACCGGATATGTCAGAGGGAGCGAGAGATACGACAGGGTTCTGGCAGGATAAATCAGGCAGAGCCATGAGCTTCGCGGCATTCTTTGCAAGTTTCTTCGCCACTGTACCACTTACGGTGACAGCCATCTTGCGCCTATCATCGAAGACTATTGTATAGCCGTTCGTAAGACGAAAGGGGCTAACTTCAGCTCCACATTCAGCGCAGCGTACAGCTTCCACCCCGATACCCTCAATTCGCGTGGGAGGGTTTTTCGTTCCGCAACCAGGACAATGTCGGGACACGAAAGGATCACCCGTGTAACGCCCTTCAACAAAGTTCATGGTACCGGATGACGTCACAATTGATGTCACATTGATTTTCTTGATACGGATAGCAATGGCATCTCCGGGTAGGGCGCCATCAACAGACACCGGACTGGTGACTTCATGTCCTCCTTTAAAAGAAGGAGTTATCATCGGACCCCAGCACCCTGGAGCAGTATCAGCAATGATTGTACCGCCATTGGCCACCGGGCCAACCATGGGAATGCTTGGCCCTACCAAACCGTTCGTAAAGGTGTTTACAAAAATTGTTTTGGGAATTTTCATAACGATCCCTCCTTTTAAGTTACTTTAAAACAAAATGTAGAAGAGAGGATATTGAATGTCAATTAAAAAATATTAAGAGATTTTCTGTTGATTTCCAATTGAAAGGATGTATGTACTCCTAAATGAAGGAATCCTCACTTGCAGGAAGTACTGAGTAAGGGACTCGCTAAACGATTTGTCGAAAGTGCCCTAATGGTGGAATTGCTAACTACACCTTGTGTTCTTATGGACTGATGTGAGGAATATTGGTTGAAATGTGAAAAAAGAGACAATTTCTGATACTGTCTTTCGAATTATTTATTGTCTTTCCCGGTGATAATTTCATTTTTTTCTTTCTGTTATCATTTCATCAATCCCGGCTCTGGGAGGGATGATGGGAAGTATGTAAGACTCCTTTTTTATTTCAACGTCTAAAATATAAGGACCGTTATGAGATAATGATTCTTTTATCGCAGGGATTATTTCTTCAGGTCTGCATATTCTGTTGGTCTTTATTCCATGATACACATCCTTCAGTCCCACAAGGTCAGGATTATGGTTTCGCTTTATGCAGTCTTTAAATGATGAACATCCGGGAGGGCAGTCTATGTTTCTGTAAAGGCAGCATTCAAATAGATTTCCTCTGTCAAACATCTCATGCCATTGCATGGGTAAGCCCCATAACCCGTTGTTTAAGATAAACATCTTTAAAGGTATCCTATTTGAGGCGACTGTTGCGAGCTCTTGAATGTTCATCTGAAAACTTCCATCACCATCAATAAGTAATACCGCTTTATCCGTTTTAGCATAATAGGCGCCGATTGCGGCAGGCAATCCGTAACCCATTGTTCCCAGCCCTCCGGAAGTAATAAAATCTTTCGGATGTTTGAAATTATAATATTGCGCAGTCCACATCTGATGCTGCCCCACACCCGTAGCGACAACAGCACTGCCAGAGGTCAGGTCTGATAATGTTTTAATGAATTTTTGCGGAACAATCGCCTCCTTATCATCATCAAGTTTTGGATTTAATTTTCTCCACTCACTGATTTCGTCATGCCAGCCTTTTAGAGATTCAACTCTTTCCGGTCCATGTCCGAGGGCATATTCCAAGAACCTTTTTGCAGATGACGTTATAGAATAATCAACTTTTTTTATCTTATCTATTTCTGAAGGATCAATATCAACATGAGCGAGTGTTTTAGCCTGTTTCCCGAAACCTTTTACAGCAACCCTGTCGTCAAACCGTGCGCCGATTGCCAGAATATAATCTGCATTTAATGCGGAATAATTCGCTTCAACCGTCCCGTGTATACCAAGCATTCCAAGAGAGAGTCTGTCATTCCGGTCAATCGTGCCAAGACTCATAAGTGTCATGCCGACAGGCGTGTCATATCTTTCTGCAAATTCTCTCAAAAGATCCTGCGAATCTTCGACTTTAACCCCGCCTCCCACATACAATATAGGTCTCTTCGCACTCGAAAATTTATTTAACATCTCATCTACGCAGTCTGCATCAAAAGTATCAACGGGTTTCTTCATTTTCGTAACAAGAGGAGTTTTGTTGGCATGAGAAGATTCACTTCCAATCAAGGCGTCTCTGCAGATATCGATCAGTACAGGTCCTTTTCTGCCGGTTGTAGTCAGATCATAGGCAAGTCTTAATGCTTCCTCTATATCATCAGCCGTCTTTATGAGTAATGCAATTTTTGTTATCTGTGATACAATCAGTGTAATAGGAACTTCCTGGAAGGCATCAGTTCCGATTGCTGGAGCAGACACTTGCCCTGTTACAAATATTACAGGTATTGAATCCATGAATGCATCGGCAATAGGTGTTACAATGTTTGTTGCCGCAGGTCCGGATGTGACACAGACAAATCCGGGTCTCCCCGTGACTTTAGCGTAACCTTCCGCAGCATGCCCCGCTCCCTGTTCATGCCGGAACATTATCACTTCGGGTATTTTTTCTTTTCTTTTCAGCCTCTCATTTAACTCAACATACATGGGCATTATGGCTCCGCCAGTATGTCCAAAAATGTAAGGGATCCCTAATTCATTTATCGTGTCAGCAAATATACTGGCACCTGTTCTCAGTTTGTTTTCCGGGTTATTCTTCATCGCACTACCTTAAATTTCATTTTAGATACAAGGCTGTGAACTCATCAATTAAAGAAGTATCACACTAATCACTCTAACAATCAGGATAAGAATTATTTTTACTGTCGAAGTATAAGGCGGAAGAATCTTTTATGTCAAACGAAATTTGACGGCAAATGGGAATGTTGAGCCAACAATTGGTGGTGATCATTACGCAGTGGAAGGATGTATGCCTATTAAAATAACCGGTCAATACCTTTCAGGAAGCTATACGTACTATAATCTGATTATCTCTGATTATAATCATTGCCCAATTTGCTTTTTCTGCCTGTGATCCATAACCCACCTTTTCATCCATTCCCGCACATCTTTGGGCGGTGGCAGAATTTTATCACGAAACTCAAGGCATAGAGATTGGGTCGGGCACTTGTGTACGCACACCCCGCAGCCCAGGCACGTATCCATCTCGCATGTAGCCGCTTTTCCTTGTTCATTTTCGGCTACGGAAGAATCCTTCAGACTCAGGGCCTGGACAGGGCAGCGTTTTACACACAAACCGCAGGCTTTACACGTTTTTGGGTTGATCTTCAGACAATAGTTCGAAAAATCGTGGCTCTTCTTATGCTTCAGGATGTGGTAGGACTCAAAGAAAATACAGGAACACTTGCAGCAGTTGCAGATGGTATCGGGATCCTTCTGCCAATTCGAGATTGCATGTACCAGTCCCGCGTCTGCTGCCAAGTTTACGATTTCTCTTGCCTCTTCTTTTGTGACTCGTCGACCTAGGTGGGTGTCCGTCAGGTAACGAGCCATGTCCTTGAAATGCAGGCAAACCTCTTCCGGGTGTTTGCATTCGACAAATTCTGGGTTCATGCGTTTCCTCTGCCTGCAAGCACACTTGGTGACGGCGATAAAATCCTGGGACTCAACGAAGCCCAGCACATCTTCGTAGGGTGCGACCCTGCTGGGATCTGCAACTGTCCTGTTGATGGGAATGGTCCGCAAGGCTTTGGTATTGGCAGGGGCAAGTTGATCCATCAATCCGTCGCGGATATAGCGATTGAGCGGCGAAGCCATAGCCTTCGCAGACTCATCCGGATTCATTGCATAGAAAGGGCCTCTGAAGAAGATGAAGAAGGCATCGTTCAGACTGTAGAGAATTCTGCCGCCTCGTTCCATCCGCCAGACGGCGCCTTTCCGGGCTAGGACAGCTAGTTTTGCCTCCGCTTCACTTGACTCCATGCCATTCAGGTGGGCAATCTCTTCCAATGCCGTCGGCATGAACGGAAAACCTGTTAGCAGCGCCGCCTGTTCCGGGGTTAAGAACGCTTGGATGGTCGGCACCAGGTACTCAGATGCAGGCAAGTGCCACCAACTCTTGTCTAGCCAGGCTATGAAACGGGAGTAAAGATCCTTCTCACTCACAAAATGGCTTCTCATCACTATACTTTTGTGGGCCTAAGCGGAAGGGGCAATGCCTTAGGTCGCTTTGCTCCCGGTCCGCGCAGAGGCTTGACATTCCGAGGTGTCATTGTTTCACCGCATTCCGCACAGATGACGATCGGCCGACCCCTATGCCTATTTTTGCCATGCCACAAAACAACGGGCGGGCCTTTGGGTGCTTCCCATCTATCCCCCCAGGCGACTAGGGTCATGATTATCTGAAATAAGTCCTCCCCTTTAGGCGTCAGGCCATATCGTTTACGCCCTCTCCAATCCAATTGCACCCGCTTTTCGATCACGCGCTGTTCCTTAAGCTTATTAAGGCGGTCAGCAAGAATGTTGCGAGCCACCCCGAGATCCCAACACAGCTTATCGAAGGTGTCGATACCATAAAACAGGTCCCTGATGATCAAAAGTGTCCACCACTCACCAACAACGTCCAGCGTCCTGGCCAGTGAACATTCGAGGTGCTTAAAATTTTGCCTCTTCATAAACACTTTATATAGTTTTATAATGAAACTTACAAGCAAAATATTATTTTTTTATAAACCTTTTTTTGTCAGGCATAAACAGGGGTGAACATCGTTCACATACTCATAAGCTCAATAAGATGCAACACCTATTAGAAGTGAGGAATGGTTGGATATTTGTTTTTTTCTTATCGCGATTTTTGATTATCGATTGTAATCTTCTATATAATACAGAAATCCAGCTTTAACGCGCTCAAGGAGAAACAATAGAGTAGTCAACCTTTTATGAAGGTGCACAATCAAATATCTCAGCCCCCCCTTTATTCAAGAGGAAATAAAATTGTCACGATAATTTAAAAAAAACGTCGCAGAAATGAAACAAAACACTGCTACAAAATCGCAGAGCTGTTTTATGACAAAGCGCCTGGTCATTGTATTATGTTTATGTTTAGTCATTGCTATGGCCGTCTGTTCTTATTGGCTAACAAGTAATAAGGTACAGCAGACAATATTTTCAGCGGCAAGTGAAATCAGTGAAAAGGATGATTCTCTGGAATGGTTCAAAAGAAAAATAACAAGAAGACTGAAGGGGGTCGCCCTTGTTGTACACGGCCTCAATCTAAGACCAGATCGAATGCTGCACATTGTCGCAGAGCTTAACAATGTTGGCATAGACGTTCTGAACTTATCGCTGAGAGGCCATGGCAGAAACTATCTGGAGTGTGTGAATATCTCCCCAGAAGAAGCAAGGCTTGAATCATTTCGAAACGTCACATATGGATTGTGGTCCGACGAGGTTTATAAGGCCTATTTGAAAGTAAGAGAAAGAGCTTCTAAAAAGAATGTCCCTGTCTTTTTCATCGGCTATTCTCTCGGCGGTTTGCTGGGCTGTGATCTTCTTCTATCGCATTCCGATGTGTTCTATGACCGTATGGTTCTTTTTGCGCCAGCTTTGAACGTGACAACTGAAAGTTATCTTCTAAAGGCTCTGATGCCTTTCCCGAATATTGTTATTGATAGTTTGTCTCCAATATCCTACCGGACGAATGAAGGGACGCCTATGGCGGCCTACAAGGCCCTGTTTGAAGCAATCGAGCATTTTGAAAAGAATGCAGATAGTAGATTAAACATACCGACAGCTGTCTTTATCGATGAGAGGGATGAATTTATATCGTGCTCAAAGCTGAAAGAGATGATTGTTCAGAAAAATCTTGATCAATGGCAGCTCCATACGGTGCAGAAAGACAACAACTCAGGAGAAAAAATTTCACATCATTTGATCATCAACAGAGATAATGTCGGTGAAGATATATGGAAACAGATCAAGCGTTCTCTAGGAAAGCATTTGAAAGGCGGAGCTTGAAGCCGCCATAAAATGAGGAGCAAATAAGCATGAAGATTCCGGACACACAGGTAATATTCAGCAAGTCCCTTCAGGGAATAATCATCATTCTGACCCTGTTCATAATCGCAGTGCTAGTCGTCGGCCTTCTTCAGACGCTCTACGAAATCAAGGAGTTTCTTTTCAAGCGGCCTATCGGCCAGTCCTTCAATGTCATTGTCGTTGATATATTGACGTTTTTGGTGATCATCGAATTATTCCGGGGTTTCATTGGCTATTTCGAGGTGCACCGGTTTCGCCTGAGTACGATGATCGATCCGGCCATTGTCTTCGTGATCCGGGAAATGATCGTGAAGCTCTATGGGGAGCATAATCTCGGATGGCAAAACATCGCCTCCTTCGGGTTTCTCCTGTTATGTCTTGGGATCATACGGAGTCTTGCAGTGAAGTTCAGCCCCGGCGATGATACGGCGCCGTCCAAAATGTCTGCCACTCCTTAAGGATTGTCTTGACAGACAGTGATGCCTTTATTTATCATTAATCTATAAAGTCAGTGAATTTTATCAAAGCCGTCTCTTAATGTTTCAAACCGCAGCCTATTTATGCAACCACCCGGAAAGGAGGGAAATATGACGACGATTCAAGAGTTGAAAACCTTCAAACTATTCCGTGGCCTGGACGATGGCGAGTTGAACAGAATTGCACCATTATGTCAGGAGAGAAGCATGAAGAAAGGCGTCTTCTGTTTTCAGCAGGGAGCGCCGGCGAGCGAGTTACATCTTTGTCGAAGCGGTAAAGTGGACATTGTTGTCAAACACTTCGAGGCCCCGACTATCTATGTAAAAATCCACACCGCGTCGAAGGGAGAAGCTTTCGGATGGTCAGCCCTGGTGGAACCCTATCAATATACGGCATCAGCGATCTGCATGGAAGATACGGCGGAAATCTACCTGAGAAGGGCGGAGCTGTTTAAGCTTTTCGATCAGTTTCCGCATACGGGCTATGTATTTGTGAAGAATCTAACGGTTCTTGTCGGGTTCAGGTTATCGGAGTTTGAAAAGAAGCTGAGCAAGGATGTCGCGATGGAAATGCGAAACGACTATGAATGGTAAGTCCTGATACGCAGCTTCCAGCTAAAACCATCAGCTTTGCCTGGCGTTTTCCCGTTCTTGAAATACTTCCTTGGCCGTAAACAATCCATTTAGTGCAGCCGGGAAACCCGCATAAACCGCCATTTGTATGATCACCTCTATTATTTCTTCACGTGTGCAACCGACATTAAGGGCACCGTGAATATGGACTTTTAGCTGCGGGGCTGCGTTGCCCAGCGCCGTCAAAGCCGCAACCACGGCTATTTCACGTGACTTCAGGTCTAACGCAGGGCGGGAATATATATCTCCGAACGGAAATTCAATAACATAGCGCGCAAAGTCGGGAGCGATATCACGCAGGCTTTGGATTACCCGTTCACCAGCCTCTCCGTCTATTTCTTTTAACTTTTCCCAGCCTCGTTCATAGCGGTCTTGAATCATGATCAGTACCTCCCAAAGTTTGCGACCTCACAATTTATCCATTATCATCCATGGAATGTTAGGATAAGAATGCGCCGGTTTCAGTACATGTTTAATCTATCTTTTTTCAGGCTCTCTGCTTTCGTTGCCTGTATTCAAGGCGGAAGCGCTCCAGCCGCCGCCGAGCGCTCTAACAAGCGACACACTGGCAGTCATCTGGCGGCTGAGAATGCCAAGGGCGGTTATTTCATTGCTCAATAATGCCGTCTGGGCGACTATGACGTTGATGTAATTGACCGTTCCCGCTTTGTATTGGTTGACGGCTATTGCTACGGATTGCCGGGCAGCTTGCACGGCTTCTTCCTGCGTCATAGCCTCCTGCTTCAGGATGCGAAGTGTGGCCAGGTTGTCTTCCACCTCCTGAAATCCGGTAAGCACAGTCTGACGATAGGACGCCACTGTCGCATCGTAGGCCGCCCGCGCCTGCTCGGTCTGAGCCCTCCTTAAGCCGCCTTCGAAGATCGTTTCCGCTATTGCCGGCCCAACCGACCAGAAGCGGCTTGGCCATGACAGCCAGTTGGAAAAATCGGAACTTTCGAAACCGCCAGTCGCACTAAGCGTAATGGTTGGAAAATAGGCTGCTATAGCCACTCCTATCTGGGCGTTTGCTGCTGCCATAAGACGCTCAGCGGCAGCTATATCAGGTCTGCGTTCGAGGATCTCCGATGGGATGCCGATAGGTATGTCAGGCTGGGTCACATTTATCGGCTTGACAGGAATAGAAAAGTCAGATGCGGGTTTGCCGCAGAGCAAGGCAATGGCATGCTCCAGCTGTGCACGCTGTACTCCAATGTCGATTGCCTGGGCCTGGGTAGTCTTGAGCTGGGTTTCAGCCTGAAGCACATCTGCCTTGGACACCACACCGCTCGCATAGCGGTTTTTTGTAAGTTCGAGGGTCTTCTGGAAGGCAATGACCGTTTCATCCAGGAGTTTCTTTTGCCCGTCGAGAACACGCAACTGAAAATAGTCCTGTGCCATTAAGGCCTGGGTGCTCAGACGGGTGGCTTCAAGCTCTGCCTCACTTGCCTGGGCACTTGCCGTACCGGCTTCGACAAGACGGCGAACTCGACCCCAGATATCCAACTCCCAGGTGAAGGTTACGGGCAACAGGTAATCCGATATCTCAGTCCCTGTTGTAGATAAACCTTTGGCAACGTTGGACGAAGCATAGGAGCGTGTGTAAGAGGCCCCTGCCGCGACCGTGGGAAAATAGCCGGCACGGGCAACCTGGACCAGCGCGCGGGCCTGGCGATACTGCGCTTCCGCCTGAGCCACATTCTGGTTTGATATATTGACCTGTTCTTCGAGCACGTTCAGGTCTGGGTCAGCGAAGATCTCCCACCATGCCCCGCGGATAACCTCATCCTTTGGCTGTGCAACCTTCCAGCCTTGCAATTCTTTGTAAGCCTCTGGAACCTCGGTTTTGGGCCTGACATAATTAGGCCCGACTGAGCAGGCAGTAAGGAGCATGAGAAGAGCAATGACCATTGCAGTCTGCGCAGCCCAGCGGCGCCTATGTTCTTCACGCTTGCCTTTTATCCACAGCCGGAAACGGTCGAGATAGAGATAGATCACCGGTGTCGTATAGAGGGTTAGCATCTGGCTGAAGATGAGGCCGCCGATGATGGAGATGCCGAGGGGGCGACGGAGCTCAGAACCTATGCCAAGGCCGAGGGCAAGGGGAAACGCCCCTAGGAGCGCCGCCATGGTGGTCATCATTATCGGGCGAAATCGCAGAAGGCATGCCTGGTAGATCGCGTCTTCCGGGCTTCTGCCCTCCTTGCGCTCCGCCTCCAGTGCAAAATCCACCATCATGATGCCGTTCTTCTTCACAAGGCCGATTAAAAGAATGACACCGATTATGGCAATGATGCTCAGATCCATGCGGAAGATCATGAGGGCAAGCACCGCCCCCACTCCGGCTGAGGGGAGTGTTGATAGGATGGTAATAGGATGGATATAGCTCTCGTAGAGCATCCCAAGTACTATGTAGACAGCGAGAAGCGCCGCCAGGATCAGATATGGCTGGTTTGCGAGAGATGCCTGGAATGCCTGAGCCGTACCCTGAAAGCTGCCCCGGATACTTGTCGGCATCCCCATCTCGCGTGAGGCCAACTCAACAGCCTTTACCGCGTCACCTAGAGCTACTCCCGGTGCCAGGTTAAACGATATGGTTAAAGCCGGAAATTGGCCCTGGTGATTTACCGAGAGTGATTCTGTTCCCCGTTCAAACCGGGCGAAGGCGCTGAGCGGCACCATCGAGCCAGTGGAAGAACTGACATATATATCTCGCAGCGTTTCCGGGCGCTGCCAAAATTTCGGCTCGACTTCCATCACTACATGGTACTGGTTCAAGAGCGTATAGGTGATCGACACCTGCCGCTGTCCGAAGGCGTCGTAAAGTATATCGTCAACTTGCTGCGGTGTGATGCCCAGCCGTGATGCGGTGCTGCGATCGATCACGACTGACGCTTGGAGACCCTTGTTCTGCTGATCACTGTTCACATCGGCTATCTGCGGTAATGTCCGCATTCGCTGTAGCATGCGAGCACCCCACTTATTGAGATCGGCCAGGTTGTCTCCCCGGAGTGTAAACTGATAAAGTGCGCCGCTCATCCTTCCTCCGACGCGCAAATCCTGCACCGGCTGAAGAAATGCGGGTGCGCCAGGCACCTGCAAGAGTTTTTTGCGCAGCCGCGCGATTACCTGATTCACGGTTGTTTTCCTCTTTTCGAACGGCTTCAGTGCGATAAACATTCGTGCGGTGTTCAAAGCTGTATTTCCACCGGTAAAGGCCGCCAGTGACTCCACATCGGGGTCACTTCTTATTATTTCTACTATTTCCTCCATCTTTCCTCTCATCGCCTGAAATGATGTATCCTGGTCCGCCTGTATTATGCCCATGATGCGCCCTGTGTCCTGCTCAGGAAAGAAGCCTTTTGGTATAAAGTAGAACAGGACGACACTTATTGCAACCATGCCCAGTGTCAGGCTAAGCATAAACCGCGGGTGTTTTAATGCCCACCCGAGTGTCATGTCATAACGGCGGCGCATACCGTTGAAGATCCGCTCGCTGGCCCTGTAAAGATGCCCGTGGCTATTGGCCTTTTCATGCTTGAGAAGCACGGCGCACATCATGGGGGTTGTCGTCAGGGATAAGATGAGCGAAATAAATATCGCCACAGAGAGTGTCACGGCAAACTCACGGAATAAACGCCCCACAATACCGCCCATCAGGAGGATGGGGATAAAGACAGCAATCAAAGAGACGCTCATTGATATAACCGTAAATGAAATCTCTCTTGAACCCTTTAATGCCGCTTCCAGTGGCGATGCCCCTTTTTCCATGTACCGTGTTATGTTTTCGAGAACGACAATCGCGTCATCAACGACAAATCCCGTCGCGATCGTGAGCGCCATCAGGGAGAGGTTATCAAGGTTGTAGCCGAGGAGATACATGGCGGCAAAGGTGCCAATGAGGGACACCACGACCGCTACACCGGGAATGACAGTAGAACGGACATTTCTCAGAAAGCCGAACACCACCAAGATCACCAACATTACTGAGACAGCAAGGGCCCTCTCGACGTCACGGAGGGAACCGCGGATAGAGGGTGTTCGATCCATAACGACCGAAAGCTTGATGCTGCCGGGCAAAGTTGCCTCCAGCTGAGGAAGCAATTCGAGGACGCTGTCGACCGTTTCAATAATGTTTGCATCTGGCTGACGGAATACGATGACCATAACGGCGGGCTTTCCATTCACTAAACCCGCGGCACGCAGGTCCTCGACTGAATCCTGCACATCGGCGACATCCATCATCCGAACTGCCGCTCCTGCCCTGTAAGTTACAATGAGAGGCCGGTATTGTTCAGCGATACGGAGCTGATCATTGGTCTGGATTTCCCATGTCCTTTTTTCATCCGCTAGCTGCCCCTTGGGCCGATTTACATTGGTACTGGCCAGGACACCGCGGATGTCTTCTAGACTTATCCCATATTTGTTCAATGCCGTGGGGTTCAGATCAACGCGGACTGCGGGGAGCGATCCACCGCCCACAAATACCTGTCCGACGCCATTTACCTGGGACAGCTTCTGTTGAAGGATGCTCGAAGCTGCGTCATACATCTGAGCCCTGCTTATTGTCTCTGATGTGAGTGCGAGGATGAGAATAGGCGCCTCGGCGGGGTTCGCTTTGCGGTATGTCGGATTGCTCGGGAGGTTCGACGGCAAGTCGCCTCTGGCAGCATTGATCGCCGCCTGGACATCACGGGCGGCCCCGTCGATATTGCGATCCAGATCGAACTGCAGGACGACACTTGTTGAGCCGCGGGAACTGCTTGATGTCATTTCGGTCACACCTGCTATCAGTCCGAAGCGTCGCTCGAGAGGAGTTGCAACCGATGTCGCCATTGTCTCAGGATCCGCACCCGGCAGACCCGATGATACCTGGATTGTCGGGAAATCTACGCGAGGCAGGGGCGACACCGGCAGCATGCGGAAAGCGAGCACTCCGGCGAGTGCCAGCCCGACTGTGAGAAGTGTCGTCGCAACAGGCCTTTTGATGAATTGCTCAGAAATATTCATGATGATCCACCATCACTGTTTAAAGGACGGCCGCTGCTTATGCGTCGGGCCAGACGATCAAAGGCGAGATAAATCACCGGCGTTGTGTACAGCGTGAGTATCTGGCTGATGATAAGCCCGCCGATGATGGAGATTCCAAGGGGATGGCGAAGCTCGGACCCCACCCCCGTTCCTATCGCCAGGGGAAGCGCCCCGAGCAAGGCCGCCATGGTGGTCATCATAATTGGCCGGAACCGTAAGAGGCTGGCTTGATAGATGGCATCTTCAGGGCTTTTTCCCTCCTTCCGCTCAGCCTCCAGCGCGAAGTCAACCATCATGATGCCGTTCTTCTTCACGATACCGATCAGGAGAATAATGCCGATCACGGCTATAACGCTCAGGTCTATGCGGAAGATCATTAGGGAGAGTACGGCTCCCACACCTGCTGACGGAAGTGTCGACAAAATGGTGATTGGATGGATGTAGCTCTCATAAAGCACCCCGAGCACAATATATACGGTTACGAGCGCTGCCAGGATCAAAAGCGGTTCGTTTGTAAGTGAGGTCTTAAATGCCTGGGCAGTACCCTGGAAGCTGCCTCGGATACTTGGGGGAATTCCTATCTGATTTGTGGCTGACTCAACGGCGCTTACCGCTTCCCCGAGTGCCACGCCTGGCGCCAGGTTGAAGGATACAGTCACTGCCGGAAACTGGCCTTGACGGCTGATAACGAGCGGTCCCGTGGTTTCGGAGGCCTGGGCTATTGCGCTCAACGGCACCTGACCACCGGCTGCACTGCGAAGATAGATCGTCTGCAGCCAGCTGGGGTCTTGCTGAAATTCGGGCTTGGCTGCCAGGACGACGCGATACTGATTCGACTGCGTAAAGATCGTGGATACCTGGCGCTGGCCGAAGGCATCATAAAGCGTATCATCGATTTGCTGGGGCGTAATGCCCATCCGGGATGCGGTACTGCGGTCAATTGTAACCAATACTCTCAGCCCTTGATCCTGCTGGTCGCTAGTTACGTCACTGAGCTCAGGATGCTTGCGCAATGCCTCTACCAGCCTGGGTGCGAAACCGTTCAGCTCATTGATGTCGGGGTCCTCCAGTGTATAGTGGAACTGTGTCCGGCTGACGCGAGGATCAACAGTAATATCCTGCACCGACTGCATGTAAAGTGTCACTCCTTGGACCTTTTCCAGTTCTGGCTGTAGCCTCCGGATGATCTCTGTAGAACTCACCTTCCGCTCCTCCAGCGGTTTCAGGTTGATGAGGATACGCCCACTATTCAAGGTGGTATTGGTTCCGTCTACTCCGATGAAGGAAGACAGGCTTTCGACAGCAGGGTCTTGCAGGATTACGCGGGCCAGCGCCTGCTGTTCTTTAGCCATTCCCAGAAATGATATTGATTGCGGTGCCTCTGAAATACCAAGGATTACCCCCGTATCCTGGATAGGGAAGAAGCCCTTTGGCACGATAATGTATAGCAGCACTGTAAGAAACAGGGTGAACACAACCACCACAAGTGTTGATCTCTGATGCTCAAGCACCCATCGCAGCGTCTTTCCGTAGAAATGAATGACCCTGTCATATGCGCGCTGGGAAGCGCGAAAGATCCTGCCCTGCTGTTCCTCGGGTGTGTGTTTAAGTATTCTCGCGCACATCATCGGCGTCAGCGTCAGCGATACGAACGCTGATATAAGGATTGTAACACCGAGGGTGACGGCAAACTCTCTGAACAGCCTGCCCACCACGTCACCCATAAAGAGGAGCGGAATAAGCACGGCGACGAGAGATACGGTTAAAGACAGAATAGTAAAACCGATCTGTTTAGATCCTTTGATGGCCGCCTCAAGCGGTGAATCTCCCTGTTCGACAAACCTGCCGATATTCTCGATCATGACAATTGCATCATCCACGACGAAGCCTGTCGAAATCGTCAGGGCCATCAGCGACAGATTGTTGAGGCTGAAGCCTATCAGGTACATCACGCCGAAGGTGCCCACAAGAGACAGAGGAACTGCCACGCTGGGAATAGTCGTTGCCGGCAGGTTGCGCAAAAATAAAAAAATGACCAGCACAACAAGGGCAACGGCCAGCATCAGCTCGAACTCCACATCTCTGACGGAGGCGCGGATGGTCGTTGTACGGTCGGTCAGTATGGAAACTTTAATTGACGGCGGCAGGGAACTCTGGAGCTGCGGCATAAGCTTCTTAATCCGGTCAACGACCTTGATGACATTAGCCCCAGGCTGTCTCTGAATATTAAGGATCACCGCAGGGGTTTCGTTCATCCAGGCCGCCTGTTTTACGCTTTCCACATCATCGATGGCCTCGGCGACATTGGTAAGGTACACCGGTGCACCGTTGCGGTAGGCGACGATCAATTGCCGATAGTCACTACTCGTGAAAAGCTGGTCGTTGGCGCCTATGTTATAGGCTTGCCGTGGGCCGTCAAAGCTGCCTTTGGCCTGATTGACGTTGGCAGTCGATATAGCCGTTCGCAGGTCTTCCATGGTCAGACCGTAAGCGGCCAGGGCGGTAGGGTTGGCATGAATACGCACCGACGGCCGTTGGCCGCCGCTAATGCTCACGAGCCCCACATCCGGAAGCTGTGCGATCTTTTGCGCAAACCGAGTGTCTGCGAGATCTTCCACCTGGGAAAGCGGCAAAGTGTCCGAGGTCAACGCCAGAGTCAGGATTGGCGCATCGGCCGGGTTCACTTTACTGTACACTGGTGGGTTTGGAAGATCCCGCGGCAAAAAGGTGAAGGATGCATTGATGGCTGCCTGTACCTGCTGCTCGGCGACATCTAGACTGAGGTCCAGACTGAATTGCAGCGTGATTACCGAACTGCCGCTGGAACTTGTTGATGTCATCTGAGTCAGGCCCGGCATCTGCCCGAACTGTCGCTCCAGCGGGGCCGTCACAGATGAAGCCATAACCTCGGGACTTGCACCCGGATAGAAAGTGCGCACCTGGATTGTCGGATAATCAACCACCGGCAGAGCAGATACTGCTAACTGGCTATATGCCACAAAGCCCGCCAGGAGAACAGCTACCATCAGCAGGGTGGTTGCGACCGGGCGCACGATGAAGGGATGGGAAATATTCATCAGTATCCCTTTTGCACGGCATTGCTGCTTTGAGCCTTTACCTCTACCCTGGCGCCTTCCCGCAACCTGTCTGCGCCGTCGGACACAACGAGTTCATCCGGTGACAGACCTTCCTTTATGGATGCTTCACCTCCCTGTATCTCGCCGACAGTAGCAGGCCGCATCTCCACTGTCATATCAGCCTTCACTACATATACAAAGGTGCCCTGGGGACCCCTTTGGACAGCGGATGAGGGTATGACTAGCGTTTCACGTCTGACTGCCACCAGGAGGCGGGCATTGACAAACTGGTTGGGAAAAAGCTCATTTTTCTCATTAGGGAAAACAGCCTTGAGGCGTATTGTTCCAGTTGTAGGATCGATCTGATTGTCGGCAGTCAGAAGGGTTCCCACAGCAAGCTTTTGCTTCAACTCGCGATCATAAGCCTCTACCGGCAGTCGATCACCCTTATTGAGCCTGGAAAGTACCTGAGGGAGGCTGTCTTCCGGTATGGAAAAGATAACAGTAATCGGCTGAAGCTGCGTGATCACGACAAGACCGTTGGCATCGCTTGCATGAACAATGTTGCCCTGGTCAACCAGCCGCAGGCCGACACGTCCGCTGATCGGAGCAGTGATGCGGCAATAAACAAGCTGCAATTTTGCGCTGTCGATTTGTCCCTGATCGGTCTTGATGGTGCCTTCCAGTTGGCGGACCAAAGCTTCCTGGGTGTCCAATTGCTGCTTTGGAACTGAATCCTGTTTCCATAACTCCCTGTATCGCCGCAGGTCCAGCTGGGCGTTCTTGAGGAGAGCCAGGTCGCGGGCCATCTGTCCCTCGGCCTGAAGCAATTGCACCTCGAACGGCCGCGGGTCGATTCTGGCCAACAAGTCTCCCCGGTTCACGATTTGACCCTCCCGGAAGAGTACCTCCATGAGTTGTCCATCTACACGATACTTCACTGTGACAGTATTGAGCGGTGTAACAGAGCCGAGACCGGTGATGTAAATATTGAAATCGGCCTTTTTTGTCGGTACTGCCACTACTGAAATAGCTGGAGGGATGGTTTTACCTTCTTGCCCGGCTTTCCGCGACTGCGCCTTCCCTGTCATGGTCAGGATGGCATATATTCCCACCGCCAATAAACAGATAACCAGCAGGAGCATCCACCAGCGCTTTAAAAAAATAGTGCGAAGAATCCGTTTCAGCGAGGCGTTCTTCTCTTGTTTCTCCATAAAATCATAACCTCAAAAAGAATGAATGCGGATGGCATTATGTACCAAAAGTATAAAGCACCCCGAAAAACGTTAAATGTTATTCTTATGGTGGCACTGCTTATCAAGTGATACCTAGTTTAAATCAAAAAATTCATCTTGGTAAAAACAAAGTAAACTATGTAAATTAATATAAAAAACTAACTTGATTGTCAAACACTATTGAATCTTCTCATGAGGGCATTTTCAGTCCATGAGCTATACTAGTGCGCGTCTTGTTTTGCCGCCTTAGTCTCAGGGGTCTTTATTATCCTTTTATCAATAAATAAAGTCACACGCATGGCAATGTGCTTACCGTCCTTTTTGATGTGACTGATTTTTACTCTGTCACCAACCCTGATATTCTCTATTGATTTGTCTAAAGCAAATTCCAAAGTCTCCACTTTGCCTTTTATTGTCCGCTCTACCACTAGCATAGTGGTGGAGATCGCTTTGACAATTCCAACAAATGTTACCTGTGTTTGCCTGGGTTCTTTAGCTGTGGCCTGTTTAGCCGTTTTTTCATTGACGGGCGCCGATGAAAGTTCTCCCGCAGTTATTGCCGTTGTAATTAATGTAAAAACAAATATTGCTTTGAACATGATCAAACGTTCAAACAAAATTCGAATATCTCCTTCGTTTTTTTCACTGTTTCCTTCCATAAATTTTTAAGGCAGTTAAGCGTGCTCATCTTGCTATTCTGATATTTACGTTGTCCTTACTCAGAAAAAAAATGCCTGAGCATTTTGTCAGAATTTAACTCGTTACCTATGATGAACCCATCCTTACCGTGTTGGTCGGTAAGAAGAAACTGTTCAGCCATATAGTAAGAACTAAAAACGTGATTATTAATTTTTTAATAGCTATATCCTCTTTTAAATTAATAACTTTGATAGAGCAATTGTCGTGCCAGATAGCATGTATACTTTGTAAGAAATGTATGTAAATTCTTTATTTATAAAGTGTTATATCTTTTGATGTTTTTTGTCTTCCAGCCATCGATATTTATAATGGATAATAAGTATCCAATCGAAGTATCCAATTGCATAAAAAGTATCCACTTATGACCAGTTTGACTTGAACCCTCCATGATACTGGAAGAAAAGGGATCATTCAAAGAGCTTAGTGATACCGGGTAACTTTCCATTAACAAGTGGGTAATTTGTCTACAAACAAAAATTAAAATTGTATACTTTTTATCCATGTTTATGCCAGATAAAGAAACTTAGTTATCTCTGCATAGCTGAAATATCTATATTAATTCAATATGTTGCACTTTAGAATGATTGGGCTGGCACATCCCTTGCTTTTATAATTGCGTCAAGGTCAGGTATAAAACTCATGAAAAGAGATAGAATAGCAAACAGTAGGAAAAGCCATCATTAATGTAACGATGGTTTCTATGGTGTCTAACTTCGAGGGAGGACATTGATGAAGATGTTAATCAGGAAGATATTGAAACATAAACATATAACAAAACGGTTTGTATCGAAGGTGGGTATGGGATTTTTGCTTCTCTTGTTAATCCTTGCCCTGGGTGCTTGTTATCCCGCTACTTACCGGGAGGTCCCAACTGCAGGCCCAAGCCCAAGTCCAAAAGCTCCCATCACTCAGGTATATTTTTACCCGAAAGAAGGCCAAACGACCGAGCAGCAGTCGCGGGACCACTATGAATGTTACAATTGGGCGATGCAGCAAACCGGCTTCGATCCGAGCCAGTCGTCGATTCCGCCAGCACGGCGTGTCAAGGTTGTGCCGATGCCCCCGCCTGGTCATGATACCGCTGTTCTGGCCATCGCCGGTGCGGTACTGGGCGCGTTAATAGCCGGACCGAGACATGCAGGGGCCGGTGCCTTGATCGGTGCGGGGAGCGGGGCTGTTGCCGGTGCCGTATCAGACGCATCCAGGCAGCAGTATGCCCAGCAGATGGAAGAGGCCTATAACAGGCGCGGCCAGGCACTCGACGCCCGCTATGAAGGACAAGCGCGCAGCTTCCGACGTGCGATGACGGCCTGCCTTGAAGGCCGCGGCTATACTGTAAAGTGAAGTATGCCTGGGAGATATATTTGATTTTATGGAGGTAATAACCATGTCTTATATTGGCAATAAAGGTCGATACCTTATGATTGGTATGATACTGGCAGTATTGTCGGCAATCATGCTGTTTGGGTTTGTGCAGGCGGCAAACGCTGATGAACGCGGATTTGGCCGCCACGAATTCAGGGATTCCCGTTTTCACCATGACCGTGTCTATCCGGTCCGCGGTCATTTCGTCGGTGCATTGCCGAGGGGCCACCATGTGGTGGTTTATGGCCATTCGCGGTACTACTTTTATGGAGGTGTCTGGTACCGTCCGTACGGCCCGCGCTTCGTTGTCGTTGCACCTCCGTTCGGTCTTGTAGTCCCTTTTCTGCCGTTGTACTACACGACGCTCTGGGTAGGCGGCATACCTTACTACTATGCCAATGAGGTGTATTACACACAGGCGCCGGGCGGTTATATGGTCGTTGAGCCGCCGAAGGGTGAAATCAAGGAAGCGCCGGTACCGGAAGAACAGTTGTTCATTTATCCCCGCAAAGGGCAGAGCGAGAAGCAGCAGTCGAATGATCGTTATGAGTGCCATCGCTGGGCAGTGGACCAGACACATTACGATCCGACCCAGCCGCCCGGGAGTACTCCTGAAGCTCCGTCTAGCCAGAAGCGTGTGGAATATAACCGTGCGATGGGTGCCTGCCTCGATGCCCGGGGATATACAGTAAAATAAAAGAACGTGGCTTGAAGATTTATTTTAAAGTAAATTTTCTAAGGTAAAAATACGCGCTAATGGTGTTGACTTTCCGGAAAGGGGGCTATGTTTAATAAGGACTATTAGCGTTTCTTCTTTGGTGGGCCTTTCCGCATTGATGAGAGGACAAATGTCACCTTTCCTTCGACACGCCCTTTTTTCCAATGGCCTTCATATCGGCTGCCGTCTGGAAGTGTCATGATGCCTTTTCCGTCCGGGAGTCCGTTCTTCCATTCACCGCTGTACTCACCCCCATCAGACCATTTGAAGATTCCTTCCCCGCTAAAACTTCCCGCCTTAAACTGACCATCGTATCTGCTCTTGTCGGGGTGGATATAAACTCCCTGACCATAGTGTGGATCGTCCATCCACTCAAACTCAATTCTTCCACTCTCAGAGAATTTTTTTACTAGTTCCTTCAATAGCTCTCTCCCAGGTAACAAATCTTAATCTTTTTGTTCAATAAACTTGCCGTTCTCGAACTGACCAACAAATTTCATGCCGCTTGGAAATGTCATCGTCCCCTGGCCGTGAGGAAGACCGTTTTCCAGTTCACCGTTATATATTCTCCCGTCAGTAAGGGTCAGTATTCCCCGACCATGATACTTGTTATCCTTAAACTCACCTTCGTATCTATCCCCGTTGGGATATATCAGGACACCTATTCCATTTGATAAACCATTTTTAAATTCACCCACGTACTTTGTACCATCGGCCAGGATCAAAGTCCCATTACCTTCATATATCCCCTTTTTGAATTGCCCTTCATATTTTTTCCCGTCGGGGTAAACATCCAGTCCATGTCCATGGTATTGGTCATGACTCCAGTTGCCTGTATATTTTCCGCCGCCAGGCATCGTTAGGATTCCTTCACCTTCCCTCATGTCTTTCTTCCACTGACCTGCATAGACGGAACCGTCGGAGAAGGTAAAAACACCCTGCCCGTTCCTTTCGCCGTTTTTCCACTCACCAACATACTTTCCACCATCGGGATATGTCATGGTCCCCTGCCCGTATGGAAGATCGTCTTTCATTTTTCCTACGTAATTTCGACCATCAGAATACGTTTTGGACCAACGTCCTGGAGAAACTGAATTATCTCTTTCTACTGGTTTAGGCACATGTTCTATGATGAACCTTTCTTTCGCCTTCGCTCCGATTTCTGCTCGTATTCTGGCTTCTTCCGCCTTGAATTTTGCCTCCGCTTCCTCTCTGGCTTTTGCTATCGCTTCTCTTGTCATTAACTCGGCCACTAATTGGGCTGCTTCTTCAGTCTTCGCCCTTGCTTCCATTTCTATTTTAAGTCTAGCTTCCTGTTCCTCCTTTGCTTTCCTTTCAGCTTTTGCCCTTGCTTTGGCCTCCTCTGCAAGCTGTATTTTCACTTCCGCTTTTGCCTTAGCCACTGCATCTTCCCGCATATTCAATTCTGCTGCAAGTCGGTCTACCTCTTCCGTCTTAGCTTTGGCGTCCGCCTCTGCCCTGAATCTGGCTTCTTTTTCTTCTCTAAGTCTAGCTTCTGCCTGCACCCTGGTCCTTTCTTCCACTTCTTCTCTTGCCTTCAACTCGGCCACGAGCCGGTCTACCTCTTCCGTCTTGGCCATGGCTTCCGCCTCTGCCCTGAGTCTGGCCTCCTCTTCCGCCTTGAGTCTAGCTTCCAACTGCGTCCTGGTCCTTGCATCCGCCTCTTCTCTTTCCTTCAATTCGGCTACCAGCCGGTTTACTTCTTCTGCTTTATCCCTGGCTTCTATCTCTGCCTTTAGTCTGGCTTCCTCTCTTTTAATATCAGCTTCCTGTCTTGCTTTGGCTTCTTCGGCCAACCTTGCTTCCAGTTCAACCATTCCCTTTACTTCTACTTCTGTTTTTGTTCTGGCCTCCGCTTCTTCTTTCTCTTTTGCCCACCTTTCAGCTTCCTGTCTTGCTTTCGCTTCTTGCACTAATCGTGCCTCTATTTCAGCCATTGCTTTTGCTTCTGCTTCTGCTCTGGCCATTGCTTCTTCCTCTATCCTTCTGACCTCTTTTTCTCTTTCCCTTCTTTCAGCTTTCTTTTCTACTTCTGATGTCAGGTAATCCTTTTCAAATTCAGACTCGACTTCAGCCTTTGCCTGTTTGGAAACCCTCGGCCTGTCTGGTAAGCGGGGCGGCTCAACAACATTTTTACCCGTCTTCCATTCACCTTCGTATAATGCTCCATCAGAAGCGGTATATTTCCCTCTCCCGTGGGGAAGGCCGTTTTGCCAATCACCTTCATATTTGCTGCCGTCAAACCACGTGTACGTTCCTTTTCCATGGGGATTGTCGTTCCTCCATCCGCCCACATACTTACTCCCACCGGGCCCGCTAAAAACCCCCTGTCCGCTATAGGGATCATCTTTCCATGCAACATCCAATCGTTCTTTACGAGATGTTCCTCTTACGAGACGCCGCAGCATTTATTTCTCCAATCTTTGATAATATGAAAGTTATGCTTAAATATAATTAAAGACTTCATTAATGTCAAAAAAAAAGAAGATTATTCCCGGGTATAATCTTCCCTTCACATTAGAATACTTGATAATAAAAGCTCACCCTGCTGAGAAATATCATGGTCAAAATAACCGTGCAGTAGGTGTAAAAATTTATTTGATCAAGCTTCCTTATTTAATGGGGTCCGTTTTGATTGCAGTTTCTTTGGACATCAGATTGTGAGTGTGGCGGCAATTGATTGGCAGCTAAAAAAATTCCAAGAGACACAAAAATGGTAATAATGGCTACTGTAAGTGCGAGGGTTTTTCCACGCCATAACCCTTCGAACCAACGCCTGAAATCATCGGCCATCACCGCTGCCTTTCCTCCATAGAGCTCCAAATTATGTTTATACATCTTGGAATTTTCGGGTGTGATTGGATAAACAGATCCACCTGACATTTCATAACCCAATATACTGCTCGAATCAGTTTCAGCTGTCAGATAGATCAATACCGCACTACCCAATCCAACTAGAAGGATGATGGCGCTAATGAGTTTAAAGAACATTTGCCTATCTGCGATTTTCCAATTCATGCTTTACCTATCATTATAATGATGCCTTTTGTTTTGTTCCCTTTTCGTATGATTGGCATAAGTAATCCGTTAGGTAAAGCAAAATTTGCTGAGTATGAGCTATAGGAAGTTTGCAAAAGGAGATAACCTCATAAACTTTTTCACAACAGGGGATTATTGTGAAAAGTAGAGATGTTGCATTCCAATCGTGTAAGACATTTCAGGTGCTGTTACAAATTTAAATGTCCTATTTACTGTTGAATCGCAAAGCTATAATTCTGGAAAAAATTAAAGCAAGCAGAAGGGACGGAATGGCTATAATGTAGAGTGTCATATATATTGACTGGTACAGATAATCAAGCGACTTTCTAACTTCAACAAGCGGTCGGGCAAGGCGGATATAGCCCTTGATGTTATTATTATCTTTAATGGGAAGGGCGACATATAGCATGCTTTCCTGGAGTGTTGCACTGAATCGCGTAGCTTTGCCGTACCCTTCAGCTCTCGCTTGCTGAATCTCGGGACGGTCAATATGATTATCCATTTGTTTTGCATCCGCCTGGGAATCAGATATAACCCGGCCGACAGGATCGATGAGTGTCACACGTAAACTTAATCCTTCAGCTACACTTTTAACCTTGTTCTCAATATCTTCTTTGGGCATTAGTGAGACTATTCTTGCAATCCCGAACATATCATCTTCTATGCTCTTGGTCATAATGCTTTGGATCCTTGGTGTGAGAAAAAAATCCAGGACGGCAATAGCCAGAAGTACAAGGATTAGATATGAAACGAATACTTTTAAAAAGTTGTTAACTTTCATAATATGCTCCTTTTTCAGAATAGACTAAATTAATCTAAACCTCAATATAATAATCTGAGAGATATATGTTGTCACCATGAAGGTTCACATAGTTGCTCATTATCGGAAAGCGTTTAAAGAAAGGTATATGACTGCTGAGATTTGTGCTGATATGGGTATCGTCAAGACCCAGGCCCAGAGAATATTGCCCGCCACTCCCCAGCGGACGGCCGTGAGTCGTTTCGTGGTTCCTACCCCCATTATCGCTCCTGTAATCGTATGGGTCGTACTCACAGGAATACCCGCTACGGATGCGCCGATAATAGAAATGGCTGCCGCTGTTTCCGCACAGAACCCCCCCATGGGTTTCAGTTTCGTAATCTTTGTCCCCATAGTCTTGACAATCCTCCAGCCACCTGCCATGGTCCCTAGCGCGATGACAAGATAGCAAGCAAACTCGACCCAATATGGGACATAAAAAGTGGCGCCGAGATAGCCACTTTTGTAAAGTACAACGGCTATGATTCCCATTGTCTTCTGTGCATCATTCATACCGTGGCTGACACTGAAGGTGGCGGCTGAGAGCAGTTGAAACCTCCTGAATAAACGGTCCGCGCTGGCTACAGTAGTATAGCGGGAGAAATTCAATGTCATAATCATTAGTAATAAGCCAATGATCAGGCCGATGAGAGGGGAAAGAGCAATAAAACTTGCCGTTTTGATAATTCCTTTCCAGACAAGAACCTTTATGCCTCCTTTCACCAAACCCGCTCCGATCAGACCGCCGATGAGGGCGTGAGAAGAACTGCTTGGTAGACCAAGCCACCAGGTAATAAGATTCCAGGTTATGGCACCGCCCAAGGCGGAGAAGATAAGAGTGTTATCCACAATTGCAGGACTGACGATTCCCGTACCTACAGTCTTTGCCACCTGAACTCCAATGAAAAAGATAGCAATGAAATTAAAAAAGGCGGCCCATATGACGGCTTGATGGGGTTTTAAAACCCGTGTTGAGACGACTGTGGCGATTGAATTCGCGGAATCATGAAAACCATTTATGAAATCAAATATGAGGGCTATGCAGACAATGATTATGATGGAAGTTAAGGGGAAACTATCCATATCCTTGAACCGTTAATTGTACTGAAGTTGAGGGCTTATCGCAAATGTTGATGCAGTCATCCAGGGATACGCGCAAGTCGCTTATCATGGTTGTTTATTGATAGTCAAGTAAGATTGTTATTTAAAAATATGAGGGACCATTAAATACTTATATACGGAACTCTACTAAGAATTAACAGAAGTTTCATAATACCTTAACACATTTGTAACATTTCATAAGTATCATCAAAGCCAACAATGAATCTTTATATTCATAAAAAAATGTATGGAGGAAAAAAATGTTGAAAAAATTATTGCTGACAAGTGTTATATCCCTATTTATTGGGGCAGGTTCCACAATCGCTGCAGAAAATGTCGTGATCAAAGGATCGACAACTGTGCTGCCTATCGCCCAGGCGTCGTTAGAGGCCTATATGAAAGCACATTCCGGTGTGAATATATCTCTCTCCGGCGGTGGATCAGGGGAAGGGATCAAGGCCCTGATTGATAAATCAGCCGATATTGCAACATCTTCCCGGGAAATTAAAGATAAAGAAGCGGAGCTTGCCAAAAGTAAAGGTGTAAATCCTGTGGCCTATACAGTTGCCATAGATGCGCTTACACCCATTGTCCATCCAAAAAATAAGGTAAACGGGTTGACCATTGACCAGTTGAGTCAGATCTATCAAGGAAAGATCACCAACTGGAAGGAAGTCGGCGGGGATGATCTGCAAATAGTTGTTGTATCGAGAGACAGCAGTTCCGGCACCTTTGAAACCTGGGGGCATCTGGTTCTCAACAACGCGAAGGTAACACCCAAGGCCCAATTGCAGGCTTCAAACGGCGCAGTTGTCCAGGCCGTATCCAAAAACAGGTATGCAATAGGCTACATCGGCATGGGATACCTTAACAAATCTGTCAAAGCGTTGAGTGTAAATGGCGTTCAGGCTTCGACAAAGACCGCTCTCTCCAAGGAATACCCAATAGCGCGGCCCCTATATATGTATACCAACGGGCAGCCTGCGGGTGAAATTGCCGGTTTCATCAAATTTGTTATGAGTCCTGCGGGTCAGAAACTGGTCGCTAAGGAGGGGTTTATTCCTGTGATGGCCGAGGCTAAAGAAAAATCTTCAAAAAAAGATAAAAAATAGAAAGTCATATGTCAAGACAATTTAAGGAAACTGTCATCAAGGGAATTCTTGCTGTTTTTGCCTTCACGTCTGTGCTTATCCTTGCGCTTATTGTTGTGTTTCTTTTCCGTGAAGGAATACCTATATTTAAAGAAGTGTCTGTTGCGGATTTCATATTCGGGAAGGAATGGTATCCCACGTATGATCCTCCTTCTTATGGCATATGGCCCCTGATAATAGGTTCTGTTGTCGTCACCATATTCTCATGCTTGATCGCAGTCCCTCTGGGGGTTCTTTCCGCCGTGTATATTTCGGAAATTGCCCCCGCGTCTATCAAAGATGTTATAAAGTCGATTATTGAACTGCTGGCGGGGTTGCCCTCCGTTGTTCTCGGCTTTTTCGGCATGGTCGTCGTTGCCCCCTTTCTTCAGGACACCTTTGATCTGCCTACGGGTCTCAACATTGTAAATTGTTCTGTGATTCTGGCAATTATGGCCGTACCCACAATATCAAGTATTTCTGAGGATGCACTTTATGCAGTACCCCGGGAGTTCAAAGAGGCATCGTATGCCCTGGGTGCAACAAAGTATGAGACTATTGTCAAGGTCATTGTGCCTGCTGCCCTGTCGGGGATTTCCACAGCTGTGATCCTTGGTATGGCCAGGGCCATCGGTGAAACCATGGTTGTGCTGATGGTGGCCGGAGGAGCGGCAGCAATTCCGGAAAGCATCTTTGATTCGGTCAGGCCGATGCCGGCAAGCATCGCCGCGGAAATGGGAGAGGCCCCGTTCGGGGGCGGGCATTACCATGCCCTTTTTGCCATCGGCATTGTTCTGTTCTTTATGACCCTGATTTTTAATATTGTCGCCGATTATATCTCCCAGAAGTTTAAGGAAACGGGATCAGCAACTTTGTAAGGTTGAATATGAATACAAATGTAATTGCAGAATCACATTTTCAAAAGACATCCATGAGATGGCGTTATTTCCGTCAGCATTTGTTTTTTACCGTTGTCAGATTATCCGCACTTGTGATCGCCATGGCCCTTGGCGGCATCATTGTTTACATCGTTGTGAATGGAATATCAGTCATTAGCTGGGACTTTATCACCCTCCCGCCGACGGATTCCATGACCAAAGGCGGGATCATGCCGGCCATCCTGGGTACTTTTTATCTTACTATAAGCGCGATTATGGTGGCGCTCCCGCTTGGTGTGGTGTCGGCTGTATATCTCACTGAATACGCAAAACAGGGAAAATTTATCAGGCTGATCCGCACCGGCATCAATTGTCTGGCCGGAGTTCCTTCCGTTGTTTTCGGATTGTTCGGACTGGGGTTTTTCGTTGTTTATCTTCATTTCGGCTCATGCATTCTCTCTGGGTCATTGACATTGGCAGCCCTAATTTTACCCACGATTATCGGTGCATCGGAAGAAGCTCTGAAATCGGTTCCACAAACATTTCGGGAGGCGTCATTGGCCCTTGGCGTTTCCAAATGGCAGACCATTTATAAGATTGTTTTGCCGACAGCATTGCCTGGTATACTTACCGGATCGATACTCGGCATAGGCAGGGCGGCGGGTGAAACGGCACCCATAATGTTTACGGCAGCGGCGTTTTTTACGGCGAAGCTCCCTAGCTCCATTTTTGATGAAGTCATGGCTCTCCCCTATCACGTCTATGTCCTTGCTACAGCAGGCACCCACATAGAACAGACGAGGCCGATTCAATATGGGACGGTGCTAGTTCTTGTCGGACTCGTGCTGGGAGTTGATCTTATTGCCATTATCATCAGGGGTTATATGAGGAAGAAAAAAAGGTGGTAATTGTGGAAGGTGACAGTATAATTGAATCAAAGAATTTGAATTTCTACTACGGCCAGGTCAGGGCACTGACCGATATCACTATGGATTTTGAAAAGAACCGGGTGACCGCACTGATAGGCCCGTCAGGCTGTGGCAAATCCACACTGCTCAGGGTACTCAATCGTATGAACGACCTGATCGATGGAACCAGGGTCGAAGGCGAGGTCCTTTTTGAAGGCAAAAATATATATGATCATGATTTTGACCCGGTTGATATCAGGAGACGGATCGGTATGGTTTTTCAGAAGCCTAATCCTTTCCCGAAGTCGATATTTAACAACGTCACCTATGCGCCGAAGCTTGCAGGGATGACTAATAAAAGTGACTTGGAATTCCTTGTTGAAGAAAGCCTGAAACAGGCGGTTCTCTGGGACGAGGTGAAGGATATCCTGGATAAATCGGCGATGACCCTCTCCGGGGGGCAGCAGCAGCGTCTGTGCATTGCCAGGGCGCTGGCCATGAAACCGGATATCGTTCTCATGGATGAGCCGACATCGGCCCTTGATCCTATATCAACGGCAAAGATCGAGGATTTGATCGATGAGTTGAAGAGAAATTATACCATTATTATTGTTACGCATAATATGCAGCAGGCAGCGCGTATCTCATCGAAAACCGGGTTTTTTTATTTAGGTAAACTAATAGAATATAACGCTACGGAAAAGATTTTTACGAATCCGGATATGAAACAGACAGAAGATTATATAACCGGGAGATTCGGATGATGGAATTCATGATTCAGGGATCATAATTAAATAGTTTGGAGATAAAACAATGGCGGAAAAAGAGCATACCAGTGCCCACTATGAACAGGAATTGCGGGACGTCAGGGAAGGTCTTCTTTACCTGGGAGCCCTCGTAGAAAAGGCTATTGATCTCGCGATAAAGGCCCTCATGGATAGAGATACAGCGCTTGCTCATCGTGTAATTTGTGATGATAATACAATCGATCAACACGATGTTGAAATAGAGGAAAAGTGTATTCGTATTCTGGCTCTGAGGCAGCCGACAGCGCGGGATCTGC
>DATKLL010000110.1:0-4706 GCA_035542475.1 Syntrophales bacterium
TGGCGCCAGTCTGTATAGTGCTTCGCTTGTGTAGTAGACATGCCCTTTCTTAACGGCATCGAGCATGTCCAGCCTTGTCAATAGGCTTTTGGAACTTTCTTTTGTCATTACGCCTTTTCCCATAAAAATGATATCGGGGGAACGACTGATAACCTCCTCAATGGAATATTTGGGATATCGTGAACCGGCATCGGAGGCGATATTCTGCAATCCCAGTAGTTTGAGGGCATCGTCAATCACAGTTTTAGGTCCTGCAACAATCAGAGGCTCCGGCTGAATTATAAAAACAGCACTTTTCTTCAAATAACGGGGTGGAGATTTACGGATATTCCTCTCATACTTCCGAATCTCACTCTCAATCTTATCCGCTCTTTTTGATGCCTGATCTCTTATACCAAGTACGACACCTAAATCGCGGATGCCCTGTGGCAGTTCTACAAGGCGTTTTGCTTTGAATATGTATGTGTTAATACCGAGTTTCTTCAGTCTGCTGCGGATTTCCATGGGGGTGCACTCATCGGTCATAACGACCAGATCGGGCGCCTTTGCAATAATGGCCTCCACGGATGGATTTGTAAAGCTGCCGATTTTCGGTTTATTTAATGCCTGCGGCGGATAGTCGCAAAAAGTGGTGACCGCTACGATCCGGTCTTCAAGGCCAAGGTCATACAGAATCTCTGTCATGGAAGGAGCGAGAGAAACGATTCTTTCTGGTGGTGCAGAAAAGACTGTGCCACAAAGAAAGATCCATGGAAACATCATCAGAGAACAAGCCCTCATCATCACTAGAGATTTTTGTGACGTTTTCATGACATATTTCCCTCTGATTATCCGGACCAGCCTATCAAATACACATATTAAGAGCTTTAAAATAGATTGAAGGGGCATCATGAAACAGATTGCAGAATTGCCCTGTCTGTCAAGGCTACGGATACCACATTGAACAAGAGCCGATGTGCTATCCTGCCACGCGATAAATGACGATAGAGCCGTATTCACCGCTGATCATCTTCGGCTACACGGCCTTACCTCTTTGCTCTTATCTCTCTTTGGTATGGCTGAGCGTCCTCAATGCTTGTGCATCTTTTCCATTGCTGATGCGGACACGGCCATCCGGAATTCCGTCTTCTTCCCATTCACCGTGACCGTGACGGAATAGGTCCCATCGGGCATTACTACATTATTGCCGTAATGCGTGGATTGCGGCCCCTGACCAATGGCCTGCATGACGACAACAGGAACATCCACAACTGCGCCATTCGGTTTTCCTTTGTTGTCGAGCAATTGGAAATTCATGCTGACCGTTGCGTTGGTTACCGCCTTGCCTGTCTTTGCTTCGAATACGTGCACGATAAGATGATGATTGGGATGCGAAGCCGCATCAATAGCAATTGGCTTGGCGCCTCCCATGATCAGCATTCCTTCTTTCACATGACTGACTGCAACTTCATCTGCAGTAAAGAACGGCTCAGCCGGCAGCACGTGCAACTCCACTTGGAGGCCATACATGGTCGCTGTCTTCATCATTTCTCCAGCCCTGGCAGAAACCGCGCAGATGATCATAATGATGAGTAGTGCTACGGTTAATAAAAGATTTGAACGTTTGTTCATGTATTACCTCCCTTTCACATTTGACCTTCTCCATGAAAAATAATGCAATCATAAATTCAGTCTTGTAACCATTTAAGAGTTGTCACTTTTCACATGAGACATGAAACTCAGCCTCTTATGCCACTTATAAATAGTTCAGGAAGCCAGCATTTTACATAAACATAAAATGCCCTGAATTACAATATTCTTGTCACAGCAAAGCGATCCTCCAGATCCGACAGATTAAGGACCTCTAATGTAGTACTAGAACTATGAATAGCTTAAAAACAAGAAGAACAAACTCTCATCGTGACAAGAGGTTTATGTGCAGTTTTCATGACATATTTTCCTCTATTTATCCGCACCAGTCTATCAAAAAATGCATATATTGAGAGTTTTGAAAAATTAATTGAAAGTCTTACAGAATGGATCATGGCTCAAAATAGTTCAGATTTCTTGCTTTGAACAATTTCTGTAAGATAGTCAGCCTTTAAGTCGTCTATGGTGTAGTAATCCGCGCCCAGCTGTGACGCTATGTGCACGGCAAGGTCGGTTTTTATGAACTTGCCCTTGTGCTCGGTATCGATGACGATATAATCGGTAAATTGTAGATCTTCAAGCAAATATGTCATCTTTGCTATCTCTTCACCGATGGGCGTTCCAGAAAGGCTCTGATTTGCCCTTCCGTCAGTAACAAGGACCACGAGAAATCTCGTTTCCGGTGATTTGACGGTTACACGTTTGATCAGCTTGTAAGTTTCCATAAGCCCTGCCGTTAAAGGCGTCTTTCCGCCCACAGGTATTTCCCGCAATCTCCGTGATGCAGTCTCCACACTCGACGTCGGAGGCAGTATAACTTCAGCCCTGTCTTTTCTGAAGACGATCAAGGAGACCATGTCCCTTTTTTGATAGCAATCGATGAGCAGGGATTGCACCGTCCCCTTGGTTTCCACCATCCTCTTCTGGGCGCCCATGGAGCCCGATCCATCAACAAGCAGAATAACGAGATGTCCCATCTTCTTTTCTCTCTGTTTGAACCTGATGTCCGAGTCGTGGATGAGCAGCCTCTCTTTTCTTCCCCTCGCCGCCTGATAAGGAGCTGCGGCACGGATGGTCGCATCAATGGCAATATCATTATTTGCGCTCAGGATGCGTTTTATATACCTGCCAGATTTGCCCTTTGATCCCGTCTTCGTCCTGCGTCCGGATATATAGCGGTTCTTCCCGTCTTTCCGGAAAGTCAGTCGTTTCACTTTAAAAGTCTGTCCCGGTTTAAATATCTCTTCTGCCAGTTTGGATTCACGGGGTCTTTCAGGCAAGTCATTTATTTCGATATTGCCATTGTCACGGCTTGTATTTTCATTACCCTCTGCAATATCAGGTGCGGTCTTTTGACTATTTTCCTTTTCTTCTTTCTCATCAGGTTGATTATCCTGACGGCTTTGCTCCGTTCTCTCTTCTTCCATCTGCTGAAGGAGCCTTTTTCTATGCAACAGAATGAGGGGAATGACCTTGTCCACGTGTTCCTTTGTTACCTCTTTTTCTTCGATAAATGCCGTGTAAGCGCGAGAGGCATAGAAAATAAAAATATCTCCCCTGTGGCCGGAGATACAGTTTTCGATGCAGACTTGTGTAATATGATCCTTAATTTCTGCCGGTACGATGATATCTTTGAGGGCAAGACGGGAGGCATAAATTTTTTCTCTGAGTTTTCCGTCTCCCTCCATATTGTTTTTATCGCACAGCAGTGCCCTTTTCATCACTTCTATCTTTTGTGCTGCCTCTTTCAAGGATTCACACAGCACGCACATCCCGAAGCGGTCAAGGATGTGTGATGATAGATAGCCTTCCTCGGTATTCATGCTCGCCAGTAGGACGAAATATGATGCAGGTTGCACGGGTAATTCTTTTCTCCCACCGAGATATTCACCGTCGTATTGCCCTTTCAGGACAAGAGATAATATTTCCGGTGAAAGGAGATTCACATCATCGATGTACACAAAGCCGCCATAGGCGCGCGTGAAGATCCCCCTCTGGAAGACCTTCCTTCCTTTTCTCAAACTTTCCTCAACATCGATACCGCCCAAAAGCGCATCCTCCGTGGCGTTCAAAGGCAGATTCACGAACGGTATGTCGGCAGAAAGGAGTCCTTGATAAAGTCTCGCCAGTGTGGACTTGCCAGTCCCCTTCTCGCCGACAAATAAAACACCGCCACAATTATGATCGATGGCATTCAGTATCAAGGCCAGCTTCGCGTCTTCATGGCCGACGAAATCGTTGAAGGTCATGTCCGCATCTCCGCAAGCGCCGCGAGGAGCTTTTCTTTTTCCTTTCCGATCTCCTCAAAGGGAAGCCTCTTCATCCTGTGCAACAATGACAACTGCGCCGCATCCCTGATATCGGAAGCGTCAATGGCGTCTTTATTCCTGAACGCTGCCAAAGCCCGTGCGGATTTCATCATCACAATGTCCGCTCTGTGCCCGTCGAGATTCAAGGGAGATGTTACACCCACAATCCTCTCCAATACAGCGTCTGTAATTTCTACAGTATTGAGTCTCGCCTTGGCATTGATGATAGCTCCGGAAAGTGATTTCTGTTCCTCATCCCAGAGAGCCGCAAAGTGGACCGGCTCTGCATCAAAGGCTGCCTTCCTTTTGAGTATTTCCATCCTCGATGCCTTGTCGGTTAGAGAAAGCACCTGCACGCACAAGCCGAACCTGTCCAAAAGCTGGGGTCTCAGGTCGCCTTCTTCAGGGTTCATCGTACCAACAAGGATGAATTTCGCGGGGTGCATGAACGACACGCCCTCCCTCTCCACGGTATTTACGCCCATGGCCGCAGAATCAAGCAATAAATCCACGATATGATCTTCCAGCAGATTCACCTCATCCACATAGAGGAAATTCCTGTTCGCGTCTGCAAGGATGCCGGGTTCGAACCTCTTCTCGCCTTTTTTAAGGGCATGTTCTATGTCAAGGGTTCCCACCAGTCTGTCTTCCGTGATGCCGAGGGGAAGTTCAATGACTCTCATCTTCTTTTTTTCCCGGTGCGGATGTTCCTCATGCTGCAGAGTCTCTGTACACCTGTTGCACAGCACGCCGTCCGGTTCACAGTTA
>DATKLL010000111.1:0-6746 GCA_035542475.1 Syntrophales bacterium
GCTTTTTTGAATACATTCGGCAGTACTCTGGTATCAGGGTTGAGGAAAAAGATGTAGCGTCCGGTGCACAGTGACAATACCTGGTTGTTTGCAGCACCGAATCCCCTGTTCTCAGGGTTAACAATAAGATGCACAAAAGGAAAATTTTTCCGGACGTAACTTACACTATCGTCTGTCGATGCATTGTCAACAACAAATACCTCTTTAACTATGTCATCGGATTCGATGACCGATCTGAGACATGTTCCAATCAAATTGGCTGTGTTATAAGATACTATGATAACTGATAAATCCATTTGTTACGATTTATACTCTAAAAGTTCATCATAAATATTTTCGTATTTTTTTGATACAGCATCCCATGTATTGTGGAGAGCAGTCTTGTAGGCTGCTTCACCCATTCTCAATCTTACTTCTTTGTTTAGCAGAATGCCGAATTTTTCACTGACGCTATCAATATCAGCTCTATTCTCAATGACAAATCCGTTTGCACCGTTGAGTACAAGGTCTTTTGCACCAACGTTGCCGCTCACGACAACGGGCAGCGATGCCGCCATGGCTTCGAGGACGGCGATGCCGAAGGTGTCAAATTTTGAGAGGATGGAAAATATATCACTTGCCAGGTAGATTCGTTCGAGGTTTTCTCTGTGTACGCCCGCGAAAATAACATCCCCGCCGATTCCCAAGTTTCCGGCAATCTGCATGTAGCCCTTTTCATCTCCTCTGCCGACGACCAGTAATTTTATTTTTTGGGGATGAAGCTTTGCCTTCACCTTCGCTATAGAGGCCAAAACTTGATCAAGACCCTTGATATCAAAATTCATAGATACGAAGAGAATGACAACATCTTCAGTATCGATCTTCAAGATGTTCCTGATTTCAATGCGGCACCGCTCGCGGTCAAGCTCAGTGAATCTTGATACATCAATGCCCGGATGAATAACCTTGATTCTATCCGGATCGACGTCATAATATCGTAAAAATGCCTTTTCTGCCAGGTTCGACACGGATATGAATCTCCGGCACCTTGGGTTCCTGACCAGCCATCTTTCCACCCATGCTATGGCACGATCATTGAGCCCCATATATTTATTCCGGACTTCGTGAACCCAGAATTCGTGGGGCACACCGTGCATTGTATAAATGTCCGCATCGAATATCCTGTCGTGAGTATGAATAAGGTCGAAATCCATCTTCGCAATTCTGCGTTTTACGAAGAAGGCATAGCTCAGAGTTGTCAGGAATCTGGGAAAGGTGATAATGGGCACCTTGCAGAAAGTAAGACGGTCTGTGTTTGTTACCCATTTATTGGCGAAGACACTGATATCATAATACGGATTACTGGCTATCTGTCCGGTGAGTTCCGAAACAAAATGTTCTGCTCCGCCAACAAGACCATACTTTGGAATAGCGACGGCTATTTTACGGCTGTTACGCGCCATTAATCAGACGGACGAACCCCTTTGCCCCGATACTGCCTGACTATTGATGACCTAGTCTTACCATCAATATCCTGTTTGTTGTTGAGATGCCATAGGATGGCCATCATGGCCATTATGGTATAAAACACTATAGCTGGCGGTCCACTCATCGTGCTTTCAAACAGTCCCTGAATTAAAAATGCAATCAGAGCCACCATTAAACAGAAGCTCCAGTGTCTGAAGAAGTCTTTTTTACCGTTCTTGATGACATGCCGACCCATGCGGAAAAATTCAAACAAAATGTAAAAGAAAAATGCAAGACCGACCAGACCCAGACGCACTGCAATATCAACTACAAGGTTGTGGGGTGCTTTTAGAGGTTCAAGTTGCCTGTATTTGATCGGGACTCTTTCATTGTATTCAGCTAGCAAGTTCTCGTCGAAGTACGTCTGCATCCCGAAACCGATACCGGCAATGGGATGATCTTTTAACATTTCACCGAAACAGTACCATGCATTTATTCGCTGACTTATACTCATGGTATCTATAGCGGCTTGTGGAGACAGCCGATTTTTTACCGGCATTAAAAATACAGCCATGATAAGAAAGAGGAAAAGAACAGAGATGGTCTTCTTATTTTTAGGGAATGATAAAAGCAGAGATACAAACATGGCCAAAATAGACCCCCTTGTCTGTGTAGCAAGCGTTGCAGTAGACGTTACACATATGCAAATGGCCAAAATGATCTTTCGATATCCTATTTCTTCTCTCATGAACTGGTAGAGGCATAGCAGCATCGCAAATAGCGTGGAAATGCCGATAGTATTAGATGCGATCTCGTCCATGAACAGTCCTAACTTAGTAGAAAGACTGTATCCTAATATAAGATAGAAATAAACCATAATCCAGACTGAAAAAATGGCCGTTGAGACGATGATAGTCCATATGAGGATACGTAACCGCTCCTTCGTGTTAAAGAAGTTGAAAAGCAGGTAGAAGACGGCCAGATATTTTATCAGATGCGCATAAACATCATGGATGCTGTTGTCTTTATTGAGGGCGAAGAAAAGACCCACGCAACTCCAGAGAACAAGCAGGGCAAAGGGAATGGATAAGGGTGTGCGCATAGAAAAGGACGTCTTCCTGAGAATCAGCAAAATTAACAGAATTAAAACCGCCCCGTAAAACGTAATCTCCTCAATGGCTGTAGTCCTAGGATAGGGATTACGAATAATGAATATACCCATTAGCACAGGAATACTCAGATTCAGGAATTCAAATAGTCGTCCATATCTGGTTGATACGGTGGTTGAAAGCTGATTCATATAATATCAATTATTGAAAAAACAAATTTACGTCGCCTGTTTAGCACACTTTGCTTTAAAATTACACTATTTTAATCGGATTCTCATTGTGGTATAGATCGGCAAACCACTACAAAGACGCGGACTAAAGCACGAGTATTATCCATGATACCTGATATCTCGTATCTTATACTGAATTACAATCCTTCGGGGGAGAAAGGTGCCACGGAAATATTGGACAGCGTCTTATCAGTATTCTACGAACGCAAAAGCCCAAACCTTTCCAGTGATGTTTATCTCCTCGATCAAGGATCACCTGAAAGCCATCAAAAATGGCTCGGTGATAAACAGAGGCAGTATGGTTTTTCTTCGATCCTTCTAAATCGTAATACGGGGATCAGCGGGGCTATCAATCTTTTTGTGAGGATATGTAAATCCCCGATTGTAGCATTGATAACTTCGGATGTTCTTATTACCACTGGCATGGATGAAGATTTGTTCAAGAAGGTGCAAATTCCGGAAGTTTACCAGGCCACGCCATTCACGGATAAAAGTGATCTGGATTTTCAGAAGTGGCAGCCGAGAGAAAACTTCGGCACCGATCGGGTGGATTTAACGGATCTTAAGGAGAGTGAGACGTCATTTTTCGGAAAGCTCATGAAAAAAGAGAAGAAAGGTTATATCAGGTATATTGGAGTAGAATTTAACGTCATGTTCTGGCGCAGGGCTATATTTGATAAAATTGGCTATTTTGATGAGCGATGGAAGGCTTGCTATGAGAATAACGATTTTTCTTTGCGATGCTTTTTGGCTGGCGGGTATACAGCGCTAAGCACGGAGTCATTTGTATGGCATTATCACAAGGTAACGGAAAAGAATAAATCACGTGAGCAATGTTTCGTTCATTATGGGGATGATTGGGCACAAAAGCTGAGAAAAATGTGGGATGATAAGTGGCCCGGCTTGAATAAGCACATAGATATATACAAACCGTTGCACGACAAAGACATAACCCATTATCCCAGGCTCTATGAACAGTTTAAAGAGAATATTTACTTGCCCTTTGAGCAGAAGACGGGTTATTTCTGACCTTCTAATAGACATACCTTAGTCTTGGTTGTGTGAAAAATCCGTACTGGGATGGTTAATTTCCTGGTCATATTGAAAAGATTATGAGGCTATTGGAAATTAATAAAGATTCTCTGTCCATGACATTGGAAGCCGTGAGGCAGCGCTCCCAAAGGCACACGGATATCTGCGATCATCTGGAAACCTTGTTCATCGAGTGTTTAAATTTGTCGGCGAAACTTATTGTGGAATTGGGAGTGGGAGACGGGGAATCGACATTTGTTCTGGAGAATGTGGCTAGGCTCTGGAATGCAAAGCTGATCAGTGTCGATATCGCCGACTGCAAAAAAGTTTCATCTTATCGAAAAAGAATCTTTGTCCAAATGGACGATGTCGCGTTTGCCCGCGAGTTCCCTCTTTTTTGTGAAGAACATAATATCGAAAACGGGATTGATATACTTTTTATCGACACAAGCCACCTGCATGACCATACCGTCCAGGAAATTCAATCATGGTTTCCATATCTGGCAGTACACTCAAAGGTTATATTTCATGACACCAATATGAAAGAGATTTTTCACAGAAAAGACGGAAGCACTGGGCGCGGATGGAATAACGAAAGGGGTGTCATAAGAGCTATTGAAGAATATTTCAATCGTTCCTTCAATGAAGAAACAGATTTCATAGATATTATTAATGGGTGGTTCATCCGGCATTATGCACACTGCAATGGTTTAATGATACTTGAGAGATATGGAAAATAAAATACCTCTTTCAGTGGCGATCATAACAAAAAATGAAGCTGAGAGCCTCCCGGACTGCTTGAGAAGCGTCTCTTTTGCCGAACAGATCGTGGTAGTGGACTCCGGCAGCACAGATGAGACCGTCAGAATTGCGTCCGACTTTGGCTGCGAAGTCTTCTCTGAACCGTGGCGGGGTTTTGGTCCTCAGAAGCAGTTTGCCATCGATCGTTGCAAAAGCCCATGGATTCTCGTCCTTGATGCTGACGAGCGAATTCCTAAAGATACAGCTCAGGCTATCAAAACTCTCATACTAAGTCCGTCGACTGCCGCCGTGGGGTTCAGTTTCCCCCGTAAAAATTTCTTTCAGGGGAAGTGGATAAGACATGCGGGATGGTGGCCAGATCGGGTCATAAGGCTTTTCCAAAAAGAAAAGGGACGCATGACAAAGGCAAAGGTCCATGAGTCTGTGGAAGTTGACGGTCGCGTAGAACCGCTTACTTACCCTATGGAACATTACACGGAAAGTCGCCTCAGTCAAATACTCGTTAAAATTGATCAGTACTCAACCTTTGGAGCTGAAGAGGCCTTCAACGGGGGCAAGACTGCCTCAATCTGGTCTGCCGTGTTTCGTGCAAAGCTTGCCTTTTTCTACAACTATGTCTTGAGATTAGGCTTTCTCGACGGTTCTCAAGGGTTTACGCTGGCGGTTACCGATGCTGTGAATAAATTTTTTAAATACGCCAAGTTAGCGGAACTGTCTAGGCAGTCGCGTAAAAGATATTAAATGGATATTTCAATCATAATCGTAAACCGGAATACCAGAGATCTCCTCCAGAACTGCCTCGAATCGATATCTAAAACTATCCATGATATCAGTTATGAGATCATCGTTGTGGACAATGCCTCTCAGGATGGCAGCGATTCCATGCTGAAGGAAAAATATCCGCAGGTGAGACTCATACAAAATAAAGAAAACCGCGGTTTCGGAGCAGCCAACAACCAGGCGATGCGTATAATGGACGGCAAGTATGCACTTTTATTGAATTCCGATACGGCTTTAACAGAAAGTGCCGTTCATGAATTATATAAGTTCATGGAAAACCACTCGGAAGCGGCCATGTCCTGTGGCCAACTCCTTAATGCGGACGGCAGCAAACAAAACTCCATCGCCAGTTTTCCAACGCTTATTACACTGTTTACCAATACACCAGTGCTTGAATATTTATTCCCTAAACATTATCCGAGCAAGCGCTACAATTACGAAAAACCGATAGAGGTAGATTCAGGTATTGGCGCCTGTCTCCTGGCTCGTAAGAAAGCTATCGACGACGTAGGTATGTTTGATGAACGCTACTTTTTCTTTTTTGAAGAAACCGACTGGGCTTATCGGATGAAGACCGCGGGCTGGAAAATCTACTACGTGCCAACCGCCTTTATATATCATTTTCAGGGACAAAGTATCGGCAGGGATATCCGCTCAAGAATCGAGTTCTACCGCTCCCGCTACCAATTCTTTCGAAAATGGAAAAAGAGTCCTTATTATAAGCTTGTGCGTTGTGTGATAATCACCCGGTTATTTATAAACTGGCTGCTGACGGCAATTGCAAACGCCTTTTCACTGGGTATGAATCGCCAACTCCGCGATAAATTTATCGTTTATTCAAAGCTTATCCTGTGGCATCTGCATATTCCCCCGACCTAATAAGGTAAGCTTTGTTCTTTTAAATAGACCCCCTTCATCTCTTCTTTTTTTTCTTGACAACCTTTTTTTATTGAATTAATCTCCACTATGCGTTCACGGAGTGAACATATCGGATTTTAATATGACTTTATCAAATAAACAACAACTTGAAACAGAAGAAGTCCTTAAAGTCCTCAGGGAAATTTCAATAACCCCTGAAATGACGCAACGTGAATTGTCTTCCCGATTAGGCATCAGCCTTGGTAAGGTCAACTTCCTGATAAATGCCCTTATCCAAAAGGGCCTTGTCAAGGCGCACAATTTTAAAAATTCCCACAATAAAAAAGCCTATTTATACTACTTGACACCTAGAGGGTTTGAGGAAAAGGCGAAGATAACATATCGCTTCCTGAAAAGAAAAATTCAGGAATTTGAGCAGCTTGAAAGTGAAATCAGACTTTTGAAAGAGGAAGCCGGAGTTGTCGACACCGTTGTTGAAGCGCCGGATAATACCCTGTTTTAAAGGGAT
>DATKLL010000112.1:0-8318 GCA_035542475.1 Syntrophales bacterium
TATCATGGAGAATAAACGTTTGGAGTTGTGAAAATTTATAGAAGGCTTCATGAATGACTTTAATCTTGATAAGGATGTCCATTTCAATGAGAGAAAATAGGATTTCCAGAGCAATCAAGTTCAAATAGTATTGCTCGCCGCGCGAATGTCGAGGTACAATTCCCAGCTTTATACGGTAATCACCGCTCTGCCGGCTTTTTTCTATTGAATGTCTGTTCAAGGTTTTTTCACGTAAAAGGGTACTATCCAGGGAATGGATGTCATAGAATAGATCGTCAATATTTATTTTTTTCAACACAGGAACGACCTCCGCCAAAAAGCGGTTAAGGTCGTAGTCGAGTTTCGTATTAAGATCGATAAATTCGAGAATGGAGCGGATGGCTTTTTGGGTGAGGTAGTGGATGTAGATGAGAACGCCGATAATAATGAGACCGGCAAAAATAAAGAAAGGATAAATCTGCTCAATCGTCATCGCTTCTCTTCACGCCAAATTTTCTTAGGAAATAATAGAGGCTTTCCCTTTTTACTCCTAGGATTTTTGCTGATTGGTAAACATTGAAGTTCGTATCCTTCAGTATGCTTAAGATAATGCTCTTGTCTGCCTCATCTCGCAATGTCTGGAGGCCTTTACCCATTTCAACTTCCAGGGAAATCTTTTTGATACCTTGCTTCTCAAGCAGCTCTTCCGTCTCCTTAAAAAGCAGCGCCCTTTCGACTGAGTAAAGAATTTTCTCCATGCTGGCAGGTTTCAATAGATAATCAAATGCCCCCGATTTAATGGCTTCAAGGGCAACGCCTTCTGTCTTCTGACCGGTGAGAATAATCACCTTACACGCGTATTTTCCGAGGATATGTTCAAGAACTTTTAACCCTTCATCGGGAGTGCCTTCGTGGGGCGGTAGTCCCAGGTCGAGAATAACAACGTCGATTTTATTTATTTTCAGGGCGTCGACAGCATCTTTTCGATTGTCGGCTTCAAATATGTTAAATGCACTTTCCAGTGAGAAGCGGATCTGCTTTCTCAACGCAGCGTCATCTTCTACTAAGAGGATCGAAACCATAATCTACCCCACAAATTTTTGTTTAATAAGTAATGGAAATAAAAATATTTTGCAATTATAATTTTTGTGAAGTTTTATCTCAGAAACCAAAACAAAAAAGTTGAAAAAATTTTGATAAAGCAATTAGTATAAAATTTGAAATTATTATTTTTCTTTGCTAATCTTAATTTGCAAAGAAGGCATTGTCGTTAGATATGTAAGAAGGATTTGAAGTGGAGAAGTTAGTAGATATCAGACCGGGAATGAGCGTCAATGTTGTTCTCAATGTTGATGTCGATAAAGAGCTAGCAGATGTCAGGAATGCAGTTGTATACGACGTTGACAGTTCAGGAATTGTGTTGTCTCAGACAAATCCGCCCTTCACGAAGTATCATATTGGTAAAGAAATAACAGTCACATATCTTGTTAAGAGAAAAGAAGGTCCTATTAGAATTGGATTTTCGGGGAAAGTGCTTAACATTTTGAATGATTATAGCCTCCACTCCTCAAAAACAGTACAGGCAGTCAACATAATCAGGGAGAGTGAGCTGAAGATTTATGATTTAAGAATGCATTACAGAGTCAATCCGAAATCAGACAGCGGAATACACCTCTATGTGGGAAATGAAAAAGTTAATCTCCTTGATATTTCGATTGGCGGCGCACGCTTTTGCCATCCGATAGATAATCCTATTGAACTGGGTGTGATGATAAAAATGATTTTAACTATTGACTGGGAAAGATTCGATGTAGAAGCGAAATCTGTTAATGTATGGTATCCTTCCGAAATCGGAAGACGGGCAGATTTGGAATATGTTTCTGTTCAATTTTTCAAAATGGACAAAAAATGCAGTCATTTGCTGAGCGGAAAAATTCTTGCAATTCAGAGAGAGTTTCTGTCCAAGACTTAAAGTAAGCGTCCTCTGGAATTATTAAACATCTTTCTTAACAACCTTTCCTACTTAACAACCTGTCCTAAGCGGGAACTCAACTGTCAAATATCAACTTTCTTCTTTCAATACGAACATTGTTTCAAGATTCTACAGCATCATAGACAGGAATGATCGCACAGGGTTTCTGTTCCTTACTCGATCTTTAACCTTTCATAAGATCATAAATTATTGATTGTTATCAGTATTGGAATAAAGTTTTAATGGATTATGACGATATAAATCATGGATACTTATATTAAAAATACATTTGTAGAAATATTTAAGTGAATTAAACGGGGATAAGGTGATGGGAATAATAAATCTGGAAGATATTCAAGTAGATATGATTCTAGCCTGTGACGTAAAGGAACGCAGCGGGCGTGTGTTATTGGCCGAAGGCAGCAAAATCACCGAGAAACACCTGAAGGTCTTCAAAATGTGGGGTATTACTGAGGCTGATATCAAGGGTATTGAAAAAGAAGAACTTACCGCCACTATGATTGCTCAACTTGACCAGAATCTTTTCCGTGAAGTGGAAATTCAAACTCGCGAACGCTTCTGTCATGTAGACATGGAACACCCGTTTATTAAAGAACTTTTTCACTTACTAACCCTTCGTCAGTTCCGACGGAGATCGAAAGGACAAAATGATGTTTAAAAAACCGGAAGATCTTTTGAAAGGGTTGGTACAAGTGTCATCTTTGCCTGCCGTATATACAAAAATTAACGAGGCAGTTAATAATCCCCAATCTTCTATGAAAGGTATCAGTGACATAATAAGCGATGATCCCGGCCTGACCTCCCGTTTGCTCCAGCTTGTTAACAGCGCGTTTTATAGTTTTCCATCAAGAATCGAAACAGTCAGCCGGGCCCTTTTTATCGTGGGCACACAACAATTGCGCGACCTTGCTCTGGCAACTTCCATAATGAATATGTTTAAAGGGATACCGGAAGACCTTGTCAATATGGAATCATTCTGGAGGCATAGTGTAGCTTGCGGTCTTACAGCTAAAATACTTGCAACCTACAGACGGTGTGAAATGAACGTCGAGCGTTTTTTTGCGGCGGGCATTATTCATGATATAGGGAGACTCATTATCTACAAAAAAATACCGGAAACGGCGAGGGAAATGATTCTCCGTTGTAAGGCAAACAGAGAGTCGCTATTTTTAGTTGAAAAGGAAATAATAGGTTTTGACCATTCGGATTTAGGACGCATACTGGTGCAATTTTGGAATCTGCCGCCGTCTCTGGAAGAAGTGGTCGCCTACCATCATTCACCACGGGAAGCAAGACGATATCCTATTGAGACGGCTGTGGTTCATATAGCCGACATCATTGCCAATGCGATGCAGTTCGGGAACAGCGGTGAACAGTATATTCCACGTATGGATGAAAAAGCATGGGAACTTATTGGAATTCCCACGAGCGCGTTGTCTCCCACAATGGATCAACTGGAACGAGAAATTAAAGATGTAGTGCAATCATTATTCGGAAAGCCTGAGTATGCCGAAACTTACCAGAAAAAGAAAGTATCTGCCTGAATTAGAAGAACGGATACTATATTTAGAAGAGGCCAATCGGTGGACTCTAGATGCGCTGGACATGGTGGTCTCCCTGGGAGATTTTAAGAATAGCATCAATCCTCCGAATCAGGAGCCTGCCGCGATTTTCAGTGCGGCCAGAACTCAACTGAAGCGCCTCATACCTTTCAAGGTCCTGGCACTCTTCATGATTGACGAAACAAATTCCGATTTTGTTCTTGTAGATTGTGAACCTGAAACAGATTCTCTCATGATTGAAAAGGAAGTTGACTTTCAGGCTGCCGAAGGTGTTTTTGCCTGGGCATTGTATCAAAGCAGGGCGGTTACGGTTCCGGCAAAATATTATAGTCACACAGTGGTATTTCATCCATTGGTTACAAGATCGCAGGTTATAGGAATGGTAGTGGGAATTCTTATAAGTGATGAGCTGGCCGTTAACAATGTATTGTCGAACCTCCTTTCGATAATATTGTTAAACACAGCACGGGCACTTGAAAACGCCATTCTATACAAGAAGATAAATGATACGAATCGACAGCTTGAGGATATAGTCAAAAAGCGCACAGAAGCATTGCGAAAGGCTCTGGAGGCAGCGAATGTAATGAATATCGCGAAAAGTCAATTTCTGGCGAATATGAGCCATGAAATCAGGACACCGATAAACGGCATTATCGGCTTCACCGACTTGTTGTTGGATGCCGGTCTTAATGGGGAACAGCTCAGTTACGTCAGTACAATCAAAAAAAGCGGTGATGCCTTACTCTTCTTGATCAATGATATTTTAGATTTCTCAAAGGTTGAAGCCGGGCATTTGAAACTCGAGAATATCGATTTCGATCCTGAGGAAGTGGCATATGATGTGTGTAACATTATCCAGCCCAAGATCAGCGGCAAACCAATCGTTTTATTATGTCGTATCGGAGACAATCTTCCTTCCTCTGTTATCGGGGATCCTTACAGGTTCAGGCAGGTCCTGTTGAACTTGGTGGAAAATGCTGCAAAGTTTACAGAAACAGGAGAAATTGAGCTTTACCTTTATGAAGAAGATAAACAGAACAAACAGGTGAAGCTTCATGCAGAAGTAAGAGATACCGGCATCGGTATTCCAAAAAATAAATTATCTATAATTTTTGATTCTTTTCGACAGGTAGATTGCTCTTCCACCCGGAAGTATGGCGGGTCGGGACTCGGGCTTTCCATATGCAAGCAACTGTCAAAATTGATGAACGGCGATGTATGGGCGCAGAGTGAGGCAGGCGAAGGATCTACATTTCACTTTACGGCCTGGCTTGACGAATCTACCAGGGAGACTTTAAATGAATATCCTTCTCTTGCCGGTAAGAGGGTGCTCGTTGCCTGTGACAACAGGGCAAATCTCGATATTTTGTCGCGCATGTTTGAATCTAGCGGCATGCTGTTTACGGTGATAGAAAAGGGAGAACAACTGTTACCCGCTTTAATCTCTCCCGACAATAATGGGAATTCCTTTGACTTCTGTCTAATGGATATCAGATTAACGGATATAAATGTTAGTGAAATTGTTGATGTGATCCAAACGGCAAAAGTTAGGGGTATTCATCTGCTTTTATTTGGCCCTCTCAAAGAAAGAGTTATCCTGGATCAGGATACAACAGGCATGATTTCTTTTGTTGAAGCACCGGTCAAGAGAAAAAAGCTGATGCAAATCATGGAGGAAGTTATAAAAGTACCTGAAAGCAGAGACGGGGAGAATATTCTGGTAAATGAAAATGGGGAATATCAGCACAAGCTGTCTCATAAAGGAAACTTCTCACTTAAAATTCTTTTGGCAGAAGATAATGTAGTCAATCAGAATTTAGTAAAAATCTTGCTGAACAAGGCTGGGCACCGGGTAGAACTGGCGAGCAACGGCAGTGAGGCTATCGAAAAACTAAGCATGACAAATGGTGACTTTGATTTGATTTTCATGGATGTTCAAATGCCGGTGATGGATGGTCTGGAGGCCACAAAAGTAATCAGAGACAAAGGATATAGGCATATTCCCATAATTGCCATGACGGCCAGCGCGATGGAGGAAGACCGTGCGAAGTGTCTCAAAGCTGGTATGGATGAGTATCTTGCAAAACCGATTAGGATAGAAATTGTGAAGAAGGTGATAGAAAAATGGGCTCTCCGAAAAAAAAACATATCAAGTTGAAACAAATGGCGGAAAATGTCGGTTTGGAAGAAGATGAGTATTTATCGCTGTTAGCTCTCTTCATTGAAACAACCGTGTATTATTTAAGTGAATTAAAATCTGCGATCCACAATCGTGATTCAAAAAAAGTCTACGAAACAATTCACACTATAAGAGGTGCAGCCGAAAATCTAGGTATTCCAGATATATCAGAGATAGCAAAGGCAATAGAGATGAAGGCACGACAAAATGTTCTGGATGGTGCTGAAGAAGCAACGGAATGCTTGATGAAAGAACTTAATTATATTACAGAAATTTATCATTAGGATAATAAGAATAGTGTAACTTGGGCATGGGGATTCTCTGTGTTGATAGCACAATTAATGCTTGTAATAGATTCTCAGGAGACAATGTTAATAGAAACTGGCGATAGGCAAAAAGGGGCGGATTATGTCAAAGATTAACGACAAACAGGAACAGATGGGTGAAACTGCAGATATGGGATTGTGTAAAAGCAAAATGGTGCTGGTTGTAGATAATGATCCTGTAACTTTGAGCTTTATGAATAATTTACTCTCAGGCCATGGCTATCGTGTATCAACAGCAGATGACGGCTTGAATGTCCTGAAAATTTTGGAAGACTGTACACCGGATGTCATCATTATGGACTTGATCATGCCAAATATTAATGGAGAGAAGCTGTGCCGGATGATCAGGAAAATACCACGTATGAACGATACCTACATCGTGATTCTATCCGCTGTAGCTGCCGAGTATGAAACAAACCTGGTTGACCTGGGGGCAAACGCCTGTATTGCCAAGGGTCCTTTTAATAAAATGTCTGAGCGTGTTTTACAAACTTTGGATAAATTATATTTGTCTACACCTCATAATTTCACAAATAAAATTATAGGTATCGAAGAGACGTATTCACGAAGTATTGTCAAGGAATTGCTCTCCGTTAAAAGGCATCTGGAGGTTATTCTATCAAGCATTTCTGAAGGTATCTTTGAAGTGACCTCCGAAGCAAAGATCGTTTATGCAAATCCGACTGCCATTTCTATTCTTGGCATTCCTGAGGAAAAGCTTTTGGCCATAAATGTCCTTGAGCTTTTTCGCGAGACTGACAAGACAAAGGTAGAAAAGCTTTTTAAAAATAAAAAAAATGCCACTCGGATTGTAAATGGTGATTCGTATCTGCTAGTAAACGGAAAGGAAGTTTCTCTGAATATTTTACCAATAAAAGATGAAGAGAATAAGGCTGTTGTTGTTCTGAGTGATGTCAGTGATCGAAAGCGTCTGGAAGCGGAACTAAGGCAGGCTCAAAAAATAGAGGCCATCGGTACCTTAGCTGGTGGCATTGCCCACGACTTCAACAATCTCCTGATGGGAATTCAGGGGTACACGTCACTCATCCTCTTCGATATGAATACGAACCATCCCTATTACGAGAAGTTGAAAAAAATTGAGGACCAGGTAAGAAGCGGCGCGGAACTAACCAAACAGCTTTTGGGTTTTGCTCGCGGTGGTCGTTATGAGGTCAGGGTTGCTGATTTGAACGAGATAGTTGATAAGACCTCGACGATGTTTGGAAGGACTAAAAAAGAGATCAGCATTCACCGGAAGTATGCGGAGAATCTCTGGGCAGTGGAGATTGATCGTGGCCAGATCGAACAGGCCCTTCTGAATCTGTATGTGAATGCCTGGCAGGCAATGCCCAGCGGCGGAGATTTATATCTGGAGACCGCCAACATTTTTATAGATAAGGATTATAAGAAATTGTTTTCGGTGAAGCCCGGGAAGTATGTGCAGGTCTCTGTTACGGATACCGGTATAGGAATGGATGAGAAGACAAAGGAGAGGATATTTGAACCCTTTTTCACTACGAAGAGCATGGGAAGAGGCACGGGACTCGGCCTCGCGTCTGCCTATGGTATTATCAAGGGGCACAATGGCATAATAAATGTGTACAGCGAGAAGGGGCAAGGGACAAAATTTACCGTCTATCTCCCTGCTTCAGAAAAAGCGATTGTAAAAGATGATGAGGTTCCCGTGGATATTGTCAAAGGTGAGGAAACTGTCCTTCTTGTGGATGACGAAGATATAATCATTGATGTGAGCAGAGAGCTTTTGGAGACGCTGGGCTATCATGTCCATGTGGCGAGGAGCGGCAAGGAAGCCATAGAAATATATAGGCAGAAGGGAACGGACATTGATCTGGTCATATTGGACATGATTATGCCTGGGATGGGCGGCAGTGAGACGTTTAATACTCTCAAGTCAATCAATCCTGACGTTAAGGTGATTCTTTCGAGTGGGTACAGTATTAACGGCAAGGCGAAGGAGATTATGGACCGGGGTTGCAGGGCATTTATTCAGAAACCATTCGAGATGTCTGATTTATCGGACAAAATAAGAAAAGCCTTGGCTTAATCTAAGCATATAATCAAGATTTATCTTATAATCAAAAATACAACATTATTCCTTTCCTGAGATCACCTTTTTAAAGAAGACGATCAAAGCACGATTATCAGAAAGTTCTCGCTTAACAAGGGAAATAAGTCAGACTTCCTGTTGTAAAAATGTATTGACTATAAATTACCCTTATATTAATTATCTACAAAATAATAAATATTCAGGATAATTG
>DATKLL010000113.1:0-5880 GCA_035542475.1 Syntrophales bacterium
TGACTCGCCCTTATTCCGAAAGAGCGCGACGGCTTCTTCTCTTGACACCTCCTGACGCATAAACGGATAATCAGCGGCTATTATCTCATCCATTCTTGCTTCGATCTTTTCAAAGTCCTCTGGAGTAAATGCCTCCGCATATTCAAAGTCATAATAGTAACCTTCCTCTATGGAAGGTCCTATACAGACCTGCACGCCTTTGAAGGTATCCTGGACAGCTTGTGCCATCACATGTGATATGCTGTGTCTGAGGACCGCCAGACCCTCTTTCGATGAAATATCTACCAAAGCAAGGGTTGCATCTTCTTCAACGGGGTGGCTTAAATCTACAAGTTCATTATTCAACCTTGCAGCAACTGTAGAAGAAAGAACAGCCTTTCTCCATGATGCAATAACATCCTTAATAATTACACCGGTACTGCATTTACTGATTGAGCCATCCGGCAGTATGATTCTGACTTCATTCATATCGCTCAAACTTCTATAAGAAAGGGCATCACCGCATACACACTGCTGATGCCCTCATCCACAATTAATCATCATATTTGGGTTTTGTTGTAGTCTGAAAATATGGTAGGCACGCAGGGATTTGAACCCTGGACATCCACCGCGTCAGGATGGCGCTCTCCCCCTGAGCTACGTGCCTACATCAGGGTCTCCCCAAACGGAAGAGGATGATTTTTAACAACAAAACACTGTTATGTCAAGCAAATATTGTTATTTATCCTTTTTATGGCATCTATACGTTAATCTATAGTGAGTTAGTATTTAATCTAATCCCCCTTAACATATAATCAAGCCCGGAAACAACAGTGAACAGAACTGTAAGCCATTGTATAATCAAAAGCCACATATAATTAATCAACCCAGGCCAAATGCGGAATATCATAAAAAAAGCTAATACTAGCAATTGCAGAGTCGTTGTGATCTTGCTTATAAATGACGGGCTGATTTTGTATGGTATTGACATGATTGACATGATGGCAATACCTATAAGTATGATCAAATCCCTGCTGATTACAATAACTGTAAACCAGCCAGGAATTATACCCTTTATAGATAATGTCACAAAGCAACTTGCAAGTAGAGCCTTATCCGCTATGGGGTCCAAATATGCCCCCAATACAGTCTGCTGGTTTAATATGCGGGCGAGGAATCCGTCAAGGGCATCTGTAATCCCCGAAACAACAAGAACAATGAGTGCCTTTGTGAAGGCACCCTGCATGAGGAAAATTACTGTAACTGGGACAAGGAGGATCCTCAATAAAGTCAGAAAATTGGGTATATTCATCTGTCTGTTTTATAGGTTTATGTGAAGAATGTATCCGAGGATTCTGCCCCGATTATAATTCTTGATCTCTTGATTTATTCCAGTCCACCCACACGTCTGTATCCTCCTTTTCGGAGAAAGTCCGAGGGGTTTCTGCTGTTCCATCTGCTGTTATTCTTATTTGCTGCATAGATTTAATTATATATACCCACTCTCTCATAGTAATCTTTTCAGGACCGGGTATCGGCTTGGGCCCTGAAATTTTTTTTGGAGGACTGATCATCTTCGGCCTCTCTACGGCTGGCCCAACTCCAGATACGTGTACCACTCCGTCATACACCCTCACCAGGACTGACCTATCATCTTCCACGTTCATGCGATAAACGGTGCCCCTTACACCGGCTACAGCATTTTCACACTGAAGTTCAAATTGACTTCCTTTCCCCATCGCTCTTCTTATATTTGCCCAAGTTTTCCCAACCACCAAGTGAAACTTTATGTTCCCTGGCACAAGTTCGCCGCCGGTTTCAATCTGAAGAACCTTAAAACGAGAATTACCGGCAAAGCGAGCAATAGAATAGTCCGGCAAGATTAGTTCAAGTCTCGCATTAGACCCTGTGTTAACCTCGTCACCTCCCTTAACCGTGCCTCCCACTGTCAATGATCGCCAGGCTATCTTACCGGCTGGAAGAACTGCTGCCAGTCCCTCCATTAAGTTAACTTTTGCCTCGCCCTTACCGATCACAAGCTCCATAGCCTTTTTGGCTTCAACCTGCTGCAAATCAAACAACACAAACGACAATATACACAAAATAATTATATTTTTTTTCATTTGTGTTTCCTAACATGAAGCCGAATAAACATCTCCCTACAACAGGAGATTCATAGGTAACAGGTCAGGAATTCTCCTATTTATTCTAACATTCCCAGTGTTATTTGCTTAAGTCGCTGAATCAGGGCCATCCGGTAATGTCTTCATGGCTTTTTCTACAACTTCCTGGATAGCCGGTTCAAAAACCTGGCATGATGCCATTTCCAGCTGTTCTCGCGAAATGCCATAATTCCTTTTTACAGTTCCATATTTGGAATTCCAGAGTGTCTCACCGGTTTTTGCACTACGGAGTTCAAGAACAACGGAAACGCGGGTGGGAGCGTAAACAAAGTTGTAAGAAGTCGAACATTCGTCTAAAGTGGTATACATGACCGCATCAACACCAAGCAGCTCCCCTATTGCCTTCGGTGGAATATTGACTCTCCTGGAGTCCACATCCTCTTTGAAGACTTTTGAGAGTTTCTCATCTATCACGCTTAGGGGTATTTTGGGGTAACCCTTGAAATACAACTCATTAAGAACCGCTTCCCTCAGCACCTGACCAGCTTTTGCATTGGCTGTCATGTTGTTCACAGGCAATATTGCAATCAGCCTTGTGCTCTTTTTCCCTTGATCAGAATTAACCATATCGGGTATTTTCGATGCACACCCGATAATTATGGATAACACAATTACAAATTGAAATAATCGACTAAATCTACCCATAGCAGTTAAACCCTTGTATTAAAAGTCCCACGAAATTAAAATCTTTCGCAATAAGGACATCAACCTTACATTTATCTCAAGAAAGTAAGTTCCATATAATTCTGGTCTGTTCGCGTTTTGTCCAAGGAAAAATGCCCTGTTTTTAAAACTTCACCTGCGAAAGACTGAACGGTTCCCCGAATCTCCAGGTCCAGTCTTACCGCACCCCATTCAAAACGACGCTGATAAATATTCGCAACAGCCTTCATTTTATTTTTAAGCACTTCTTTTACTTTTGCAAAGTCAGAATAACTTTTAAGTCCCCGCACCGTAACGAATACTACAGTTATCGGAATCTGCCTATTTTCCGGGGTGAGAATCCCGAGGCTTTGAAGATCATCTCTTATACTGCCTGAAAATAGTGTTGCCCGGATATTAACTTGATATGCAGCTTGATATTGTCTTTCGCTAAGAATTTTGTAATCATGAATATACTCCGTGGTTTTTGCATAAAGATTGTCTCTGATTATCTGGGATTGACTTGATATTGTCTTTTCAGGGATCAATGTAATAACGACTTGTTCGACAGCCTTCTGTAAGGCATCCTGGATGGCTTTGTTCCTGGCGCTGGCTAAATCATCATTTATTATAACGCTGGTTCCTTCAGTATTTATTGTCTTGATATCTTCGTTGTCCTGCGATAATCCCATAGAGGGTGAGAGAAGAAGCCAGGCCAAAAAAACCAGTATAATGAAAAAAAACCTTTTCATCTTTTCAATTTGTCAATCTCTTCCCTGATAACCCTTTCGGCTATTTCAGGCACCATCTCTCTTGCAATTTTTTGAGTAATTTCAATAACCCTTCTCATTATTGCATCATTGAGGTTCGAATCCTGAAGATGCTCACCTGAACCCTTCTCCAAAATATCTACGAGATCATAGATTTTGTCTTCCGGCTTCAACATCCTCTCATACACACGCCCGTCAATGACAATAATCTCTCTATCCTGTTTGGCTTCAAGACCGCTATTGTCGTCAACCATTTCAACGAGCTCATGAATCCTGTCGTTGGGCTTTAACAGATGACCGTCTATAAAAATACTTTCTTCCCTAACAGCTTCCACAGCCGACTTACTGTCCTCCCTCAGCTTCTTTGTACTTGCATCCATGTGCGACCTCACATATGTGCTTTCAAAATATACATTATCGCAATGTGAAAATGAGTATCATACCTATGGGAACTGTTCAAGGAAATAGTTTAGCAAGATATGCCTAACCATCATGATTTACAACCAGACTGTAAATTCTTCTCCTTGAAATCCTCAGCTCCTGGGCAAGCATTTCAATGATGTCGCGCCGGGAAAGATCAGAAATTTGACGCATCTTTTCAAATCTGGCAATAATCTCATCATCGGAAAAAGCAGGGATTTCCCCCTCATTGCCTGCCACGACTAGTGTTACTTCACCCTTGATAACCTTTCCCTTCAATTTATCGATAATATCGCTAGCTGTCCCTCGAATAATTTCTTCAAAGACCTTTGTCAATTCCCTTAATACCACGACTTTTCGGCTGCCGAAAATGGAATCAATATCACGCAGTGATGCAACAAGCCTTTTGGGAGATTCATAAAATACCAGCGTCTTTGGCTCATCAATCAGGGATGATAAAAATTGTTTCCTTTTTCCTTGTCGTGGAGGTAAAAATCCGAAAAAAGCAAAATTACCCATCGGCAGACCGGAAACAGAGAGTGCTGTTATGACGGCAGAGACACCGGGAACCGGCACAATCTTGATACCATTTGTAAGTGCCTTATTAATAAGCACATATCCCGGATCGGATACCCCGGGCGTTCCGGCATCGGATACAAAGGCGACATCTGCACCCGCATTCATTTTCGATATCAAAAGACCGCTTTTTTTACCCTCAATATGCTCATAGAGACTGGTCATAGGGGTATGAATCTGATATTTATCCAATAATTTCTTTGTCCTTCTCGTATCCTCCGCAGCGATAAGCTGGACCTCATTGAGAATCCGGATGGCCCGCAGGGTAATATCTTCAAGATTCCCAATCGGGGTTGCAACAACATATAGTGTACCTTTTTTAATATCCATGTCCCCATGCATACTTTGCATATGGATTTTTGTACCGAGGGTAATTTAAATATCCAAAAGTACTTTTTCTATTGACATATGAAATCATTTTCGTTTAATACCAGACCTGATAAAAAAAAACCATTAAAAACAAGAAACTCCATATTTTACTATTGGCGGTGAAAAGATTCTGAAGGCATGCAACAAAAATTTTCAGATATCTCCTGACAAATGAATATGAAACGTATATTGATCACCGGCGGTGCGGGCTTCTTAGGCTCTCACCTATGCGACAGACTCATCGAACAGGGCAATGAGATTTTATGTCTGGATAATTTTTTTACAGGGAGCAAGGATAATATAATTCATCTCCTTACCAATCCGCTGTTTGAATTGATCAGGCATGACATCATCAACCCGATTTTGCTCGAGGCAGATCAAATCTTCAACCTAGCCTGTCCGGCCTCTCCGGTGCACTATCAGTATAACCCCATTAAAACCATCAAAACCAATGTAATGGGAACCATCAATACCCTTGGCATGGCGAAACGTCTCAATGCGAAGATTCTCCAAGCCTCCACCTCTGAGGTATACGGTGATCCTGATGTTCATCCTCAGAGGGAAGACTATTGGGGAAGGGTTAATCCAGTAGGACCAAGAAGTTGCTATGATGAGGGGAAAAGGGCTGCAGAATGCCTGATGATGGATTATCACCGCCAAAATAATGTCAAAGTAAAAATTTGCAGGATATTCAATACATATGGCCCACGCATGGCCTTAAATGACGGCCGGGTCGTAAGTAATTTTATTATACAGGCCTTGAAAGGGCAAGATATCACGGTATACGGTGATGGGTCTCAAACAAGATCATTCTGCTATGTTGATGATATGATAGCCGGCCTGATCATGATGATGGCCAGCGCCGACAATTTTCTCGGTCCCATAAACCTCGGCAACCCGGAAGAGTTCAGTATTCTTGATCTCGCTGAAACAATTATCAG
>DATKLL010000114.1:0-22007 GCA_035542475.1 Syntrophales bacterium
GATTAATAAAAAATAGAACAAAAGGAGCACAGATATGAGGGTTATAGGCTTCAACGGCAGTCCAAGGAAAGACGGCAACACCACAACACTGATAGGCTATGTCTTAAGGGAGATCGAGAAAAAGGGTATTGAGACTGAACTTGTTCAGCTCTCGGCAAAAGCCATTCACGGGTGCATTGCCTGCTACAAGTGTTTTGACAATAAGGATCAGCGGTGTGCTGTAAAAAACGATGCGGCGAACGAGTATATCGAAAAGATGACGACAGCTCAGGGTATCGTTTTGGGATCGCCATCCTATTTTCAGGACGTAACAGCGGAGATGAAGGCATTGATCGACCGGGCGGGCTTCGTCGGATTGGCAAATGGGAGAATGTACAAGAACAAAGTTGGAGCCTCCGTATCCTGTTTGCGTCGCAGCGGGGGTCTTCATACGGTTGAAACCATGAACCATTTCTTCCTTAGCAACGAGCTTATCATCGCTGGTCGGGCAATGAGTGTCGCTAGAGACAAGGGTGAGGTGGAAAAGGATGAGGAAGGCATCCAGGCCGCGCAAACCCTGGGGCAAAAGATTGCCTGGCTGACGAAGAAGCTCTATAGCTGAAATCATCGCTTGGAAGTGGATTTCAAATTATATGTCTTAAAATCCGTGAGGTGTTATGACTTAGGGTATGAGTCTAATGTGACTCCGCAAAATGGACAATAACGAATTTTTGGTGAAACTGCGAAGGGCCTGCCCGGATAGTTTACGGTATGGCCTATACGACTTCGGCATTTTGGGCAACTGAGGCCAAACTCCAAAAATGTAACGCCACCTAGAGCAACAGCGAATCCAATCAATGCTACCGGAAACATGATTGAATAGACTGTGCTTACAGGGAAACTTACTGCAAACACGGCCATACCTAAAGATACTGCAATAATTGCCTTGCGCTTTTGAGTATTTATCATATCTCTGATCTTCACAGGTTTCATCTGAAGTTGCCCTCTTTAATCGGATATTACTTATCGAGCAGGTAATTATTCGTAAATTTTGATCATATCGTCCCCTGCCTGGACATATATTTCAAGAGTAAAAGATTTATACGAGTAAATGGATTTTACAGTAACGATAAATATGTCCGCACCCTTGACAACAAAAAAATCCTGCTTATATTATTTAAAAAAGGTTAATGCTTCATAATATCAAGATGATAGCGACAGTACTGTCAGTTTGATATTGTTGATCAAAAAAATAAATACTGGAGGTGTTATATGTTTGGAACATCTATTGGAAGATTTAGAATGGACCCTTTAAGGGAGTTACAGCGTTTGCAGAGGGATATTAATCGTACTTTCTCCGGATTTGATTCGTTATTGGCAGTAAGGGAGTATCCAGCACTCAATGTATTGCAGAGCGGCCAGGATATTATTGTGACGGCAGAGTTACCGGGCATAAACCCCGATAAACTTAATATTTCTGTTGTAAATGATAGTCTGACTTTAAGTGGATCGAGGGATCCGGAGGTCTTAAAAGAAAGTGAGGTCTATCATAGGCAGGAGCGTAATTACGGCCACTTCTCGAGGACGATAAATCTTCCTTTCGCAGTGGATACCGATAAGGTAGATGCCAGTTATAAGAAGGGCATCCTGACTATCACGCTGCCCCGCGCGGAAAAAGAAAAGCCTAAGAAGATAACCATTAAGGCTACATAAAAAGGAGGTAAGCAATATGGCAAGTGAAGCAAAGGATATGACAAAACAGGAAGTGCAGCATCCTGTTGAAACGGAACGAACCAGAGTACGCAAAGTCTATGTCCCGCAAGTCGATATATATGAAACTAAGGATTCCATAGTGCTCGTTGTGGATATGCCGGGCGTTGATGAGAAGTCTGTGGATATTACCCTTGAAAAAAATGTCCTTACGATCACGGGAGAAGTCCCGCAAACTGATTATAAGGGGTACAATATTTCTTATGCGGAATATGAAACTGGGGATTATCAGAGGGCGTTTACAATCTCTGATGAAGTAGATAGAGACAAGATCAATGCGTCTGTGAAAAACGGTGTTTTAAAGTTAACGCTGACTAAGGCAGAAAAGGCTAAAGTGAAAAAAATTGCTATTAAGGCAGATTAGCATAGTTTGTACAGTAAGGAGGGAATGTTATGACTATCAAAGATCTTATACCTTCAATTTGGAGAAGGGGCGACCTGACTTCAAAGCAGGCTGAAGAACATCCTTTTTACTCCCTTCAGAGGGAGATGAACAGTTTATTCGATGATTTCTTTAAAGGGTTTGATCTGGTACCTTTCGGAAGAGAACGTGAGCGCTTCGGGTCTTTTTCTCCATCCATTGATATCAAAGAGAATGACAAAGATGTGTCAATTAAAGCGGAGCTTCCCGGCATTGATGAGAGAGATATAGACGTGTCACTTACGGATGATGCCCTGACAATAAAGGGAGAGAAGAGAGAGGAGAAAGAAGATAAAGGCAAGAATTATTACCGGATGGAGAGGAGCTATGGTTCGTTCAGCCGTACTATACCTCTGCCTACCGGGATAGATTCACAAAGAGCGGATGCGGTATTCAAGAAGGGCGTCCTCACGATAACCGTACCAAAAACAGAAGAAGCCAAAGCAAAAGTTACGAAGATCGAAGTTAGAACAGAATAGATTAGCCTTTTATTAATTAACACTTCCCTGCCGCTGTTAAAGCGGCAGGGAAGATTACTTTCCGGTTCAATAATTTTCTACAATCGAGACAAAGTAATGAAAGTATTTATTACAGGGGGCACAGGTTTTGTCGGCAGAAGCCTGACGATGGAACTTGCGGATAAGGGACATCAGGTAACCGTTCTCGACCGGACCGTTAAGTCTGAAAAAGAATTTCCTTCAACAGTCTCGTTTATAGAAACTGACAGCACAGTCCGGGGGCCATGGCAGGAAAAAGCCGCCCAGCATGAAATCATCATCAACCTGGCCGGCGCTTCTATCTTCAGCCGTTGGAATGAAAAAACCAAGCGGGCGATCCTTGAAAGCCGCATCCGGACGACTAATAACCTGGTTGAGGCCATATCACGGAATAACAATAAAGGTGTTCGTCTTTTCAGCACATCTGCTGTCGGTTATTACGGCTTTCATGAAGACGAGATCTTGACGGAAGCAGCCCCTGCGGGCAATGACTTTCTGGCCTCCGTAGCAAGGGATTGGGAGGCTGCTGCCAATGAGGCCAGAACTTTCCATGCAAAAGTTATCATCTGCCGCTTCGGAATTGTGCTTGGCCGGCTGGGCGGCGCGCTGCAGCAGATGCTTCCCATTTTTAAGTTCTATATGGGATCACCTCTGGGCAGCGGCAGGCAATGGCTTTCCTGGATCCATGAAAAGGACCTTGTCAGTATTTTTCTATTCCTTATTGATCAGAAAGATGCCGAAAGTCCCTTCAATTGCACCGCTCCACAACCGGTGCGCAACTCGGAGATGACAGCAGCCATAGGCGAGGTGTTGGGTGTGCCGACACTCCCGCTGCATGTTCCTGGTTTTATGATGCGCCTCATCCTGGGAGAATTCGGGGATGTCCTTTTAAAGGGTCAGAAGGTAATCCCCGACAGACTTACGCAGTTAGGCTTCCAATTCCGGTTTCCAACAATCCAGTCGGCATTGAGAGATCTTTTGAAAAAATGAAGACATCTAAAAACGCTCATGGGAAAATCCGCATAGGCATCAGCACCTGTCTTCTGGGTGAGAATGTCCGCTATGACAGCGGGCATGCGCTGGACAGCTTCCTGCGGGATACCTTGGGTAAGTATGTCGAATACGTACCTGTATGCCCGGAGGTGGAATGCGGTTTCAGCATTCCGCGAGAATCGTTTCTACTGATGGGTGACCCTAAACAGCCGCGCTTGATTACGGGCAGCACAAGCGAGGACCATACAGGCCGAATGAAGGCCTGGGCCAGGAAGCGCGTGGCAGAGCTTGAGGATGAGAAGCTCGCCGGCTTCATTTTTAAAAGCAGCTCTCCATCGTGTGGGATGGTGAGTGTAAAGGTATATGACCACAAAGGCGTGTCTCACAAAGTTGGTGTTGGTATTTTCGCCCGCATCTTCATGAAACACTTCCCGCTGACGCCCGTCGAAGAGGACGGCCGACTCCATGACCCGATCCTGTGGGAGAACTTCATAAACCGCATCTTTGTTAACAGGAGCTTCCGTGAAACTATGATCACTGCAATGCGGAAATCCAATTGTGCAAAGATTTAATCCGTCTTTAAGGCTTCAATCCCCTTCGATTCATTTCCATACGGACATCGATCCTTCGCTGCCTCAAATCATCGGCCGTGTACCCTGTAGCGCCCGTGCTCGCACCGATACCGACCCCGGTCCTATGACCAAAAGTGCCGATTCCGAAACCGACTTCAGGACCTTGTGGTTTTTCCTGACGTTCAATTTCGTCGTTCAACTGATAGAAATAGCGAAGAAGTTCTTCATTGCTCATTTTATTATAATCCATGGCCAGCAGCTCTTTCGATCTTTCCGCACATCCCAAAACGAGAAGCACAGCTGCAACACCGAGGATCAAAACAGTAATCTTTTGTTTCGATTTCATCATGCATTCCTCCTTTTTATATGACTGTTTTGTTATTATAGTCTGCATCGGAAATCTTTTACAAACGGAATATTGTGAATAGGTATATGCGGCTCTAGGAATCCTGTTGCAAACTCCCATAGAATAGTTTATCTCTCGCTAAAAGAATAAATCAGGTAAAGCAATGAGTCATTGGAAAATAAAAACCTTCTTACTTTCTCTCCTGGTATGGTTTTTTATTATACCATCTGCGTCGGCAGACGGCAATCAGCGCCCGTCCCCTGTGCTCAATGAAGACAAACTGACGCCCATCACCGGGATTGTCGAAAAAGCGATCAGTGAAGGCAAGACACCGGGAGCAGTCGTACTCGTCGGAAATGCCGGCGAGGTCGTTTATCGCAAGGCTTTCGGCTACAGTTCGATAGAGCCGAAAAAGGTCACCATGACCGAAGACACAATCTTTGATGTAGCCTCTCTGACCAAGGTGGTTGCGACGACTACTGCGGTGATGCAGCTGGTGGAAAATAGGAAACTCCGGCTTGATGCCCCAGTGGCAAAATACTGGCCTGCGTTTAAAAAAAATGGCAAGGCCCGAATAACCATACGGCAGCTGCTTACACACTATTCAGGCCTGCGGCCTGAGATCCGCATGGATCCTAAATCGCGTGGATATAAAACCGCGATGAATAAAATAATTAAGGAAAGGCCGATACATACCCCTGGAAGCAGTTTTACCTATAGTGACATAAATTTCGAAGTCCTCGGTGAGATCGTCCGCCGTGTAACCGGACAACCGCTCGACAAGTATTGCGATAAGCGCATCTTCAAGCCGCTGGGAATGAAAGATACAGCCTTCAAACCCCCAATCACTTTGAAGTCCCGCATAGCAGCTACGGAGTATCGCCGCGATAAGATGTTGTGCGGCGAGGTACATGACCCGTCCTGTTACAACATGGGCGGGGTAGCCGGTCATGCAGGCCTCTTTTCCTCTATTGACGATCTCTCCCTCTTTGCCCAAATGATGCTTAATGCAGGCAGCCTTGGAAAAGTAAAAATATTAAAACCCGGGACAGTCGATCAGATGACGACTCCACAATCTCCGCCTGGTACAAACAGACTGCGGGGGCTTGGCTGGGATATAGATACCCCTTTTGCCTCTAATGCGGAAGAAATATCTCCCGTCGGCTCTTATGGTCACCTTGGCTATACGGGCACAGCACTGTGGATCGACCCTGTGACGGAAACATACATAATCGTTTTAACAAACCGGGTGCATCCTGCCGGCGGCGGGGATGTAATAGCGCTCCGTACCGAAATTAAGAAAGCTGTTTCAGACGCCCTTGGGACTCTCTCAAACGATCAGATACTCAAAAAGCGGCCATCGCTCGCCTCCTATTTTGTCAAAGAGAGACCATGCATGTCCGGCAGCACCGACACAGGCAGATTACTGACTGGTGTTGATGTCCTTTACAAGGAACGATTCTCGGCGCTGGCCGGTATGCGTATAGGGCTCGTAACCAACCATACGGGCATCGATTCAGAAGGGCGGCGTACCGTGGATCTTCTTTACCGCGCGCCCGGCATAAAGCTGAAGGCCATCTTCAGTCCGGAGCACGGGCTTGACGGAAAGGCCGACACAAAGATACCGTCTTCCAGAGACAGAATTACGGGATTGCCTGTATATAGCCTATACGGCAAGAGCAAAAAGCCTAAGGATCGGATGCTCAAAGGACTTGACGCGCTGGTATTCGACATACAGGATGCCGGCGTCCGCTTCTACACTTACATCACGACGATGGGCTATATGATGGAGGCGGCTGCGAAAAAGGGCATCAAATTCTATGTGCTAGACCGGCCCAATCCTATTACCGCGTCCTTTGTTCAGGGGCCGGTGATGGATAGGGATCTGAAATCATTCACCGGATATTTCCCTATGCCCGTCCGGCACGGAATGACGGCGGGTGAGCTCGCAAGGATGTTCAATGCCGAGTATAAGATAGGCGCGAAACTCACTGTCATTAAGATGTCCGGCTACAGGCGAACGCAGTGGTATGATGAAACGGGGCAGGTCTGGGTCAATCCTTCACCCAACCTCCGCAGCCTTACGGAAGCTACACTATATCCGGGTGTGGCGATGGCGGAAGGGGCAAATGTAAGTGTCGGCCGGGGGACGGCAGAACCTTTTGAGGTCTTGGGCGCGCCGTGGATAGAAGCAGAGAGGCTGTCTTCGTATCTTAACAATCGCGCGATCCCCGGCGTACAGTTCATGCCGGTGGATTTTACACCCGAAAGCAGCATCTTTGAGGGTCGCTTATGTCGCGGAGTCAGGATTATCCTCACAGACCGCCAGGTACTCGATCCGGCATTCCTTGGAGTAGAGATCGTTTCTGCTCTCTATCACCTGTATCAGAAGGACTTCAAGCTTGATGACACTGTCGATATTATAGGTGCATGGTGGGTTCTCGCTGCGATAAAGAGGGGGGAAGACCCGCGCACTATCGCACTCAATTGGCAGAAGCCTCTAGACCGGTTTCTCGAGCGAAGGGCCAAATATCTGCTTTATTAGCGTCCCTACGGAATGACATAGCTCATGGCTGACAGCTCAGAGAGACAGGGTGATATGGTCGGCGGGCCTTGCAATAATCAACTCCTGTCCAGTCAGGGAATTGGCGAGATAATGAAGCAGTCTCCTGTCCGTTTTGATCTTTCCTGGAAGGAGGTTTACTGCTCATGCCGGCATTTTGGATAGCAATATTTTCCGGAAGAAATCAGTTTCCATAGACAATAAGGGTCTTGTGCCTGTAGATACCGAAAAGGATGCTGAAGGTTCTCTGATCGATGTAGTAAATCTCTTTGATCCCGGCTTTGTTCGCCTCGCTCTTAATGAGGTCCATGGTCCACTCGGCGTTGAGATTAAGCCCGGTTACAGGGTCCTTTATCTGATGGTCGTTGAGAACACACTGCTTCGTTCCGGCCGGTGTTTCATAAAACACTTTTGTATAGGGCACAGTGATATCTGTGTAAAGTTTGCCGTATGGCGCAGAGTTCGTCAGGGCCTCCGTGGCAAAACGGCCAATTGCACACCCAGTCAGGGCGACGAGGCAGAGGAGGCATATCACCTGCTTAATCACCGTAGACAACAGTCGTTACCTCGCAATAAAGGCCGAAGAGAAGAGTAAATATCTTTGTGTCGGCGTAGCGTATAACCTTGATATCGCCGTTTGCAGCGGCAGCCTTTGTCCCGGCATCCCCCCAACCTACAAGCCACAAGACCGAGTGCCATTTTGATTGGCCGATTTTAGTGCCGAGTTCGGTCTTGTTGAACTCAGTGCCCAAGGGCATCTGGACATTGTAGTATACGCAGCCGGAGACAAGGAAAGACATGAGGACGAGGATGATGATACTTTTCTTCGTGATGGTTCGCATATTGGTTGCTCCTCCCAGAGATGATTTGGATACGTCTTATTTTGCAATTGCCTGCCTTGACGATATAACTATAGAAAAAAGGAGGCGGGATGTCAATAAAATAAGGGGGCAGGGCTTAAGGAGCGGGATGAAGGCTCAAGGGATAAGGGGAAAGGAACGACGAGAGAAATCTGGATTCCGTGGCAGGAGATGGATAAAAAAAGAGGCAAGGACGGAAATGACCAGGCGCATCCTTCGATTAGCTCAGGACAGCCTTTGTATAAAAGTGCTTAAGAAATTCCATTGACAGGCCGAAATAGAAAGTATAAATGAATGAACGTTCATTCTTTATCGAACTGAGAGGGCATTACTTTTGAAGAACATAGATAAACGCGAAGCGATCATTGCTGCAGCTCTGGAACTTATCGCCGAACATGGATTTCATGGTGCACCGATGGCCATGATCGCTGAAAAGGCCGGGGTGGGCGCGGGAACTATCTATCGCTACTTCGATAACAAAGACGTCCTGATTACAGAACTATACCGGGAACTTGAAGAGAAGCTGCTGGCGGCGCTCCGTGAGGGCTACCCTGCCGGGAAACCCATGCGGGACAGATTCCTGCACATCGGAACGAAGCTTCTGCGTTATTGCATTTCGCATCCGCTCTATTTCCGCTATATGGAGCAATACCACAATTCGCCGTACGGGGCCAAGTTGCGCAAGGACAGGATTATCAATAAATCCGGCGGCCAGCACATGTTCAAGACGCTCATGGAAGAAGGGACGGCACAGCGGGTTGTGAAAGACTTGCCGCTTTTTGTTCACTTTGCCCTGGCCTTCGGTCCCGTGATCAGCCTGGCCCGGGATCATGTCCTCGGACTCATCAAGCTTGACGACGATCTGATTGTCAAAAGCATCGCGGCCTGTTGGGATGGAATAAGAAGGTAAAAGTCGCTGCATGGAAAGAAAGTATTTTTTGCCCGTGACAATTTCTTCAGTACCCCTCGCAATGATGGGTACAAGATTTTTTTCAGCAACCGGATTATATTCAAATTAAATCGCAGAGGTGTTAAATGCGAGTTTGTATAAGAACCAAGTTAGTCATCATTTGTGGGGTCCTCTTGGGACTTCTAATCCTGGCCAGTTGCGGACAGCAGAAGGCGGGCGGGCCGCCCGGCCCTCCCGAAGTTGTTGTCTTAGCCGTGACTCCGGAGAAGATTTCAACCACCACGGAATTGTCAGGACGCACATCAGCATACCGCGCCTCGGAAATCCGGCCGCAGGTCAATGGCATCATCCAGAAGCGCCTGTTTGTGGAAGGCTCGGACGTCAAGGTCGGCCAGGTGCTCTATCAGATCGATCCCGCTCCCTTTCAGGCGGCCCTGGACAATGCGAAGGCTGCTCTCGAGAAGGCAGAGGCCAATCTACCCGCGATCCGGTCAAGGGTGGAGCGTTTCCGGGAATTGCTTGCTGATAAGGCGGTGAGCCAGCAGGATTACGACGATGCAAACGCCGCACTCAAGCAGTCACAGGCGGATGTTCAGTACTGTAAAGCGACGGTGGAAACGGCCCGCATCAATCTGGGGTATACCCGTATTACCGCCCCCATTTCCGGCCGTATCGGCAAATCCAATGTAACGGAGGGCGCCTTGGTAACCGCCCATCAGCCGGTGGCGCTGGCAACCATTCAGCAACTGGACCCCATTTACGTGGATATACCGCAATCCACAACAGATCTCCTGCGGTTACAGCAGCGCATGGCGGACGGGCGACTGAATCGCGACGGAAAGAACGGGAACAAGGTGAAGCTTATTTTGGAGGATGGCACCCCATACCCCCTGGAAGGGACCCTCCAATTCCGCGATGTAACTGTGGATCCTTCAACCGGTTCCGTCATCCTGCGTGTGGTTGCCCCTAATCCGAAAGAACATCTCTTGCCGGGCATGTTTATCAGGACAGTTGTGCAGGAAGGCATCAATTCACAGGCCATGCTGATTCCCCAGCAGGCAGTGAGCCGGGACCCCAGAGGAAACCCTCTTACGTTAATTGTGGATACAGAGAATAAGGTCCAGGTGCGGCCGCTAGTCCTTGATCGCGCTATAGGAGATCGCTGGCTTGTCGCTTCCGGCCTTACTCCCGGCGATCGTGTAATCATTGAAGGTGTGCAAAAGGTGAGACCCGGTGCACCTGTTAAGATTGTGCCTGCCGGAGCCGGCAGCGAAAACAAAGGCGGCGAGCCCGGAAAAACAGTCCCGGACTCGACTGCAAAATCGAATTGACGGGGGCCGGCGATGCTGTCTAAGTTCTTTCTAGATCGTCCGGTCTTTGCGTGGGTCATCGCCATCATCATCATGGTAGTGGGCGGCCTGGCCATCTACAATCTGCCCATATCTCAATACCCTCCAATCGCACCGCCGATTATTTACATTCAGGCGTCATATCCCGGGGCTTCGGCGGAGACCACGGAAAACAGTGTAACACAGATCATTGAACAGAAGATGACAGGTTTGGATAAGATGATCTATCTGTCCGCCACCAGTGATTCCTCTGGTACCTCCCGTCTCGAGTTGACATTTGCCCCGGGTACCGATCCGGACCTTGCCTGGGCCAAGGTGCAGAACAAGCTCCAACTCGCCATGGCAAGTCTGCCCGAAGTTGTACAGAGTCAGGGTGTCACCGTAGGCAAGGGCACGAGAAACTGGCTGCTGATCGTGGGGCTGGTTTCGGAAGACGGCAGCATGGATGGCTTTGACTTGAGAGATTATTCACGATCTACCCTGGAAAAAGTGTTGGCGCGGGTGCCCGGTGTGGGCGAGGTGGAGATTTTCGGAACCCAGTATGCCATGCGCATCTGGCTCAATCCCGACAGGCTTACGGATTACAGCCTGACGGTAGAGGATGTCACCGCGGCCCTTCGGACTTACAACGTGGAGGTTTCCGCCGGACAGTTCGGCGGCGCGCCTGCCGTGGCCGGTCAGCGATTGAATGCGTCGATTACCGTCCAGAGCATGTTGAAGACGCCTGAACAGTTTGCTGCCGTTCCCATACGTACCAATCCGGATGGCTCCATCGTACGAATCAAGGATTTGGGTCGAACAGAACTGGGGAGCGAGTTCTATGATATGGAGGTTTTTCACAATGGCAAGCCTGCTGCCGGCCTTGCCATCCGGCAGGCATCCGGCGCCAATGCCCTGGAGACGGCGGATGCGATCAAGGCTAAAATGGAAGAAATGAGTCGCTTCTTTCCCCCCGGGATGAAGGTAATCTATCCTTACGATACCACCCCATTCGTCAAAGTAGCTATTGAGGAGGTGGTCAAGACCCTGTTCGAGGCAATCTTGCTGGTCTTCCTTGTCATGTACCTCTTTCTTGGAAACATCCGAGCCACACTGATCCCGACCATTGCCGTGCCCGTGGTGCTGCTCGGTACCTTTGCGTTTCTGGGTTTCTTCGGCTTTTCCATCAACATGCTCACTATGTTTGCGATGGTGCTTTCTATTGGCCTTCTGGTGGATGACGCTATTGTCGTGGTGGAAAACGTGGAGCGTATCATGAGCGAGGAGGGACTACCTCCCAGAGAAGCCACTGCCAAGTCAATGGAGCAGATCACCTCCGCCTTGATCGGTATAGGCCTTGTTCTCGCGGCGGTATTCGGTCCCATGGCGTTTTTCGGCGGTTCCACCGGTGTCATTTACCAACAGTTTTCCGTAACTATTGTCGCTTCCATGCTTCTTTCGGTCGTGGTGGCCTTGATCCTGACGCCAGTGCTCTGCGCGTCACTCCTCAAGCCGGTCGCAGCGGGACATGAACCAGCGGAGAAGGCGATCTTCTTTTTGCGCCCTTTCCTCTTGTGGTTCGATCGCGGCTTTTTCCGTTCCCGGGACCTGTTCATAAAATTGGCCGGCCGCACTCTTACAAGAAAAAAAAGATATCTGATGGTGTTTGTCATAATCGTAGCAGTGATGGGGTTCATGTTTTTTCGTATGCCCACCGCCTATCTTCCCGATGAGGATCAGGGAATTCTCCTTGCCCAGGTAATGATGCCCACTGGCTCCACCCTGGAACAAACTAAAAAGGTCGTGGAAGGCATCCGTTATTATTTTGAAGAAAACGAAAAAGAGACAGTCGAATCCTGTTTGACGATTTCCGGTACCGGCTATTCCGGGAGGACTCAGAGCAATGGCATGGTGTTTGTCAAACTCAAGGACTGGAAGCTCCGCAATCGGTCGGACATGCGGGTAAAGGCCATTGCCGGACGAGCCATGCGGGCTTTCTCACAAATTCGCGCCGCCCTGGTGTTCGCGTTTCCACCGCCTCCCGTCACTGAGCTGGGGAACGCCAGGGGTTTCGACTTTCAACTGTTGGACAGGGGGGGCCTAGGGCATGGAGCGCTGATGGCGGCCCGCAACCAGCTCCTCGGCATGGCGGCGAAAGATCCGAGATTGGCAAATGTCCGCCCCAACGGTATGGAGGACATCCCCGAATACCATATCGACGTGGATTGGGAAAAAGCCGGCGCCCTGGGAGTTCCCATCACTTCCATTCACAATACCATTTCTGCCGCCTTCGGCGGCGTGTACGTCAATGACTTTATCCAGGGGGGCCGCGTGAAGAAGGTGTTTGTCCAGGCAGACGCCCCCTACCGTATGTTGCCCAAGGACCTGGAAAAACTCTACGTCCGGAATACGGCGGGGAAAATGGTTCCCTTTTCCTCATTCGCCTCCGGCAAATGGGAATCAGGCTCTCCCAGACTCGAGCGATTTAATGGATTTCCTTCCATAAACATCTGGGGAGAACCTGCTCCGGGAAAAAGCTCTGGCGAGGCTATGAGGACGATGGAAGAGATCGTTGCCAAATTGCCCCAAGGAATAGGCTATGAATGGAGCTCTATTTCCTATCAGGAAAGGATGGCAGGGACCCAGGCGCCTCTCCTCTATGCGTTTTCCATTCTCGTAATTTTCCTATGTCTGGCGGCGCTCTACGAAAGCTGGCCAATTCCTATTTCGATTCTCCTAGCCCTGCCGCTGGGGGCTATCGGCGGTGTCATCGCCACGTCTCTTCGGGGACTGCATAACGACGTCTATTTTCAGATCGGGCTTCTCACCACTCTGGGTCTGACCACGAAGAACGCTATTTTGATCGTCCAGTTCGCCAAGGCAAGACTGGAAGAAGGAAAAGAGCTCGTTGAGGCAACATTGGAAGGTACAAGATTGAGGTATCGCCCCATTATCATGACGTCGCTGGCATTCGGCTTCGGAGTCCTGCCGCTTACGGTGACAACCGGTGCCGGTGCGGGAGCGCAGAATGCCATCGGCACGGGCGTCCTGGGCGGCATGGTGACGGCCACAGTCCTGGTGATCATTTTTTCACCGCTCTTTTATGTGCTGATTGTCGAAAATTTCTCCAGGAGATATAAAAAACGCCAGGCTGCTGTGACTGCGGGAAGTGACGGTACTGCAGGGTCCGGCGGTGCCGGTGGATTCTTCAAGGTTTTGATGGAAAAGATTCAGGGAAAATTCCGAAAGGGAAAAGCAGCAGTGCCATCCGAAAACACTCCCGCGGGGGATTGATGACATGAAAATAAAATTATTTATCTTCTTGATTGCGATGACGTTGCTTGCTGCCGGATGTACCCTAGCCCCAAAATACGAGCGACCGGCGGCGCCGGTCCCCACCGAATGGCCGAAGGGTGCGGCCTATCAGGCGCCCGAGTCTGCGGCCGGCGCTCCGATGGCAGCGGACTTGAAATGGCGGGAATTTTTCACCGATGAAAAACTCCAGAAGGTCATCGAGACAGCCTTGAGCAATAACCGCGATCTGCGCCTTGCTGTTTTGAACATGGAGAGGGCACGGGCTCTCTACGGTATTCAGCGTGCAGAACTTCTGCCTGTGGTCAGCGCGACCGGAGATTGGATTAGACAACGTGTGCCCGCCGATCTTTCAACGACGGGAACCCCGATGACCATCGATCAATATGATGCCACTCTTGGTATCACTGCCTGGGAGTTGGACTTCTTCGGCCGTATCCGCAGCCTGAAAGACCAGGCGCTGGAACAGTACTTCTCCACCGAGCAGACTCGGCGCAGTTTCCAGATTCTGCTGGTGTCATCGGTTGCGAACGCTTATCTTGCATTAGCAGCGGATCGGGAAAACCTTGACCTCGCGGCGTCCACCCTTGAGGCGCAGGAGACAACCTACAAATTGATCCGGAAGCGCTCTGATGTCGGCCTCTCCTCCGACCTGGATCTCCGCCGTGCGCAAAGTCAGGTGGATGCAGCGAGGGGTGATGTCGCCCGCTTCACGCAGGTAGTGGCGCAGGATGAAAATGCCTTGAGTCTTCTGGTCGGCGCTCCTCTGCCACCGGAACTTGTGCCTGCGGACCTCAGCGGTATCAGTCCTGTAGAGGAGATTTCTCCGGGCCTATCCTCCGAGGTGCTCCTGCATCGGCCGGACGTACTCGCAGCAGAGCATCAGCTCAAAGCTGCCAACGCCAATATCGGCGCCGCCCGCGCAGCCTTCTTCCCCCGCATCACGCTCACGGCAGCAGTCGGCACCGCAAGTGCAGAACTGTCGAATCTTTTCAGATCCGGCCAGGAGACGTGGTTATTCGCACCGCAGATTGTGGCGCCTATTTTTGATGCCCGCACTTGGTCGGCATATGATGTAACCAAGGTTGACAAGGAAATAGCCATAGCTGGATACGAGAAAGCAATCCAGACGGCGTTCCGTGAAGTGGCCGATGCACTGGCCGTGCGGGGCACAGTGAAGCGGCAGATGGCAGCGCAGCAGTCATTGGTCTACGCCGTTTCCGAAACCCACCGCCTCTCCAATGCCCGCTATTTGAAAGGGATTGACAATTACCTTAGCGTTCTTGATGCGCAGCGCTCTCTCTATACCGCTCAGCAGGGACTGATCGCCACACATCTAGCCCAACTGAGCAACCTGGTAACGCTCTACAAGGTCCTCGGCGGAAGTGAATAACTTTTCCTCCATGTCATTGCGAGGAGCGCGCGACGTGGCAATCTCATCCTCATTCCCGTCCGGATCCTGCCTTCGACCTGATCGGGGGATCGGAAACCCGGACCTATTTTCCCCCTTTAGTAAAGGGGGATTGAGGAGGATTTTTTGTCATCCTGAATTTATTGAAGGATGAGCTTGTAGAACTGCGAAGGGTGAGCCGAGATAATGGTAGTTCAGTTATTTATTCGGGTTATTTTTTAACGGCCGGATGTGTTTTTGATATTCAGCATAATGTCCAGATTTCTTTTTGCTTCCTCGTAATTCGGCTGTAACTGCACTGCTCTCCGAAGATGGTCAATAGCTTCGTCTGTCCTGCCTTTTTGCGCCAGGGCTACGGCCAGGCTGTTGTGCGCTTTTGCAAATTTAGGATTGATACGCAGCGCCTTTTCAAAATGAGTTATGGCTTCGTCAATCTCCCCTTTATATGTCAGGGCTACACCCAGGCTGTTGTGAGCTTCCGCAAGATCAGGCTTAATCAAAAGTGCTTCGCAAAAATGGTGAATTGCCTTGTCGAGGTTGCGTTTCTGCGCCATAATCAATCCCAATGAGACGTGGGCTGCCGCGATCTTTGGGTTTAACCGCAGAGCTTCTTCAAATTCAGGGATGGCCTCATCAAACCTCCCTTTCTGAAAGAGAGACAACCCGGCTTGCATGCGGCCTTCCGCAGTTTTCGGGTCTGCCGGCTTCTTATCCGCTATTTCCGGAATTTCTTGTTTCGGTGTCGTTTTTCTGTTAAGTGCTGTTTTCAGGTTCATCTCTGCATCATAAAAATCCGGCTTTATTCGCAGCGCTTCACGAAAATGGCCAGCTGCCTCATCTGTTCTTCCCAGGTAAGACAACGCGATACCCATGTTGTTATGGGCCGCAGCAGCATCGGGTCGAATGCGCAAGGCCTCGGCATAATGAGAAAGCGACTCTTCCATTTTTCCCTGTCTCGCCAACGCGTTGGCAATATTGTAGCGTGCTTCGAAGTCGTCGGGTTTAATCCTCAAGGCCTCCGTGTAATGAAGAACAGCATCATCATATTTACCCTGCTCCGCCAGAGAAGCCCCCAAATTGCTGTGCATCACATAATTATTTTTTGTAACGCCGAGGGCATGTTCAAACAGAATAATGCTATCACGCCAATAGCGGACCTGCAGCACCGTTAGAGTTGTTAAGACCACGATCACAAGTGATGCCGATACGACCAGGGCGGTGCGGTGGTAACGCCATCTAGCCAGTAAATCGGGCACCGACCAGGCGATTATCATGAAAAGACCGATCATGGGTATATAAGTGTACCGGTCAGCCAAGGACTGATTTCCAACCTGCACCAATCCGATGACCGGAACCAGGGTTCCCAGATACCACAACCATCCCGTCATCACATAAGGATAACGCCGCACCGAACGAAGGGCAATCAGGGTAATCAGGATCAAAAGCAGAATGGAGCCGACTATCTGCCATATCGGTATTATGTCCGGATAAGGATAAAAAACCGCCAGATTTACCGGCCAGACCATCTTGGCCATGTATGAAATAAAAGAGACAAGGGCGTTACTGATCCTGGTTCCGAAGGGCAGGGCCTGGAAAGAGGCAATACCGGTCCATTGCGCATAAAGAGTAACACAAACAGATGCGGCTGAGATGATGAAAAGCGGGATCTTTTCAATAAGCAGTCCGATGACTGATTTCGCTGCATCCTGATTAGAGGCAGGTTGTGAGCCGGCCGAGCTTATAATTTCAGTAAACTGCAATCGGCCAAGAGGCCAGAAGTCCAGAAGGAGCAGGACAAACGGCAGGGTCACCAGCATAGGTTTTGACATGAGACCCAGGATAAAAAATAGAAGAACTGGAAGGTACCGGTATAACCCCGGCCGCCTTATATAATTGATATAGGACCACAGTGTTAACATAAAGAACAAGGTGCTTAGCACGTCCTTGCGCTCCGCCACCCATGCCACAGATTCAACGTGAAGAGGGTGTATGGCAAAAAGTGCGGCTACAAAGGCACTCCGCCACATAAACCCGGTCATCAGGTTAAAAATAAAGAAGAGCAAAAGCGTATTTAGAATATGGAGAAATAAATTGGTCAGATGATGACCGGCCGGATTCAGTCCGTACAGTTGACAGTCAAGCATGTGAGAAAGCCAGGTCAGCGGATGCCAGTTGTTCGCATTTACGGAAGTGAATGCCCAGACAAAGCCATCCTTCGTAAATCCCGACCGCACATGGCTGTTTTCCGTGACATATTTGTCGTCATCATAACGAACAAAGTCAAAATTATACACCTGCCAGAAGGCGGCAACGGTAATCAAGATAAGAGAAATGTAAATTATAAAATTGCGGTTTTTGAAATCCAGTTTAATCATAATCGTCCTTAAGTCTCACTTTGCAAGTATCATTTCTACCAGGGTCGCCCAATAGCTCGCGCCTACAGGCAGGATCCGGTCATTGAAGTCATACAGGGCCTGATGCAGAAAGCCGTTTTCCCTGGGCCTCCCACCGCCGATCCCCATGTATGCCCCGGGTCGCTCCTTTAAAAGGAACGCGAAATCCTCCGATGTCATTACCGGCGTGATGTCGGTCAAGACCCGGTCGCTTGCCACCACAGCTGTCGCAGCGCGGACTGCCTCGTCTGTTTCCTTTTCCGTATTGGCCAGCGTGGGATAGCGCCGCTCGTAGGTAATATCGGCGGCGACATCTAAGGATTTTGATACGCCGGCGCATATCTCCCGCATGCGAGACTCCACGCGGTCCTGTACTGCGGGGAGGAAATGGCGTGTTGTCCCCCTCAACATGACTGTATGGGGGATTATGTTGTAGGAGGTGCCGCCGTGGATCTCCGTTACACTGACCACTGCCGCCTGCGTGGGATTCACGTCGCGGCTCACGATACTCTGGAGAAGGTTGATTAAATAGGCCGATGCCAGAATCGGATCCCTCACATTCTGGGGAGTAGCGGCATGGCCGCCTTTTCCTGTAATTAAAATGTCAAAGACATCGTACGCTGCCATCATGGGACCTTTACAGATGGCAAATGTCCCCTCGGGCAGGACGGGAAAGTTGTGCAGGGCGAAGACCGATTGAACGGGAAAGAGGTCGAATAGTCCTTCCCGAACCATCCTTCCGCCGCCGCCCTCGTTTTCCTCGGCTGGCTGGAAAATGAAGTGGACCGTTCCGCGGAATGTATCATTCGCGGCGAGATACTTCGCCGCCCCTAAAAGCATGACCATGTGTCCGTCATGGCCGCAGGCGTGCATCTTCCCTTCGTTAAGGGAAGCATAAGGAAGTCCGGTGGCCTCTGTAATGTCGAGGGCGTCCATATCGGCCCGGAGGCCGATAGCTGGAGCTTTAGCCCTTCCCCTTTGGATGGTTGCCACGATGCCGGTGCCCGCAATGCCCCGATGAATATCAAGACCGAAGGAGATCAGCTTTTCGGCTATGAAGTCTGATGTCCAATATTCGGAAAAGGCCGTCTCCGGTCGGGTGTGAAGCTCATGACGCCACCGGGTCATTTCCTCGACCATTTCACCGATCTTTTCGTGGACCACCATCATTGATATCCTTCCTGTTTAGCGAATTTTTACAACAGGTTGAGAAACGTAAATAGTTGACAGAATCCTGGAAGCGGCTCACGATAAACAAAAATATTTATGATGTCAAAGGGAAAGTTTATTCTATTATTTGGATCTGCCGCGTTTTTCTTGCTCAAGATATCCGTCTTTCACACCAGATGTTTCTCTATCTTTCTTCCCTGTAGTCAATAAAGGTCACTTAGATAAATTCCGAAAGTTTTTTGTATGGGTGTATCTTTACTCACAGTCCACTCGTCTAAAGAGATAAAAGACGAAAACGAGGAGGTTATGACAAAATCAAAAGCACAATTTTCAGTCGTCGTTGATGAAACAAAGGGCGTATGCGCCATGGGTGAACTAGTGGGCAAACAAAACCGGAGCGAGGGTAAGATCCCCGTGATTTCCTGTGAAGGCGCATGTATCCGTGGGGAGATTGCCCGTCTTGCGGCCAATCTGGTGGCAAAAGAAGAACCCTACCGCCGCAGCTGCCACGGAGAGATGTTTACGGTTCCCACATCTGCGATTGCCGGATGGATGAACACTGCTGAAAAGGTAGTGTTGATAGGCGGGTGTTTCCTCCATTGTCATGGCAGGATCCTCAAAAATCTCGTTGATGAGGGTAAGATTGCCCAATTCGATGCCCTGTCGGTATACAATAAATACACGGATATTTTCGATATTGATGACGTTCCGGAAGAAGAAAGACGGAATGTGGCCCGTCGAGTCGCCGACAAGGTCCTGGCCGACATGAAACAGGAGAAAGGGGCTAAAAAAACCGATGCTGCGTGTGGGTGCAGCTGGTGTTTGAAATAGGCGGTTTATGGAAAGAGAAGGTGTATATGAGATTTGTGACAAAGAAGATGGTCAGTTTAAAAAATCATAGGGAGGTATAAAAATGGAAAAAATGTTTGGTCCGATGATGCAAGGGTTCTTCAGCAACATGTCAGAAGAGGACAAAAATAAGATGAAGGCATGTTTTGAGAAGATGGCTGAGCTGTGTCCATGCGGCAGCGTGAAGGATATGCCTGAAGAGGATAAGAAGTCACTGATGGAAAAAATGAAGTCGTTCTGAGGCAGTAAGATGGGAATGTCATCTGGTGGCAATTGTGCCGCGTGCTCAAAATAAACAGTTTTCAAAATTTGATGATAAGCTGGGAAAGGTGATTATATGTGCTGGTGGTATGGAAATGCATCGTGTCCTGTGTGGGGCTGGTGGTGGATAGTGCCGATAATCGGTATAGCATTGTGCGTAATAATGTGTCTTTTTTTCAGATCGAGATTTGCTGGCGGGCGTTTCCGCTGCTGGGGCAGCGCCCATTCTGCTGATCTTGAGGAGATGAAAAAAGAAATCAGGGAGCTGAAAGAAGAAATCGGTAAAATAAAAGCCTGATTCTGTACCATTGGATGAATATCCACAATCGCGTTGTTTTGCGAAGTCAAAGGATTATTTCTCAATTTCTTTGTGACTGTAAGATCTCATTACTTGAAAAAAAAGGGCATCTGAAAGCTTTGCACCAAGCATTCAGGTGCTCTTCTTTGTTATATATTTTTAATGAAAGTAGAGGAAAATACAACGGTTCAGTAAACAATTTTTACAGACGAGAAAACTTTACTTGACAAACGCCTTGCTGTTTATTATATTCAGTGTAAACAGAATATTCTGATAATATTTATTAATCAGTATAATCAAAAATAGGAGGTTGCGAAATGGTCAAGTCCAATCCAAAAGCATCTTGTTGCGCATCCGGAAATGAGGCAGCGAGTTGTTGCCGCGTCGAATCCATGATCAGTGTCGATGAACGGGGACAAATGGTACTCCCGAAAGAATTACGGGATAAAGCAAACATCAAAGCCGGTGATAAACTGGCCCTCATCAGCTGGGAAAAGAGTGGGGAAATATGCTGTATTTCTCTAATTAAGTCCGATTATCTTGCAGAAAAGGTAAAGGAATTCCTCGGGCCAGTCATGAAAGATGTGGCTTCAGGTTAATGTACGGGCAAATCAAGGAGGTTTACCAATTTAAAGCGAAAGGAGATGTCCATGCCGGAAGAAATGAAGCTTAAAACCATTGAACTGATGAAACAGTTCTTCCATTGAAGCCAAGCCGTTCTTGCGGTCGGGCAAGAAAAATTAGGAAAAAGGAATGAAGATATGATCCGGGCAATGGGAACCTTCGGAGGTGGATTGGGGGCCAGCGGTGAAGTATGCGGCGCCGTAGTGGGGGCCCTGGCTGTTCTAGGTCTGAAATATGGACGCGGGAAGAAAGAGGAAAAAGAAGACCCGCGCATGTGGACGGAAGCCAGGGAATTTATGAGACGCTTCCGCGAAGAAATCAGCCACGGATCTATTTACTGCCGGGACATTGCCGGTGTGGACTGGACGGATCCGGAGGCAACAAAGAAATTTTATCACAGCGGCAAACTTATGGATTGCATCCGGATGAGCGGTAAAACATCGCGGCTCCTCGGAGAATTTCTACAGAAATGATTTTCAACGTATCCTTCTTCTTCCCTCTTACGTCTAAAGGTGTAAGAGGAGAAATCTCGGAAAGGAGGAAGAAACAATGAATAAAGACGGGGAGAATCATTTGACCAACGAGCAAAAAAGTCTTATCGCCATGGGTGCCGCGATGGGTGCGGGGTGCCGGACGTGTGCCGACAAGCTTTATGGGGTTTCTGTGTCATTGGGGATACCTGAACATGAAATGTTCGAAGCCTTTCAGGCCGGACTTGATGCAAAGGAACAAGCAGTGGGCACGATGAAAGCAAAAGCTTCGGGCCTTGTGTGCGGGAAGAAGAGGGATGACGCATCTCTCACGAGCAATAACAAGGAAATGCTGTTGCTATTGGTGCGGACTGCTTCTTTGATCGCAGCGAACTCTGCCCCCGATGCACTCCTGGAAATGGAGAAAGCACAGAGAGGGGGTGCAACACCCGATCAATTGCGGGCATGCGTTTCCCTCGCGAAGATGGTACGCAAAAATGCCGAGACGTTTTCCGATCATGAGATCTTCGACAAGATTGAAGGCTTAAAACCTGATGTGGAAGAGATGTGTTGTCCCCTGCCCGCCGGTTCAAAAAGCGCTCCGACCTGTTCCTGCGGGTAAAGGTTCGGGGAAAGGAAATGATTGAAATGGAATCGGACCTGAAAGCAATATATGAGACGTACCGCCACAGAATCCATGCCTACATAGGAAGGCTGGTTGGTGAAGCAGAATCGGAGGATGTGACCCAGGAAGTATTCACGAAGGTAAATCAATCCCTGAAGGATTTTCGAGGTGGCTCCAGGCTTTCGACCTGGATCTACCGGATTGCGACCAATGCAGCTTTGGACAGGATCAGGAAGAGGGGCCGGAGCGGTGTAGAATTATCCATCGATGACATTTTAGAAACCGAAGAAAATAATGGTATCTCAACCGTCGAGCAGGAGCCTTCCACCGAGCAGAGAGTAATCCGCCAGGAGAT
>DATKLL010000115.1:0-44924 GCA_035542475.1 Syntrophales bacterium
TGGCCCGGCAGTACAGTGCCCCATATCACTACTACACAGACTTTGATGTATTATGCGAGACAGTCGCAGATATGCTTTCTCGAGGAAAAGCGATCGGCTGGTTTCAGGGAAGGATGGAATTTGGGCCGAGAGCTCTGGGAAATAGAAGCATCCTGGGAGATGCCAGGAATAAAGATATGCAAAAGCGGTTGAACGTGAAGATTAAATTCCGTGAAAGTTTCAGACCATTTGCACCATCAGTTATCTACGACGATACCCGGGAATATTTTGATATCGATAGGCCCTCGCCGTACATGCTCCTTATCGCTGAAGTAGCGGCAAACAGGAAATATGCATTGCCGGAAAACTATCATAGTCTGCCGATAAGAGACAAACTCTACACTCTTCGATCGGACATACCCGCCATTACACATTTGGACTATTCAGCAAGGCTGCAAACCGTACATCAGGAGACGAATTCCAGATACTACAAGCTCATAGAGGCTTTTAAGAAGCAAACGGGTTATAGTGTAATTGTCAATACAAGCTTTAATGTGAGAGGAGAACCTATAGTCTGCACACCAGAAGACGCATACAAGTGTTTCATGAGAACGGACATAGACTGCCTCGTAATAGGCGACTACCTATTTATAAAGAATGAACAACCCGACTGGCTGGAGGAAAAAGACTGGCGTGAGGACTATGTCTTAGACTAAAATGCGGTTCACGAAAATTTATACCTTCAAAGTGTTTGCGTCTTGTCAAGATACGTTTCTTATATTCTTGTTTTTTTTGCAGGACTGGCATATAAAATAAAGATTGTACAACATTAGAATACTGAGGTTGAAATATAATGGAATTTCTAAAAGACTTGTGGTTCTTTTTAAAGGAAAGAAAAAAATGGTGGCTGCTCCCTATGATCCTGATGTTATTGTTGATAGGGATTCTTGTATTTACAGGCGGCTCAGCTATCGCCCCCTTCATTTACACTCTTTTTTAAGGACTTCACTTGGACAGAATTGCTGTATTTAAAACGATTAATGTCCTTTCATTGGCGTTATTGATCTGTTACCTGTTATTCAGTGCGCAATGGCTGCTGTGGCTTGCCTGCCTCCTCATTATGGGAAATGCGTTTGAATCCAGGATAACAACCTGGATAGCAAAATACTGGATGAAGTTTGCGCACTTTCTGGGAAATATTAATTCCAAAGTGCTTTTGTCGATCATTTTCTTTGTGGTACTCACGCCTGTTGCATTTGCCTATCGACAATTCAATAAAGGCATGGTGAAGCATTTTAAGACCAACACCTCCAAAAGTTATTTCGATGACATTCAAAAGACCTATCACAAAGAAGATTTCGAACGATTATGGTAATACTAAACAGGAAACAGAAAATGGCGGCGTTGCGTTATAGGCACAACCGCCCTGCCGAAGACAGAAGCACCTGATAAATGGAAAAAGCTGCAAGAAATTGCATTTTATGCAACAATTCCGACAGAAGCCTTCTGATCAAAAAGGGCAATTGGACGGTATACAAATGTAATCACTGCGGCCTCGGCGTTCTTGACCCCCGACCCGATGAAAAAGAGTTCAGTGATCTTTATGACAGCATTTATTTCGATAGTCATTATGACAACGGACTTAAAATTGGCTCCGATGTTATGCAACGTCGTTTGTCCCAGCAGGGTCATCGAATCAGATTTTTTCGGAAATACAAGAAAAAGGGCCGCATCCTTGATATCGGCTGCGGACAGGGTTACTTCCTGCTCGCCTGCCGAACGTTTGGCTATGAAGTAGAAGGAATTGATATTTCCGATTATTCTGCTTCTTACGTAAGAAAAGAATTAAAAATACCCGTGACAGCGGGCCCAATCAGAGACATTAACTTTCAAAGCAACTCATATGATGTTATAACTATGTGGCATTTTCTCGAGCATGCTTCCAACCCTAAATTTTATCTTGATAAGGCCCGTCGCTGGTTGAAAGATGACGGAGTACTGATAGTCGATGTTCCCAACTATGAAGGATTTGATGCACAGTCAGATTTAACAAATTGGCCGAATTGGGACTTGCCTTATCACGTATACCATTTCACAGCTGAGAGTCTTGTGGCAATTCTTCAGCAGCATGGATTTAAAATAATCCGCACGAAGAACTATCTATCGGAGCATGTAAAGGATAAGCTGGATAGAATACCGGTCATCAACCTGTTGGCAAGACCTATTGCAAGATTTTTTTCAGGGCACAGTTTTGCAGTTGTGGCAAAAAAAGATAAAAATTTTTCGCCAAAAGCCAGTGATAATTTATGAATATAAAACCGGACTACATAAACAGTTTGATCCAGAGCGGTCAGTTCTATTTCAAAAGATTAGTTCTTGAAGATATCGATAATACACCTGTCCTGGAAAGACATGGACCCAAGATAGCGGATGAAGAAATCTGCCTGTTTCACCGGGACGTACCTACAGGCAACGACTATTTCAGTATACTGCACCAGACAATTGCCAGAGGTATATCGGAGCGGAAGGCAGCACCAATTGTCCGCTTTGCAGATGGGGAATATGCATTTTATAACTTCGACCTTAATTGCAACGGCCTTTACCGCCAGGCTGAATCTGTTGATGCCATCAGGAAAGCGATGCCTTCGCATATTGAAGCGTTGAAAATCCTCGCTGCAAGCGGAAAGATGGCCCCTCTTATTACCCCCGTAAATGTTGCTCGTAAGGCAAGAGGTTTGTTGGATATGTTTGGCAGTTCAAAAAATGAATCGTCTGCTTCCACATTTATGAAGTTTCTCTTCGGCAATGGAATAGAGCTTACGGCCGATAACTATATACCCTTCTATGTGGTCTATGCTTACCTTACCTCTGAGGATTTCATTCGCATCGTCAATGATAAAAAAGTCTGCATCCTTAACTCAGAATCTAACGGAGTTTCCTGCACAAACTGGTTCGGCCGGTTTTCAAGCCACCCGGATATTTCCTTCGTAGAAATTCCGGCCGAATACGTTGCAACTCGCTGGGAGTCTATGAGAGAAAACATCTTAAAACAGATACCCCCGGATACTGACCTCTGCCTTGTCGGGGCGGGTATCGGATCACTTCCTGTGTGTATAGATGTGGCGCAGAGATTCTCGATCCCCGCTGTCGATGCCGGACATGTGCTTAATATGATGAATGACCGGGTGGACAAGTCAAACGGAGCCAGACTTTATACAATCAGAAAAACAGATACCTAATATTGATCAACTTTGAGACAAACCTCCCGTCACAATGAATGACCCCTTTAAAAAATACCGGCGGCAATTTCGGATCTGGAAAAATGAGCGCAGACTGAAGAGAGAACAAAATTATTACGACGCCAGATTCGCTTCGGCAAAGCTTTCTATTCCTGACGATAAGGCCATTCGACGGGCTATGAAAAACAGGTTCCCTTTGATACGGCAGAAAAAAAAGGGGACATTGAAAATCATCTCCATCTATCACCATTATAACTGGGAAAATGAATCTTTAAGGCCGTCGCTTGAAGAATTTGGACAGGTTCGGCATTATGACTGGTTTGAAAACTTTAACCACCAGACTAAATACTGGCGCAAATCAACAAAGGTGGCAATGAACAGAGACCTGGTAAAGCGAATGGAACAATGGATGAAACAGGACGCTGCCGACGTCGTCTTTTCTTATCTATCCGGGGAGCTCGTGTACCCGGAAACTGTTCTGGCTTTGAGGAACATAGGCGTCCCCATGGTCAATCTTGCGCTTAATGACAAGGAACATTTTGTAGGTAAGATCAGACGCGGGCAGGCCATGGGCTCCAGAGATATTTGCCGTTACTTTGACATCTGCTGGACGAGTACAGAAGATGCTGTGAAAAAATATTGCGTCGAAGGAGCGATTCCCCTCTATCTCCCCGAGGGAGCAAACCCAGAAATCCATAAACCTTACAATACGGAAAAAACTATCGATGTTTCCTTTGTCGGTCAATGCTATGGAAATCGATCTGAGATAATAAACAGGCTTGAATCTCATGACATTCATGTTGAAGCCTACGGGTACGGTTGGCCCAATGGCCCTTTAACTACGGATGACATGGTGCACATGTACTCAAAGAGCAGGATTAATTTGGGCTTCGGAGGTGTTATCGGCCTTAGCGGCACTTATTGCCTCAAAGGGAGAGATTTTGAGATTCCTATGAGCGGCGGGCTTTATATTACGGAGTACCATCCTGAGCTGGAAAAGTTTTATAAACTGGGCTTCGAGATTATAACCTATAAAGACTTTGATGAACTGGTTGAAAGAATCCGTTTCCTCTTAGCAAACCCCGAAAAAGCTGATGAGACTAGAAGGAAGGGGTTCGAACGTGCACGTCGTGAGCATTCTTGGGAGATGCGCTTTGAAAAGATATTTCAACTGCTGGGATTAATCTGATTATCGTAAAGAGATTTGAACACTCATGGGGCTGGACAGGAATAAATTTAAAGAAGGTTTGAAATCCGGACTTCGTAAAGGATTGGATGGTTTTATCTGGATAATGGAAATACTCATCCCTGTTTCTATTCTCACGGCGCTCATCGCTTGGAGCGGCTGGTTAAGCAGTGTGGACTTTCTCCTTCAGCCGATCATGAGTCTTCTCAGCCTTCCCGCCGTGGCCGCCTTGCCTCTCCTTATTGGTATGCTGACAAATATCTACGGTGGAATTGCTGCAATGGCGGTACTCCCGTTTTCAAGGGATCAGATGACATTGATGGCCATTTTCCTTCTCATCGCCCATAATTTGATTCAGGAAGGTGTTGTCCAGGCAAAATCTGGGATTCATCCCGTCAAGGCCACGTTGTTTCGCCTGGCGGCTGCCATGTTCACCGTAATTGCAGTAGCACCATTCTTTGATATAAGCACAACCGTAATGGCAACTGAAGGTTACTCACCGGAGTCGCATCAGCCCTTTATTAAGGCCATGCAGGAGTGGGGATTGACCACACTCAGCCTCAGTATCAAGATATTTGCCATTATAATGTGCGTACTGACTTCGCTGGAGATTCTGAAGACCTTTAACCTGATCAATCCCATGGTCAACCTGCTTAACCCTCTTTTGAAAATGATGGGCCTCAATAAAAAGGTGGGGTTCCTCTGGCTTACTGCCGTCATTTTCGGGGTAGCATACGGTGGCGCTGTTATTGTGGAGGAAGTCAAAGCAGGGCATTTGTCAAATAAAGAACTGGAAGAGCTGCATCTCTCTATCGGCATTAATCACGCACTGGTAGAAGATCCCAGCCTCTTTCTGTCGCTGGGTCTCAGCCCATTCTGGCTATGGGTACCGCGCATAATCGTAGCAATTCTGGCAGAACGGCTTCTCACAATATGGCGGGTTTTCAGAAAAAGAAAATAAAATTATTTAATAACGTAATGAGGAAAAACTGTGGGAGAGATAATTATCCAGATTGACGCCTTTACCGATCAGCCATTTAAAGGAAATCCGGCGGCTGTCTGTGTCTTGTCGCGACATCGGAACGACACATGGATGCAAAATGTGGCACGAGAGATGAACCTATCTGAGACCGCCTTTCTTGAAAAAAAAGTCGACGGCTTTAATCTCCGCTGGTTTACACCATCCATCGAAGTGGAACTCTGCGGACATGCTACTCTCGCCAGCGCCCATGCCCTATGGGAAATTGGGTATCTTAACCTGAAAGATCAGGCACGCTTTTTCACCAAAAGCGGTCTTCTGACTGCTGCATTAAAAGGCGGATGGATCGAAATGGATTTTCCTGTCGAGCCAGAGACCGCCATATCCCCACCGGCTGATCTTTCCAAGGCATTGGGAGTTAGCTTCAAGTACGCAGGGAAAAATCGCTTCGACTACATTGTAGAGGTAGATTCCGAGGAAACCCTTCGCCGTATCAGTCCAGACTTTACACTCCTCACCACAATACCGATGCGGGGTGTCATTGTAACGAGTCCATCCAGTTCCAGGGAATACGATTTCACTTCCCGGTTTTTCGCACCTGCGGTAGGTGTAAATGAGGACCCCGTCACGGGTTCAGCGCACTGCTGCCTCGGACCATACTGGGAGGCCAAACTAAGCAAGAATGAAATGGTCGGCTATCAGGCATCAGCAAGAGGAGGCATCGTCAGGGTTCGCATGGCTAAGGATCATGTCTTCCTCAGCGGACAGGCTGTTACTGTATTGCGCGGTGAATTGTCCGAATAACGCTAATTGGTCGCTTTCATATGATGCTTGAAAAAGTTTATAAACGTGCGAAGCAAGATCTTTTCGTTTACAAGAAAATTTTTTCAAAGCTTCATTCTATCTTCCAGGTAGTTGCAGCAGGGGTATCTTTGACGGTTATCTTCTTGTCTGCAAGGATATGTCTAATCTCATCAGCTCTCTTCCAGTCCTTGGCCAGCCGGGCGGCGCGCCTTTCTTCGACGAGACGCTCAATCTCCTTGACATCCAGCCCCTGTTTCTGGACTTCTCTGTTCCGATCCTGCATAAAATAATCATCAGGATCGTCAAGGAACAACCCCAAGACGCCTCCCACTTCCGAGATGGCTTTTTTAGCTGCATTCAGAACATAACATGTCTCCGGGGAGATGGAAAATTTTTCATCCGCCATATAACCGTTGACATGCCTTACGGCATCGAAAATATACCCGATGGCCCTCGGGGTGTTGAAATCATCATCCATGGTGTTTTTAAATTTATCAGGAAGCGATGCAACCTTATCAAAGATGTCCCGGTTCTGCCCAGAAATTTTTTCTGCCATAATGCCTGATAAATCACCACAGGCTGTTAATGCCTCTTTGACGGCTTTCAGGGTTGTGTAAAATCGCTCCATACCCATCCTCGCCTCAGAAAGAGAATCTTCAGAAAAGTCTACAGGGCTCTTGTAATGGCTCTGGAGCATAAAGAGCCTTATTACCTCCGGATGGTAATTTTTTAATATCTCTTTCACAGTAAAGAAATTGCCGAGTGACTTCGACATCTTTTCACTTTCCACCTTCACAAACCCATTGTAGATCCAGTAATTGGCCAGAGGCTTCCGCGTCGCACCCTCGGACTGGGCAATCTCGTTTTCATGATGCGGAAATATCAGATCCTCTCCGCCGCCATGGATGTCAAAAGTCTCTCCCAAGAAATGCTGGCTCATGACGGAACACTCGATATGCCATCCCGGTCTGCCTCTTCCCCAGGGACTATCCCACCATGGTTCTCCTTCTTTACTGGCCTTCCAGAGAGCAAAATCGAGGGGATATTTCTTTTTCTCGCTCACATCCACACGGGCGCCGGCCATCATATCATCCAAGCTCCTGCCCGAAAGCTTCCCGTATCCCTTAAATTTTTCCACTGCGAAGTATACATCGCCGTCGACTTCATAGGCCATGCCTTTATCGAGTAGAGCCTTGATCAAGTTTATCATACCGTCGATGTGTTCTGTAGCCCTGGGAGCGACTGAAGGCCTGGCTATCCGAAGTGCATCCATATCCTCATTATGCTCCCTGATATATCTTTCAGATATCTCCGAAATCGTTCTTCCCTCCGAGTTGGCCTTCGCGATGATTTTGTCATCCACATCAGTAAAATTTTTTACATACGTGACAAGATAACCCCGATACGAAAAATATCGGGTAATTACATCAAATACCACGGCTGAACGTGCATGACCGACATGGCATACGTCGTATGCGGTGATACCGCACACGTAAATACCGAGACTATCTACGATGAGCGGCTTGAAAACTTCTTTCTTCTTCGTCAGCGTGTTATATAATTTTATAGACATCAAATCCTTCTGCAACGAATATAAGTAATATGTCTAAGGGAAAAGCGATATCATATTCAGCCCGGTATCTTCACCAATCCCGCACATGAGATTCATATTCTGTATGGCTTGGCCGGATGCGCCTTTAATAAGATTATCAATGGAAGATATGATAATAACCCTCTTTGTCCTCCGATCAACGGTCATACCAATATCACAATAATTCGAACCGCGGACGGAAGAAATATCGGGAAACGTCCCCACTTTGTATATCCGGACAAACTTCTTTCCCTTATAAAATTCCAGATAGAGATCGGTCAGATCCGTGTCAGCAACATCTTTCCGAAGCGTAGTGTAAATAGTACTGAGGATCCCTCGACTGATCGGCAGGAGATGGGGTGTAAAGGAGATCCTGACATCATGTCCGGCAAGAATACTAATCTCCTGTTCCATCTCCGGCGTGTGCCTGTGCTTACCAACCTTATAAGCCTTGAAACCCTCATCGACCTCACAGAAAAGCGTTCCGACCTGAGGTTCCCTCCCCGCGCCGCTCACACCTGATTTCGCGTCAACGATGATCGACGTATCGTCGATCCAGCCCGCCTTCAATAACGGGGCAAGACCGAGAATAACGCTGGTCGGATAGCAACCCGGATTGGCAACCAGCCTTGCAGCAGAAATGGCTTCCCGGTATAGTTCCGGTATGCCATAAACTGCCTCCTTGATGAAATCCGGGGCGGTGTGCCTGTTATACCACTGTTCGTAAACGGTGATGTCGCGCAATCGGAAATCCGCACTCAGATCGACCACCTTCTTCCCGGCCTTCAAAAAAAGGGGCACCACATCCATGGAAACGCTGTGTGGCAGGGCCAAAAAGATAACATCTGCCATCGCTGCAACATCTTCCGGAGATGCATTGTTGAAGGCAAGATCGGTCAAACCGACAAAGACAGGATAAATATCAGAAACTGCAATTCCGGCATATCGCCTCGATGTCGCTGCTACGATTTCAAATTGCTGATGCCCGAGCAATAGTCTGAGAAGTTCCTGTCCTGTGTATCCGCTCGCGCCGTATATACCTGCTTTAAGCATATTCATTACCTATGAAAGCAAAGTAAAAAAATATTTCCAGTCATGATTAATAAAATTTGTTCACCATTTCTTATACAATAATGTCAAATCAAACGCCAAAAAAAAGGAGGCCAAGAAGCCTCCTTCAGAAATGTTACCTTTTAGAAAATTGGAAACGCTTCCTTGCTCCCGGCTGGCCGTATTTTTTTCTTTCCTTAATGCGCGAATCTCTCGTTAAGAATCCCGCTCTTTTAAGAACAGATCGCCATTCCATGTCGTATTCCACAAGTGTTTTAGCTATACCATGCTTTATTGCTCCCGCCTGTCCAGCTTTACCGCCGCCTGATACATTAACAAAAAAGTCAAACTTGTTCCTTGCTCCCACAATTTCGAGAGGCTGCATTATGAGCATCTTGAGGCTGTCCCTTGTAAAATAGTCATCAAAATTCCTCTTATTGACCGTCAGATTACCGCTGCCTTCCTTCATATATACCCTGGCTATGGCATACTTTCTTTTTCCCGTGGCATAAAAACGTTTTTCCATCAAATTTCTCTCCCGTCAGCTCCTAATATGAAAATTTACCAAGTATTGCAAATGACCGTTCAAAAAAATCATTTCTTTATAATTTTATTACTTCAGGACACTGGGCCTCGTGCGGGTGATCGTTGCCTGGATAAATCTTGAGCTTTTTCAGCATTTTCCTCCCCAATGAATTTTTTGGGAGCATCCCCCTCACTGCATAGAGCAAAACCTTTTCCGGATTGTCTTTTAACAATTTCCCAGCGTACGTTTGTTTCAAACCACCCGGGTAACCGGAATGATGATAGTATACCTTGTCCGACATTTTTTTGCCAGTAAGGGAAACCTGCCCGGCATTAACAACAATTATAAAGTCCCCTGTATCTACATAGGGTGTATAAATAGGTTTGTGTTTGCCCCGCAAACGCCTTGCTATCTCACTGGCTAGTCTTCCCAGAATATGCCCTTGGGCATCGATAAGATACCAGTTTCTGATAATGTCCTCTTTTCTTGCATTGTATGTCTTCATAAACCACCCAAATATAAAAAATATAACGAAGAAAGTTACGAAATTTCAAAATATTTGTCAAGGAAAAACATGTCATTATTTCGATTTATATAATATTACTGCCCGCCGAACTTACCCAGTCCGTAAAGTGAGAAGGCTAAAGTTATTCTCTTATCATCCTCAGTTTCGGAATATTTTACCTCGATGCTCCAGCACTGTTTGTGATAGTTGAAACCAATCGTGTTTTCCAGAGTTTGCTTATTAAATTCGTCTTTTCTCAGGACATAGATTAAGTCGACAGATTTTGTTATCACAGCCTTAAGAGAAAGGTTGATCTCTTCAAGGGGGGCCGCGGTATATAGATACGGGGAAAAAGGTATATTAGGGGCGGAAGCGTTGATCCCGTTAATAGTCGAGAAGCGAGAACTGATATATCGGTACCCCACGGTCGCCGTATCCCCTCGCCAGTCACTCATGTTTAAATCATAATTAGTCTGATCCCAACTATTTGAATATACATTATATTTATTACGGGCTAAAAATGAAAGATATTTAAATGGCTTGACATCGAGTTCAATGTCGACATCACTGAACGGCCTTTTATCTATAAGGGCTCCGGTCGTGGGATCGAATTTGTCACCTCTTTTTGCCTCATTGATATCAAATGTCTGGGATAGTTTAAGGCGAAGCAATTCCAGATAACTCCCTCCACCTCCTTTTTCCTTCGCTTTCGCTACAAGCGTGTTCGTCAGTGCATACGTGATGGTGTTTTGCTCAGGTATCGCTGTCGCAAAATCGGGGACATTGTCTTGATTGACATTGGGAATATAGGTGTACGTTATTTCCGGCTTTATGCCGTGCCTTATTTTCTCAATCTCCTCACCAGCCACATTGAATATTCTGTGAACCTCAGTCGTAGCGTAAACACCAGTAGTGTATACAGTCCTGCTGTCATGCTTATTTTGACCTGTATCAAGACCGTCATTACGATCCCACAATGTTTCCTTTACTCCCATTTGAGGCGTCAACTGGAGGTAATCACCCATGCGTAGCGGCAAGGTAAGAGTCGGCTGAACATCATAGAGATGTCCTTTCTGCCCTTCATTTCTATAAAAATAATCATATGTTGCATCAAACTCCAAATTCAGAGGAGTACCAAAGATGGGGCGTTTTATCCCTTTGAGGTTAATTTCAGGATATTTCTGTAAAGTCGCGTCATTTGATGCGCTTGCGAAATCATCCGTGTAACGGGCGAGGGCGGTCAGGTTGTATAGTTGCCAGTTTTTGACCAGACGGGCGGTTGAATCGAGGGATCCAAGAGATTCATCACCGAAGAAGGGGACTTTTTTAAACTTCTGGGCTTCCGTTGCTGAATAGTTATCAAGATAGTAATTATGCGAGGAAAAATCCCGGAAATACCAGTTATCAGAGACCTTCCGGATATCGGTTCTAAGGTAAAAAGAAGGGTCGAACATGGTCTCATGATTCAGATAGTAAGACCACCGTTTATGGTCTGACTGCCAGTCTCTGCTCACATTTCCTACTGTCTCATTAACGCGCCAGGAGTCATTCATAAAGTCACCGTAAAGGGTGCCAAAGGTATTGCTGCCGATGAAATATCTGAACTCAACCCCCTCCTTAAATCCCCTCTTATCCATGTAGCGCTGATAAAATGTCGCGTCTGTATTTTCTGAAATTGCCCAGTAAAAAGGAATCTCGACATCCCAGCCTAACTTATTCTGGGAATAGTTAAGGTAGGGGAAAAGGAACCCCGATTGTCGGGTTGTCTTCGCAGGAAACAGTAAATAGGGAGTATAAAACACTGGAACATTTTTAGCCAGAAACTCGCCGTGTTTAAGGGTACCGTATCCGTCGATGGTGACGTCCAGTTCTCTGCCCATCAGTCGCCAGTCCGGTGAATCCCCGTCACAGGTTGTCGCGGTGGCATCTTTCACATAGTATGTCGCCTCACCTTTTTTTTCAATTTTTGATCCCGATATATAAAAATGATTTTTCTCAAGAAACATCTTGCCGCCGTAGGCAACACCAGTCTTGGATTCAATGTTGAATTCCGCTTTATCCCCTTCGAGGATATCGTTGTCACTTACAATCATGACAAACCCCTCGGCAGTGGCCTCGTTTGATGCCTTGTTAAGACTCACGGATTCTGCCATGAGGAGGCCCCCGGAATAGGATATAACAACATCTCCTTTTGCGTAATAGGTATCAACATTTTGGTCATAGGAAATACTGTCTGCTTCAATTGTCACCGGTCCTCTGGCAATATCAATTTCAGCAGCAATTAAATTGCATACAGGGATAAGACAGAAAAAAATTATTAAACCGATTTTAAGCGGCAGTTGCTCTTTCTTATGAATAAATGGTGCCGTCATCTCTACTTATTAAGTGATTTCCACAACTTTAAAGATTTCAAATTCTGCACAAACTACATTCCAGGCATCAAGCCTTTACTGATGAGCAAAGGGTCAATCCAGCCTGAAACATATTCCGCGAACGCAATATTTTTAATCCTGCCAAAGACTATTTCACAAGCATCAATTTATAATTTGTGGTTCATTGCTCGATACTGAAAATGCCCGCTTAATCTCACCCACAAGATACAGGGAGCCTGTTATACAGATGAGATCACACGGATCGGCCAGGGATAATGCCCGCTTTAGGGCTTCATGTGAGTTTTCCACGACCTCGATCCGCTTCCTGTACGATTTCGCAGCCTTCATAATCACCTCCGGAGGCATCGTTCTTACTGTATCAGGTTTTGTAATAATCAGGTGCTCCGCAAGGGGAACCAGCTTTTTCAACATCGTTTTGTAGTCTTTATCGTTTAGCACGCCAAAGATGAGGATTAACTTTCGATAGACAAATTCCTCCTTCAATGCCTTTGAAAGGACAGTTGCGCCATCTGCATTATGGGCACCATCCACAAGGACCGTAGGTTTTTGCTGGAGGATCTCTAAGCGGCCTTCCCATTGCACATCTCGAATACCCCCAAAAACGGCGGCGTCGCTGACTTCAAACCCTTTGGATGCTATGCAATCTATGACACCGAGAGCAACGGCAGCATTTTCAATCTGATGTTTTCCCTTCAAAGGACAAACGAGATCGCTGTATCTTTTTCTTATACCGCTAAAAGAAAATGAACCATTACAGAATATATCGACTTTTAGATCTCTCCCTACTCTGTATATTTCTGCTCCTCTCTTGCGGCATGTATCTTCTAAAAACTTAAAAATACGTCTTTGCTTTACTGCGGTGATACATATACCTCCATCCTTAATGATGCCGCCTTTCTCCCGGGCAATATCTTCCAGGCTATTCCCGAGATATTCCTCATGATCGAGGGATATATTGGATACGACAGACACCAGAGGTGTAACCACATTGGTTGCATCAAGTCTACCCCCCATCCCTACCTCTATAACCGCCACATCCACGCGTTTCTGAAGAAAGTAGAGGAAGGCAATAGCAGTGAGAAATTCAAAGTAGGTTATATTTTCCGTAGACTGTTTCTTTACTTCTTCTATCCATTCAACAATCTCCTTCGGAGAGATCAAGTTACCGTCTACTTTTATCCTCTCCCGGACATCAATCAAGTGGGGCGATGTATAAAGACCAACACGAAAACCGCCATGGGACAGGATCGACGCCACCATGGCTGCAATAGAGCCCTTCCCATTCGTTCCGCCGATTAAAACGGTCCCGTATGCATTTTGGGGATTATTCAGGCGAATTAAAAGTCGCGAGATTGGACCAAGTCCAAAACGAATGTCAACACTCTTTAACCCGCGAAGATGTTCAAGAGGATCTTGCATGCAATTCGCATATTGATTATGTGTAGCCTTATCACAAAAAGTCAGATGTCGAAAACCTCACCATCTTGAAGTATATGAATGCGCCTGTCTTTTATCATAGCTATCTCACTTTGAATAGAATCACGATACTGAAGCTTCATGTGATAAAGATAAATGTCGAGATCGCGGGCATTTAACTTCTTCAATTCTTCTTCCAGGCCTAAAGGTGTCAGATGACCCGTTATATCTGCAACATCTTTCATACTGTTAGGAAGGGACGTTTCAATGAATACAGCCTTTAGATTACTAATATTGTTTGCAACAGTCCATATTTCCTCAGTGGGGCCGGTGTCCCCTACTATGAGAATGGATCCTTCTTCAGATTCCACGGTATAACTGACCGTCTCAATAACGTGGTGAACGAGGATAGCTGTCACATCGATATTATCGAGCTTAACCTTTTCACCAGGCTTGATCGCCTGAAATTTTAAAACCGGATTTTCCGGATTAGGCAGCAAAGAAAAATCTGGCCACACTATATTATTAAAAAGATATGTCCTTAGCGTATCAATAATATTAATTGTGCCAATTACAATGAGAGGATGATCTTTATGCAGATAGCAAATATTATCCGCAAGAAACATTATATCTCTTACATGATCGAGATGTGCATGGGTTACGAGTACATAATCTATTTTGGCTTGCTCTTCAATAGTCAGTAATGATGTGATAGCACCGGCATCGATAAGAATATTACTGTTCAATAAAAAACTCGTTGTATTGCATCCAGGCGTCTGCGATCCATGGCAACCCAACACAGTGATCAGCATTCCTCTGCATCCTTTTTGTGGAATCTCAAAGTTAAAAGATGGAAGGTCGCCGGCGAGGAATCCCCTTTTATTATACCTCGCAGCCCTTCTTCTTAATTAAAAGGCAGGTATTGCATGTTGTATATATCAGAAACCGGCGAAACATTAACACAGCTTTATATCCCAGGCAATAAATTTATCAGCCGGTGGTAACTCCGTAATTGTCTATCCCCCAGTCCTACTGAGCCAATGGGCTATTCAGGCACAACCTTTAAAACTTCATCGCCCGGACGAACGCGATCAGATACCTTGATACCAACAAAGTCTCCTGCCACAGCTTTTTCAACTTTCTGATTATTTACCTCCATCGATTCGATCGTATTCGTTATACTTGTAGTATGACCTGCAATTTTAATCGTATCTCCTACCTTCACCTCACCGACTGTTAATTTTATTGCAGCAACACACGGTTTTGCAAAAAATTTTACCACTTCACCTATTTTTTCTTCTGCCATAGGAATCCTCCTTACCTTATTACTTATACATGTTGAGATAAAATAACAATCCCACTCTGTAAAGAAAAACAGATAAGATACGTATGGGAAGCACCGCAGTATGATATGAAGTATATTTTTTCTGATGAAAAAACAAGAAAAAAAGAAAGGCAGGGTTAAAGAAAAATCCCTGCCTTTTAAGACCCTCTTTAAAAGTTATTATTGCAATGTCACTTTTGTGAAACGGCTTTTCTTTTTGCCGGAGCGGGCTCGGCTTCCCGGATAAATTCAATTATAGACATGGGAGCATTATCACCTGTTCGATTACCCATCTTTACGATCCTTGTATAGCCACCCGTCCAATCTCGATAGCGTGTCGAAAGCTCATCAAAAAGTTTTCCTACGACTTCTCTATCCCTGACGTAAGAAAGCACCTGTCTCCGTGCGTGAAGATCGCCCCTCTTTCCCAGGGTAATTATTTTTTCAGCAACCTTTCTTAATTCTTTCGCCTTAGAATCGGTTGTAGTAATCTTTTCATACTTCAATAGGGAAGTAACCATGTTTCTCAACATGGCCTCTCTGTGACTTGCAGTTCTACCCAGTTTTCTTCCCGATTTCCCGTGACGCATTTGATTATCTCCCTTCTCAGCCAAACATTTTTGTGAATTTTTTACGCTGACGCTTCATTCCCTTTCTTCTCTTCCTTATTCCAGGGAGGGAAATCTAACCGCATACCAAAACTGAGCCCCATTTCAGCGAGGATTTCCTTTATTTCATTCAGAGATTTCCTGCCAAAATTTTTAGTCTTCAACATTTCCGCCTCTGTTTTTTGAACAAGCTCTCCAATAAGGTTAATGCCGGCATTTTTTAAGCAGTTTGCCGATCTTACTGAAAGCTCCAAATCATCAACCTGTCTTAACAGGTTTTCATTAACACTTTCCTTTTCTTCTACTACTTCTAGCTGTTCTTCCTCATCAACTTCATCAAAGTTAATAAATATATCCAACTGCCCCTTCAATATCTTCGCTGCATAGGCCAGGGCGTCCTCCGGAAGAACACTTCCATCCGTCCAAACTTCGATTACAAGACGGTCGTAATCGGCAACCTGCCCTACCCTCGCGTGGGTCACCGTGTAATTGACCTTTTTTATCGGTGTGAAAGTTGCGTCAATATTGATAGTCCCTTCCGGCTGATCCGCAGCCCTCTCACTTCGTGCAGGTACATATCCCTTACCCGTCTTCACTACAAGTTCGGCTTTAAATTTCTTACCCCCGGACAGGGTTGCAATGTAGTGATCAGGATTGAGAATCTCAACTGTTCCATCGGTGATAATATCAGAAGCCGTTACAACGCCATCCCGTGAGGTATCGATATGAACGACTCTCGGACCATCCTGATTAAGCTTTAAGCGAACGCCTTTGAGGTTCAATATAATATCGGTCACATCCTCTTTAACCCCAGAAATTGTCGAATATTCATGGAGAACACCATCAATTTTCACAGAGACAATGGCTGCTCCCTGGATAGAAGAAAGCAACACCCTTCTGATAGCATTTCCGAGGGTAATGCCAAATCCCCTCTCTAAAGGCTGACAGGTAAATTCGCCATAAAAGCGGGTATGCGTATTTTCATCAATGTCAATTCGCTTCGGTCGTATTAAACTGCGCCAGCTCTTTTGCATATTTTAATTCCTTACCCTTCGGGCATTTATTTAGTATATCATCGTGTTACTTGGAATAAAGCTCAACGATTAACTGTTCTTGAACGGGCATAACTAATTCTTCACGAGAAGGAAGAGCTTTTACCACACCGCTAAAATTACTTTTATCCAATTCCAACCATTGTGGTATGCCGCGTCTGGCAACTATTTCCATTGCCTCCCGTATCCGTTCCACCTTCCTGCTCTTCTCTCTTACCTGGATTTGACCACCCACATTAACCAAATAGGATGGTATATTTACCGGTTTCCCATTCACTAAAAAGTGATTATGCCTTACCAACTGCCTCGCCTCAGTCCTCGAATTGGCAAAACCCATTCTGAAGACCATGTTATCAAGACGTCTTTCCAAAAAAAGCAACAGATTGGTACCTGTTATTCCTTTTTGTCTGTCAGCCTTTTCAAAATAACCCCTGAATTGTCTTTCCAACAGACCGTACATCCTTTTAAGTTTCTGTTTTTCTCTCAATTGCACCCCGTAATCGGAGTATTTCTTTCGGATCTGACCATGATCTCCCGGCGCATATCCCCTTCTTTCAAAGGCGCATTTTTCACCGTAACATCTGTCCCCTTTGAGGAATAGTTTCAAGCCTTCTCTTCGGCATAGCCTACATACTGATTCTTTATATCTCGCCAAAAAAACCTCCCAATTATCCTTTCAAAATTCTAATATCTAAATTCTAAACATACATTGACTGTTCAGTGCTTTGGGTTTTGTATTTAGGATTTCCTCCCTTATACTCTTCTTCTCTTTGGAGGACGGCATCCATTATGGGGTATCGGAGTGACATCTCTGATTAAACTAATACTCAACCCGGCTATCTGCAGAGATCTTAAAGCAGACTCCCGTCCTGAACCGGGCCCCTTTACATACACTTGAACCCGCCTCATGCCATGTTCCTTCGCCTTCTTCACTGCATCCTCGGCTGCCACTTGCGCGGCAAAAGGGGTACTTTTCCTAGACCCTTTAAATCCCTGTGTCCCGGCAGAAGACCAGGCGACAACATTGCCGCTAAGATCCGTGATCGTGATGATTGTATTGTTAAAGGTGGATTGTATATGTACAACACCCTCAGGTATGTTTTTCTTTTCCTTCTTTTTACCAGTTTTTCTTGCCTGTTTTGCCATCTCTCCTCCGGATCAGTATCCTGTATTTATTTCTTCTTGCCAGCTATTGATCTCCTCGGCCCTTTTCTCGTTCGCGCGTTTGTACTCGTCCTCTGACCCCTGACAGGAAGACCTTTCCTGTGCCTTAATCCGCGATAAGCTCCAAGATCCATCAGCCGTTTCACCGCCATAGACACGTCACGCCTTAAATCACCTTCAACCTTAAGTTCCTTATCAATAACATTTCTTATGGAGGTTATTTCCGAATCGCCGATAGCATCCGTTTTCTTATCAAAATTAACGCCGGCTTTTTCCAGAATGTACCGTGCCTTGCTTCTTCCTATTCCGTATATGTACGTCAACGCGATTTCCATTCTCTTGTTTTTCGGTAGATCAACTCCCGCAATTCTTGCCACCTCATAACCTCCTGCTTACAAACACTATAGTCTTATTTATCCCTGTCGCTGCTTATGTTTCGGATTCTCACAGATAACCCTCAACACACCGCGCCTTTTTATAATTTTGCATTTATCACAAATCTTTTTAACAGAAGACCGTACTTTCACGATAATCACTCCTTAAAAAAGGATTCACTTTGTTCGGTAAATTATCCTACCCCTGGTCAGATCATATGGAGAAAGCTCAACAGTAACCTTATCACCCGGCAATATCTTGATAAAATGCATGCGCATCTTTCCCGAAATGTGGGCGAGTACCCTATGCCCATTTTCGAGCTCAACCCGGAACATTGCATTGGGTAAAGTCTCAACGACTTTTCCTTCAACCTCGATCGGCTCCTCTTTTGCCATAACAACCTGTCTTAATCGTTTTCTGATGACTTAGCAAAAAGTCCGCACCCTGACCCATATGTTCAGCTATTTTTCTTTCACTGCAATATGCTGAGAATATCCGGACCGTCTTTAGTAATAGCAACAGAATGCTCAAAATGGGCCGATAATTGCCCATCTTGTGTTACAACCGTCCAGCCGTTATCAGTCACCTTCACCTTGTAAGTGCCTTCATTGACCATCGGCTCGATAGCTAAAACCATACCGGCCTTCAATTCTATTCCTCTCCCCCTTACCCCGAAATTTGGTATCTGCGGTTCCTCGTGAAGCTTCTTCCCGATTCCGTGGCCCACAAAATCTCTCACCACAGAAAAACCAGCAGCCTCAACGTAATTTTGAACAGCAGCCGATATGTCACCGAGACGGTTTCCGGCTTTCGCTTCCCTGATTCCCTCATAAAGCCCTTGCTCAGTCACCCGGATCAACCTCGACGCCTCCTTAGGAACATCGCCTACAGGGACCGTTACTGCAGCATCTCCGTAGTAACCGTTATAGTACACTCCGAAATCAAGGCTTACTATATCTCCCGTCAGTAAAACCCTGTTTGAAGGCAATCCATGAACGACTTCTGAATTAACCGATATGCACAGGGAATAAGGGTAACCCATATATCCCTTAAATGCCGGCTGCGCCCCTTTTTTCAACACAAGCTCTTCTGAATATCTGTCCAGCTCACCGGTGGTTATACCAGGTTTGACTCTTTCCTTCAGTGCACTTAATATCTCAGCAACAATATGATTGCTCGCCCTCATTTTTTCAATTTCTTCTGGCAGCTTCAAGATAACCATACTATTAAATATAGTATTAACGTCGTTTTGCAATGCGACCTTTCTTCATGAACCCTTCATATTGTCTCGTCAACAAATGGGTTTCTATCTGACCTGCCGTGTCAAGAGCTACACCAACTACAATTAGAAGTGCCGTCCCGCCGAAATAAAAAGGTACATTAAACTTTGTTATTAGTATGCTGGGAAGTACACAAACGACCGATACATATATTGCTCCGCTAAAAGTTAATTTTGACAAGACGTCATCAATATATTCCGCCGTTTTTTTGCCGGGTCTTATCCCGGGGACATAGCCACCGTATTTTTTCATGTTATCGGAAACATCGGCAGGGTTAAAGACTACCGCAGTATAAAAATAACAGAAGAATACTATAAATACGACGTACAGTAATTCATAGACCATCTTCCCCTGGCTCAAGGCGCCTGAAACCGCCTTCATCCATGGGTGGTCGATGAAGTTAGCTATAGTAGCGGGAAACATTATAATGGAGGAGGCAAATATAGGAGGAATGACCCCTGCAGTATTGACCTTCAAGGGCAGATGAGTCGTCTGTCCTCCGTACATTTTTCGTCCGACAACTCTCTTTGCATACTGTACAGGTATTCTCCTCTGGCCGCTTTCAACAAATACTATGACACCTGTAACTGCAACCATTAATACTACAAGAATCACAATGAAAAAAATACCCATCTCTCCCGCAGACAGCAAACTGAAAGTTTGGTAGATGGCCGCGGGCCCTCTACATACAATGCCGGCAAAGATGATGAGCGATATCCCATTGCCGATACCTTTTTCCGTAATCTGTTCCCCCAACCACATGATGAATGCCGTACCCGCAGTCAATGTTATCACTGTCATCAGGCGAAAGCCCCAGCCAGGCTCCATAACAATGGAAGCCCCTGTGGGTCCGGCCATATGTTCCAGTCCAACGGAAATACCGAAACCTTGAATGATACTTAAAATTACCGTACCGTATCGGGTGTATTGAGTGATCTTTCTCCTTCCCGCCTCGCCTTCCTTGGAAAGTCTCTCTAAATGGGGAATAGCAATGGTCAGTAACTGAAGGATAATGGACGCGCTGATATAGGGCATGATACCAAGAGCAAACACGGACACATTCGAAAAAGCCCCACCGGCGAACATATCAAAAAAGCCCAACAAAGACCCTTTCGCCTGCTCGATAAAACCGGCTAAGGCAGTCCTATCTATGCCGGGCGTGGGAACGTGCGCACCTATCCTGTAAACAGTCAAAAGGAGAAATGAATAAAGAATTCTCTTTTGAAGCTCCGGGATCTTCCCAATATTTTTTAAGCCGTCTAACAAATCAGATCACCACTGTAATCGAGCCTCCGGCAGCCTCAATTTTCTCCCTGGCTCCGCGGCTGATCATATCAACCTTTAATGATACAGGATAATCTATATTTCCTTTGCCCAAAATTTTAATGCCATCCGCTTTCGCCTTCATGAGGCCGGCCTTTACGAGTACTTCCCTGTCGATGACTGAACCTTTAGAAAATTTTTTCAATTGCTCTACATTGATGGTAGCAATCTCCCTGCGGAAGGGATTGCGAAATCCTCTCTTCGGCAATCTTCTCGAAAGGGGCATCTGTCCGCCTTCAAATCCAGGACGAACTCCTCCGCCTGAACGTGCATTCTGACCTTTATGTCCTTTGCAGGATGTGCCGCCATGTCCTGATCCGTCACCGCGGCCTACCCTTTTTCTTTTTTTTCTTGAACCATCAGGCGGTTTTAATGAACCCAAATTCATGCCTTATCCCCTTTAAGCTCTTCCATACATACCAGATGACTGACTTTATTAATCATACCCCGAATCTCAGGTGTATCGTCCAGCATAACTGTCTTATTCAATTTACCAAGTCCCATCCCGCGCAGTATTTGACGCTGTTTCTGCGGTCTACCTATATAACTTCTTATCTGCGTTATCTTAAGCTTTTTTCCCACTATTTACCCCTATGTAAGACAACTGCTAATTTTAACAACTAACAGAATGTCCCTTATAAACTATGATTTATGAATTTAGGAAAACGTCAGTTTTCAGTACCGCTTTTCCCTCTCAGTGACGATATTTCCACGGGGTCTTTCAATTGACTCAGACCATCAATGGTAGCCTTTACCAGATTGTGAGGATTGTGCGAGCCTAAGCATTTTGTCAATATGTTATGGACACCGGCAACTTCAAGAACCGCTCTTACAGCTCCCCCTGCTATGAGACCAGTTCCCTCGGATGCAGGCTTCAAGAGAACTCTCCCTGCCCCATATTTTCCAATGACCTCGTAGGGAACCGTTCTGTTAGAAATGGCAACTTTCACCATGCTCTTCTTGGCTTTTTCCATGCCTTTTCTGATCGCCTCCGGTACCTCATGTGCCTTTCCCAGACCGGCGCCCACAGATCCCTTCCCGTCGCCAACCACGACTACAGCACTGAACCTGAACCTCCGCCCGCCTTTGACCACTTTAGCAGTCCTGTTAATCGTTATCACCCTGTCAAGAAGTTCTAATTCTTCCATACCCTCAATTAATATCCATTCCCTTCAAGTTATATGGTCCAAAACTAAAATATTAATCCCGACTCTCTCACCGCTTGTGCAAGTGCCTCAACACGCCCATGGTAAAGGTATCTTCCTCTATCAAAGACAACATGATCGATTCCTATAGCCTTCAATCTTTTTGAAACGAGCTTACCCACTTCCTTTGCCGCATCAACCTTCTTCAATTCCTTGAAAGTCCCCTTTATTTCCTTACTCAGCGTTGAGGCTTCAGCCAGCGTTCTTCCAACATCATCTGCAATTGCTTGAACATATATATGCTGGGCACTTCTGAATACAGAAAGGCGCGGCCTATTCTCCGTGCCGAATATTTTTCCTCTCACCCTCTTTTTTCGTTTAACCCTTATCTTTTCTATTTTCTTCGATGCCAATGTTTTACCCCTCGTAATAGAGTTTCGCGCGTCAATTATGTTATCATACCGCCAAGTGGCAGCATTTAATTAGGCCCCAACGGACTTGCCAACTTTTCTCCTTACCCTTTCACCAATGTAACGTATCCCTTTTCCTTTATAAGGTTCAGGTTTCTTCAAATCTCTTATTTCGGCGGCAACCCTTCCGACGAGTTGCTTGTCAATGCCGGCAACGATAACATTCACCTGCTTATCGATCTTTACATCTATTCCTTTGGGAATCTGGTAATCCACAGGACTGGAAAATCCCAAAACCAACTTGAGAGTGTCACCACTTTTTTCCGCTCGGTATCCAATGCCAGAGAGTTCAAGACTCTTCTGGAAGCCAACACTGACACCCATTACCATATTTGCCATCAGTGTCCTGACTAGACCGTGATACGATTTTTCTTTTCTGCTTTCAGCAAGCGTTTTTACTTCTATAGCCCCGTCTTTTTCAGCAACCTCGATACCACGGGGTAATACCATAGACAGAGTTCCTTTTGGACCCTCTACCTTGACGGTTGATTTATCCTGACTGATTTTTACCCCTTTAGGGATTACAACAGGTTTCTTACCAATCCTTGACATTTATAAATCTCCGGAGACTCATTAACCACATTCAATAAAAATTCCTACCACACATTGCACAAGATTTCGCCGCCTACCTTCATCTCGTTCGCTTCTTTGTCAGTCAAAATTCCTTTTGATGTGGAAAGAATTGCAATGCCATAACCGTTTAACACCTTAGGGATCTTTTCACTCTTGACATAAACCCGCCTTCCCGGCTTGCTGATCCTTTGAATACCCGTAATAACTGATCTCTTAGCATCAGCATATTTCAGGTATATCCTCAATACCTGATGGCCACTTCCATCTTTCTTTATGTCAAAGCCTCCAATATATCCCGATTTTTTCAAAACCTTTGCAATATTGAGATTTATCTGGGATAGTAGTACATCTACACTCTTAAATCGTATTTTGTTGGCATTACGTATTCTAGTCAACATATCAGCTATAGGATCTGTCATTCCCATATCTTACTCCTTAACACACATTACCAGCTCGACTTGATAAGGCCGGGAATTTCACCTCTCATGGCGAGATTCCTCAGGCATATCCTGCACATGTCAAATTTTCTGAAGTAAGCTCTCGGCCTCCCGCAAAGGGGGCAACGATTATATACCCTTACTGAAAATTTTGGTGTCCTTTTCGCTTTTGCAATCAGGGATTTTTTTGCCACACAAATTCCTCCAGATATTTTTCCTTTTAACGCATCAGTTTCTAAACGGCAGCCCCATGAGCCTTAACAGTTGTCTTGCTTCTTCATCCGTCCTTGCCGATGTCGTAATCACAACATTCATACCCCTTATCTTATCGATCTTGTCATACTCTATTTCGGGAAAGATGATTTGTTCTTTCAATCCCAGAGCAAAATTACCTCTCCCGTCAAAAGACTTCGGCGAAATCCCCCTGAAATCACGGACCCTCGGAAGTGCAACATTCACAAGCCTGTCAAAAAACTCATACATCCTATCCCCCCTCAAGGTAACCCGACATCCTATGGACATACCCTGACGCAGTTTAAATGTAGCAATTGACTTCCTTGCTTTCGTTATCACGGGTTTTTGCCCGACAATCAGCGAAAGATCTGCCACTGCACTATCAAGTGTTTTTATATTCTGAATCGCTTCACCAACGCCCATGTTTACTACAATTTTTTCGAGCTTCGGCACCTGCATTCTGTTTTTATAATTAAACTCTTTAATCAAAACAGGTACTACTTCTTTTATATAATAATCTTTCAGCCTAGCCATTTTTTTGACCTATGTATCCAATATCTCGTTGCATTTTTTGCAAACTCGAGTTTTTCTTCCATCTTCCAGGATCTTGAACCCCACCTTGACACCGGTATCACATTTGCTGCAGAGGAACATCACATTAGAGACGCTGATCGGCCCTTCCTTCTCTACGATGCCTCCTTTCCCCTTTGCATCCGGCCTCTTATGTCTCTTAATGATGTTCAGCTTCTCCACAACTACTTGGTCTTTATCGCTCACTATCTTCATAATCTTGCCGGTCTTCCCTTTATCCTTACCGGCTATCACTTTCACCATATCGCCTTTTTTCAATCGCTTGACCTGCATTTCATATACCCCGTTCCAACCCTTTATAACACCTCTGGTGCCAGGGAAATGATCTTCATAAATTGTTTAGCCCGCAGCTCTCGCGCCACAGGACCAAAGATCCTTGTCCCTATGGGCTCCAATTGATTAGTAATCAGAACAGCAGAATTATCATCAAACTTCAGATACGATCCATCGGGTCTCCTTACTTCCTTTGCAGTACGTACGACAACCGCTTTCATAACATCCCCTTTTTTTACCTTCGAATTCGGGAGTGCCTCCTTCACAGATACGACAATTATATCGCCAACGCTTGCATATCTTCTTTTAGACCCGCCAAGAACCTTGATGCATGCAACTTTCTTCGCGCCTGAATTATCTGCCACATTTAAGACAGTTTGCATCTGAATCATGATATCACCCTACCTGTTCAGTAATCTCATCTCTCACTGACCAGATTCTCTTACGTTTATTTTAGTCACTCGGCCTTTTCAAGTATTGCACGCATTCGCCACCGTTTTTCCCTGCTCAATGGCCTTGACTCGACAATGATAACCTTATCACCAATATTACAGCTATTGGCCTCATCGTGGGCTTTATACTTCACATAACGTCTTATATATTTATGGAATACGGGATGTTTGACTAGCCTCTCTGCACGGACAATAATTGTCTTGTCCATCTTATTGCTGACTACAACGCCTTTAATGATTCTCTTATTACCGCGCTCCCTCATGTCTGTTGAACCTCTCTTTCCCTAAGTATCGTCTTGACACGTGCAATGTTTCTGCGTACAGAACGCATTGCCGCAGGAGATTCCAACTGCCCTGAGGTATGTCGCAATCTAAGCTTGAAAAGTTCCTCAACAAGCTCTTTATTCTTTTGTACCAGCTCATCAATACTAAGGTCCCTTATCTCTTTAATCTTCACGCAATCATCTCCCTCGACAGAAACTTAGTAGCAATAGGAAGTTTATGAGCGGCCAGCCTGAATGCCTCACGTGCAATATCCTCAGAAACACCTTCCATCTCATAAAGTACTACACCGGGTTTTACCACTGCAACCCATCCCTCCGGTGCTCCCTTTCCTTTCCCCATACGAGTTTCTGCCGGTTTTTTAGTTATTGATTTATGAGGAAATATCCGTATCCAGATTTTCCCTCCCCGCTTAACATGTCGGGTCATGGCGACACGTGCAGCCTCAATTTGTCGGGCTGTGATCCAGCCGCACTCGGTGGCCTGAAGGCCATACTCACCAAAGGTCACGGTACTTCCCCTGGTTGCCTTACCACCCATACGACCTCTTTGTAATTTTCTGTACTTCACTCTCTTTGGCATCAACATAATTCAATAACCCCGCCACAAAAAACTCTTAATCCTGAGCACGATATCCTAAATCCTAACCGATATCGAAATACAAATGTCAAAGCATTAAGTATTTATATTTGAAATTCACCTTTATTTAGAATTTCGACATTAGGATTTCGGATATAATCCTACTTAATAGTTGCTTCTTTTTTACCGGGAAGTACCTCCCCATGGAATATCCACACTTTTACTCCAATAAGCCCGTAGGCCGTATTCGCCTCTGCAAACCCCCAGTCTATATCAGCCCGCAACGTGTGCAGGGGGACTCTTCCTTCTCTGTACCATTCCGACCTTGCCATCTCGGCACCGCCGAGTCTGCCCGCGCAACTCACTCTGATCCCCTTGGCGCCAAATTTGAGAGAAGATGTAACACATTTCTTCATTGCCCTCCTGAAAGCAACGCGCCGCTCAAGCTGAAGGGCGACATTCTCAGCTACAAGCTGCGCATCAACTTCGGGTTTGCGCACCTCAAGAATGTTGATAATAATCTCGCTCTTTGAAACATCTTCAAGCTCCTTCTTCAGTTTCTCAATCTCTGAACCCTTCTTGCCGATAATTATTCCCGGACGAGCTGTGTAAATATTGACCTTAGCCTTATTGGCAGCCCTTTCTATCTCTATTCTGGAAACACCGGCGTGATACAATTTTTTCTTCAGATATCTTCTGATATTTATATCCTCATGAACCAATTCACTGTAATTTTTCTCCGAAAACCATTGTGAGCGCCATGTCTTTATACCGCCCACCCTGAAACTGATCGGGTTAACCTTCTGCCCCAACCTTCCACCTCCTCAAGATTTACTCTTCATCTAGAATAACTGTTATGTGGCTCATCCTTTTTCGTATAGATGCTGCCCTTCCCTGCGCCCTCGCTCTCCATCTCTTCAGCGATGGGCCCTGATCTACATAAATCTCTTTCACAAAAAGAATACTCTCATCTATATTGGGGTTCTGTTTTGCATTGGCAATGGCGGATTTTAAAACCTTACTGACAACACCTGCAGAATACTTTCTCGTAAATTGAAGTATCTTTTTGGCTTCTTCTATGTTCTTCCCCCTGACTAAATCCACCACCAATCGCGCTTTTTGAGGAGAAACCCGAATATATTTAGCAATTGCTTTTGCTTCCATTTTACTAAACTCCAGACCGCCGACCGCAGGTCAAGCTTATTATTTACGTACCTTCGTTTTCCTATCACCAGCGTGACTAAAAAACGTTCTCGTCGGTGCAAATTCACCGAGTTTGTGTCCCACCATATTTTCAGTAACGAAAACCGGAATGAATTTTTTTCCGTTATGCACCGCAAAGGTGTGCCCTATCAATTCAGGTGTAACTGTTGATCGGCGAGACCAGGTCTTAATAACACTTTTGCTTCCCGATTCTTCGGCTTTCCTGACCTTCTCGAGAAGTTTCTCATTAATATATGCCCCCTTTTTAACTGAACGCGCCACCTTTTAACCTCTTCTTTTTACGATGTATTTATCAGTCTTCTTATTTTTTCGCGTTTTATGTCCCTTTGTTGGAACACCCCACGGCGTGCATGGATGTCTCCCTCCGGATGATTTACCTTCGCCCCCACCCATAGGGTGATCGACCGGATTCATAGCTACACCGCGTACCTTCGGACGCCTTCCCAGCCATCTCGTCCGACCGGCTTTACCGATGCTGACATTCTCATGTTCTATATTGCCCACCTGCCCGATAGTCGCCTTACAATCGAGCAATATTTTTCTCACCTCTCCGGAAGGGAGCCTCACCTGGGCATACCCTTCTTCCTTAGCCATAAGCTGCCCGTACGTCCCCGCAGATCGGATCAACTGACCTCCGCGTCCGACCTTGAGTTCAACGTTGTGAATAAGGGAACCCAGGGGAATATTTTTCAGAGGAATCGCATTCCCTGGTTTGATATCCGCTTTTTCAGAGCTTATGATCATGTCACCAACATCCAGTCTTGAAGGTGCTATGATATATCTCTTTTCTCCATCGACGTAATCCAACAATGCGATCCTTGAACTCCGATTGGGATCATATTCTACATGCGCGACCTTGGCAGGGATTTCCAGTTTGTCACGTCTAAAGTCAATCACCCTGTATCGCCTCTTATGACCGCCCCCAATATGTCTGCTAGTCATCCTACCGTAACAATTCCGCCCCCCCGTTCCTTTGAGAGGCAGGAGTAAACTTTTTTCAGGTACCGTTCGGGTAATTTCCTCGAAGTCCGCACATGTCTGAAACCTTCTGCCCGGCGATGTAGGTTTATATTTTCTTATAGCCATCCGACCTTATCTCTCTCCTGTTTAAACACCTTCATGAATTTCAATTCGGCTGCCGGAGGCGAGGGTAACAACGGCCTTTTTCCATGAACTCTTTTCACCCATAATCCTCCCAACCCTCTTTTTCTTACCTATTACATTCATGATATGAACATCCAAAACTTTAACTTTAAAGAGTTTTTCCACCGCTTTGGCAACCTCTATTTTATTTGCCCTTTGATCCACTTCAAAGATATACTTGTCCGCGTCTTTTGCAATGGTGCTCTTCTCAGTAATCAGCGCCCTTCTAATAATGCGATACATATCCATTATGACAATAACGCCCCTTCAATCATCTTAACAGATGGTTCAAATAGAACCACATGATCATAGTTCAGAAGGTCATATACATTAATTCCCTCTGATAGAATTAATTTGATTCCCTGAATATTTCTCGATGACTTCTCTAAGACAGGATTCGATTTGTCCGCAACAAACAGGGCTTTTTTCAAACCGAATCGATCAATAATCTCCTTGAATTTCTTTGTCTTGATTTCATCCATGGGGAAGTCTTTCAAAATCAGCATCCTTCCTTCCCTCACCTTCATACTCAGGGCCGACATCAAGGCAAGTCTCCTCACCTTCTTGCTGACTTTATACGCATAACTCCGTGGGACGGGTCCGAATACAATGCCGCCGCCTCTCCACAGAGGAGATCTTATTGTACCTACTCTTGCCCTCCCAGTACCTTTCTGGCGCCACGGCTTCTTGCCGCCCCCGCTGACGTCGTGTCTTCTTTTGGTTGATGCTGTCCCACTTCTACGAGACGCCATTTGCATTCTCACGACATCATACAGAACTGCTTCATTCACCTCTGCGCCAAAGACGGCATCACTCAATTCGATCTCTGAGATCTTGTTGTTCTCAATATCGTATATCCCAGCAACTGGCATTTTATCCACTCCAGACCCTGTTAACTACCCAATTTGATAGATTGCCTGATGGTGACAACACTATTTTTGCAACCCGGAACCGATCCTTTAACTAAGATCAGATTTTTTTCCGGCCTTATACCCATAACTAATAAATTCTGTACGGTTTTTCTTATATCCCCCATATGCCCTGGAAGCCTTTTTCCCTTCAGGACTCGCGAAGGTTCTGCGCTTGCTCCAATAGAACCGGGAGCCCTGTGAAACATCGATCCGTGAGTTGCACGACCACCCCGGAAGCCATGTCTTTTCACAACACCGGCGAAACCCTTGCCCTTGGTCGTACCCACAATATCCACATAATCGCCTACCTGGAAAACGTCTACCTTTATCTCCTGCCCCAATTCATAATTATCCGCATCTATCCCAAATTCTTTAAGAAAGCGGAAAAACCCTTTATTCACTTTCCCAAGATGGCCCTGTAAAGACTTCGTCACATTTTTCTGTCGGATGCGGCCATAACCCAATTGTATCGCATCATAGCCATCATTTTTTTTCGTTTTTTTCTGAATTACCACAGATGGCTCCGCCTCAATAACCGTTACCGGGACAGATTCACCATCTTCCGCAAAAATTTGCGTCATGCCTAATTTTCTTCCGATTAGTATCTTTTTCATGTTAATTCCCGCAGCGCCTTGCATCTTCGTAAGATCTCATATTCAGGGCTTTTGCTTTAGCCTTCACCACTGTAGCGTACTTCTATGTACGTCATCATTCAAATGATATCCTTAACCTGCCGCGTAAGACATAAAGATGGATGCTTAGATCCATCATTAATCATGCAATTTTATGCATGATTTATAATTTTATCTCAACATCCACACCGGCAGACAGGTCCAATTTCATCAGGGCATCTACCGTCGATTGCGTAGGTTCAATTATATCTATAAGCCTCTTATGCGTTCTGATCTCAAACTGCTCCCTCGACTTTTTATCCACATGGGGAGACCTGTTGACGCAGTATTTGTTGATTTCCGTAGGCAGCGGAATGGGTCCAGCCACACGGGCTCCGGTTCTCTTTGCCGTCTCAACAATGTCCTCTACAGACCGATCCAGCAGTTTATAATCATATGCCTTAAGGCGGATTCTTATTTTTTGATCTTTCATCTTTTTATCATTTACATTTTATTCAATTATCTTACTGACCACACCGGCTCCGACAGTTCTGCCGCCTTCTCTGATAGCAAACCTGAGCTGTTCTTCCATAGCAATTGGAGTAATCAACTCTACTTCCACTTCTACATTGTCTCCTGGCATCACCATCTCAACACCCTCGGGGAGTGTACATATCCCTGTAACGTCAGTGGTCCTGAAATAGAACTGAGGACGATACCCCGCAAAGAATGGTGTATGCCTGCCACCTTCTTCCTTGGTGAGGACGTAGACTGCTGCTTTAAATTTTGTATGTGGGGTTATTGATCCCGGCTTCGCCACAACCTGTCCCCTTTCAACTTCTTCACGCTTGGTACCCCTCAGGAGAACACCTACGTCATCACCCGCCCTGCCTTCATCGAGGGTCTTGCGGAACATCTCAACTCCTGTGCACACTGTCTTAAACGTCGGCCTGAAACCGACTATCTCTACTTCATCTCCTGTTCTTATAATACCTCTTTCCATCCTGCCGGTAACCACAGTCCCTCGGCCTGATATGGAAAACACATCACCAATGGGCATTAGAAATGGTTTATCCAGATCACGGACGGGCTCCGGTATGTAATTATCGACGGCATCCATTAACTCCCAAATTGACTTCGCGTCGGCTGAATCCGAGTCATCAGTCTCCAGTGCCTTCAGTGCCGAGCCTCTGATGATAGGAATTTCATCACCGGGAAATTCATACTGGGTTAAGAGCTCTCTCAATTCAAGTTCCACCAAGTCGAGGAGTTCCGGATCATCCACCAGATCGACCTTGTTTAAATAAACTACGATGTATGGAACTCGAACCTGTCTGGCGAGGAGGATATGCTCTCTTGTCTGGGGCATGGGACCGTCCGAGGCAGCTACCACCAGGATCGTTCCGTCCATGTGAGCAGCTCCCGATATCATGTTCTTTATATAGTCAGCGTGGCCGGGGCAGTCAACGTGAGCGTAATGTCTTTTCGCCGTCTCATACTCCACATGAGCTACATTGATCGTGACACCCCTTTCTTTTTCTTCCGGCGCGTTGTCTATGGAATCAAAGGGCCTGAACTCGGCCAATCCCTTTTTCTGCAAGTGCTTCGTAATCGCTGCTGTCAGGGTTGTCTTGCCATGATCTACGTGCCCGATGGTGCCGATATTCACATGTGGTTTGGTCCTCTCAAACTTCTTTTTAGCCATATCCATTACCTCCTTCAACTTTATATGGTTCGTTTGTTCACTATACCTTTAATCTCTCATCGAATGACTTTATTCTGTCAATAACCAGTCTTGCCTGACTCTCGGACACAGCACGGTAATTCAAAAACCGCATAGTAAAGGTTGCCCTTCCCTGTGTTTTTGATCTGAGGTCAGTAGCATAACCGAACATCTCTGCCAGAGGAACCTCGGCATTAATGGCCTCCAAAGATGGCCTTGATTCAATACTTACGATGTTTCCCCGTCTTCCCGTCAGATTCCCTATTACATCACCCATATATTCCTTAGGAACTATGACTTCCACCGACATTATAGGCTCAAGCAAGATCGGGTGAGCCCTTTTTATCCCGCTCTTAAATGCCATGGAGGCCGCTATTTTAAAGGCCATCTCAGATGAGTCTACCGCATGAAAAGAACCGTCCACGGCACTGACAATCACATCCACTACAGGGAAGCCTGCAAGCACCCCTTCCTCCATTGCTTCAGAGACGCCCTTCCCCACTGCCGGTATATACTCACCTGGTATTACACCACCTATTATCTTGTTCCTGAATTCAAAGCCTTTGCCCGGTTCATTGGGTTCAATCTCCAGCCAAACATGACCATATTGACCCCTGCCGCCGGACTGCTTAACAAACCTACCCTCAGATCTGATACTCTTTCTGATGGTCTCTTTGTACGCCACCTGCGGATTACCGATGTTGGCACCTAATCCAAATTCTCGCGAAAGACGGTCAACAATAATCTCTAAATGAAGTTCCCCCATTCCTGATATTAAAGTCTGACCCGTGTCCTTATCGACCTTGACCTTGAAGGAAGGATCTTCACGGGATATCTTTCTGAGCGCCGTGTCCAACTTTTCTTCGTCTGCCTTTGTTTTTGGTTCTATGGCTATGGCAATAACAGGCTCGGGGAACTCCAGCGTTTCCAGGATAAGAGGATACCCCATATCACAAAGAGTATCACCCGTCGTCGTCAGATTTAAACCTACAGCTGCAGCAATATCCCCGGTTCGGACTTCCTTAATCTCCTCCCTCTTATTGGCATGCATCTTGAGCAACCGGCCTATTCGTTCTTTTTTTCTCTTAGATGCATTATACACATAAGAACCGGCAGCGAGGACGCCGGAATACACCCTGAAATATGTTAACTGGCCCACATAGGGATCGGTTACGATTTTGAAGGCTAACGCCGAAAAGGACTCATCGTCACCTGGGATCTTTTCCATCTCTTCTCCCTTCATACTCTTGCCAACTATTGGAGGCATGTCCAGGGGAGATGGGAGGTAATTGATAACCGCATCCAAGAGCGGTTGAACTCCTTTATTTTTGAAGGCAGAACCACATAATACTGGTGTGGCCTTCAAGGACAGCGTGGCCTTCCTTAGGGCCCTTATAATTTCTTCCTGAGAAAGAGCTTCTTCATTGAGATATTTTCTCATCAGGTCTTCATCATAATCAGAGAGAAACTCAATGAGCTTTTCTCTTTCCTGAAGAGAAGAATCAAGAAGATCTGAAGGAATTTCATCAACGGCAAACTCAGCTCCTAGGGAATGTTCATCGTAAATAATTGACTTCATGCCAATAAGATCGACAGTTCCCCGAAAACTATCTTCAGCTCCAATCGGGATCTGTATGGGAATCGGATGCGCACCTAGCCTATCCCTGATAGAGGCGACGACTTTTCTGAAATCGGCCCCAACCCTGTCCATCTTATTAACAAAAATAACCCGAGGAACCCGGTACTTGTCTGCCTGCCCCCATACCACCTCTGACTGCGGTTCTACACCACCCACAGCACAAAACAGGGCAACAGCTCCATCTAAAATTCTCAAAGATCTCTCAACTTCTATCGTAAAGTCTACATGACCTGGTGTATCAATAAGGTTTATTCGGTAATCCCGCCATGTACATGTGGTAGCCGCAGCAGTGATGGTAATACCCCGCTCCTGCTCTTGCTCCATCCAGTCCATGGTGGCCGTACCCTCATCGACCTCGCCCATCCTATAGGACTGATGAGTATAAAAAAGTATCCGCTCTGTCGTTGTTGTCTTCCCGGCATCAATATGTGCCATGATGCCGATGTTGCGAAGATTATTTAATGGAACAGCGCGCGCCAATTTAATTCACCAAAACTTTTAAAAAAGCTAGAACCGATAATGGGCAAACGCCTTATTTGCCTCTGCCATCTTGTGGACGCTTTCCCTCTTTTTGACAGAAGCGCCCCTATTGTTGGCAGCATCAATCAATTCGGCAGCCAGCTTTTCTCTCATAGTTTTTTCGGCACGTTCTTTTGCATGAAGAATTAACCATCGGATTGCCAACGCTACCCTCCTTCCAGGCATGACTTCCGTTGGCACTTGATAAGTAGACCCTCCTACCCGCCGTGACTTAACTTCTATCATCGGCTTGACATTATTTATCGCTTTTTCAAATACCTCCGCCGGTTGTTCTTTTGTTCTTTTCTCAATTATATCAAAGGCCCCGTAGAAAATGGATTCCGCGATACTTTTTTTGCCCTTCCTTAATAAATTATTAATAAATTTTGCCACAAGTTTATTGTTGTACTTGGGATCTGCTATCACTTCTCTTTTAGTAATTTCTCTTCTTCTCGGCATGTTTTAAACTCTCGCTTAGCTTGGCTTTTTAGCCCCGTACTTTGATCTTCCCTGTTTTCTGTCCTGAACACCGACTGCATCCAAGGTACCCCTGATAATATGATAGCGGACACCGGGCAGATCTTTTACCCTGCCACCCCTGACTAAGACAACAGAATGTTCCTGAAGGTTATGACCAACTCCTGGTATATACGAAGTCACCTCGTAACCACTTGCCAGACGGACCCTTGCAACTTTTCTTAGAGCAGAATTCGGCTTTTTCGGCGTGGATGTATATACCCTAACGCAAACCCCCCGTCTTTGCGGCGACCCCGTTAAAGCAGGGGTTGAAGTTTTCTTTTGTATCTTTGTTCTTCCCTTGCGAACCAATTGATTTACTGTCGGCATTATCCCTCCTAGGCTCCACTCAGTCAATCTGCAACCCTACACAATAAAAGGTGTTTAGCTATCAATTTGCAGCCTGTATGTCAAGCTTTTTCTCACTTAATTTTTCATCCGTTTCTTGTGTTTCTAATTCGAGCGGGCTTTCATCGTCTACTGCCTTAATACCAAGCTTTCTGTACATGGGAAGACCAGTCCCTGCCGGGATCAATCTACCCATGATGACATTTTCTTTTAGTCCCCTCAGGTAATCTATCTTCCCGGCAAGACTTGCCTCTGTAAGAACGCGCGTCGTTTCCTGGAAGGACGCAGCAGATATGAAACTTTGCGTACTCAGGGACGCCTTGGTAATGCCCAGAAGCATCGGCTCCCCAATCGCTGGTTTTCCTCCTTTGGTGATCACCCGTTCATTCTCTTCCTGGAAGCGATACCTCTCCACCTGTTCATCGGCAATGAATGATGTATCACCCGGGTCTTTTACCTTTACCCTGCGCAGCATCTGGCGTACAATTATCTCCATATGTTTGTCATTTATTTTCACGCCCTGCAGTCTATATACTTCTTGAACCTCATCAACCAGGTAGCGGGCCAACGCCTTTTCACCTTTAATCGAAAGAAGATCATGGGGATTATGGACGCCATCCATTAAGGCTTCGCCTGCTTGAACCCTGTCTCCCTCCTGGACACTCACATGCTTGCCTTTTGGAATAAGGTATTCCTTATCTTCCCCCACATCAGGTGTTATGATTACTTTTCTCTTACCTTTTGCGTCTTTGCCATACGACACCGTGCCATCAATCTCGCTTATAACCGCAAATTCCCTTGGCTTTCGAGCCTCAAAAAGCTCAGCAACCCTTGGTAGACCTCCAGTTATGTCCTTGGTTTTTGTGGTTTCTCGGGGAATCTTGGCCACGATATCACCTGCTTTTACTTTATCACCCTCGGAAACTACAATATTTGCTCCCACGGGTAACAGATAACGCGCCACGGAATTTGTGCTTGGGATCTTTGCTGTTTTCCCTTTCTCATCTTTGATTGAAACTCTCGTGCGTAAATTAGCACCCTTATATTCAACTATTACCTTTCTTGAGAGGCCGGTTACTTCATCGACCTGCTCCTGCATGGTTTTCCCTTCGATGATGTCACCATATTTCACAGTCCCGTTAACTTCAGCAAGTATCGGTATGGAAAAAGGATCCCATTCCGCTAGCAAATCTCCCCTTTTTACTACCTTACCATCCTTGACTTTAAGATGCGCCCCATAGGGAACTGGGTATTTACCACGGCTTCTCTGCTGCTCATCAAGGACATGAACTTCACCATTTCTATTCATGACAACATAATCCTTACCATCTGTCTTAACTGTATTGAGATTTACATATCTTATCGTGCCGTCATGCCTTGCTTCGAGGGTAGAATGCTCCTCAAACTTTGCCGTGCCGCCGATGTGAAATGTCCGCATAGTTAGCTGGGTCCCAGGCTCACCTATTGACTGGGCAGCTATAATTCCTACGGCTTCACCGATATTGACGAGATGTCCGTGCGCTAAATCTCTTCCATAACACATGGCGCATACACCATGCTTTGATTTGCATGTTAGCACCGACCGAATGTTTACCCTTTCTATACCGGCCCTATCAATTTTTTCCGCCAGTGCTTCATCGATTTCATCATTAGCATGCATAAGTATTTCACCGGTGAAAGGATCTTTTATTTCTTCAAGGGCAACCCTGCCGAGGATTCTCTCTCCCGCTGTTTCAATAATCTCGCCGCCTTCCATAAGGGCAGAAACAAAAATACCGTCAATAGTACCACAATCGAGCTCACTGATAATACAATCCTGCGCTACGTCAACAAGCCTTCTGGTAAGATATCCTGAATTGGCAGTCTTAAGAGCTGTATCTGCAAGACCTTTCCTGGCGCCATGTGTGGAAATAAAATATTGAAGAACGGTCAGACCTTCCCGGAAGTTCGCTGTGATGGGAGTTTCAATAATTTCACCCGACGGTTTAGCCATCAATCCTCTCATTCCTGCAAGTTGTCTGATCTGTACAGCACTACCTCTTGCACCGGAATCAGCCATCATATAGATGGGATTTAAACTTTCTCCTTTTCTCTTCGTTTTAGATGGTTCCTCATCTTCCTCAGCGCTTATACCGCTCAACATTTCTGCCGCAATCTTTTCTGTCGCCTGTGCCCATATATCAATGACCTTATTGTAACGTTCACCATCCGTAATAAGACCATCCATATATTGTTTCTGTACTTTTAGGACCTCCTTATCAGCTACAGCTACAATATCTTTTTTATTTTCAGGGATAACCATATTATGGATTGCAATCGATGCCCCTGAACTCGTAGCATATTTAAACCCCAAATCTTTCAATTGATCCGCCAACAACACCGCTGTTTTAGCGCCGCACATTCTGTAACAATTATCAATGAGATTTGCCAGTTCCTTCTTATTCATCAGTTTATTAATTACATCAAAGGCGATCTCTTTAGGTATAATCTCATAAAGAAGAATTCTGCCAACGGTTGTATCCTTCAATTCACCCCCAATACGAACTTTCACCTTCGCGTGCAGGTCAACTGCGTTCGCATCTAGAGCGCTGCGAACCTCTTCCGGATCTGAAAAGATCATTCCCTCCCCTTTCACACCGTACTTAGCCCGTGTTAAGTAATATATACCCAATACTATATCCTGACTCGGGTTAATTATCGGCTTCCCATTAGCTGGAGAAAGAATATTATTGGTGGACATCATCAGGACTCTGGCCTCGGTCTGGGCCTCTATGGACAGGGGAACATGTACAGCCATTTGGTCCCCATCAAAATCGGCGTTAAATGCGGTGCATACCAGAGGATGGAGTTGTATCGCCTTCCCCTCAATGAGGACCGGCTCAAAGGCCTGAATACCTAATCTATGTAAGGTGGGGGCTCTGTTAAGCATAATTGGATACTCACGAACCACTTCATCCAAAGCATCCCATACCTCGGCAGTCTCCCTTTCCACCATCTTTTTTGCACTTTTCACGGTGGTTACATAACCTTTTTCCTCAAGGCGGTTATAGACAAACGGCTTAAAAAGTTCCAAAGCCATTTTCTTCGGAAGACCGCACTGATGAAGTCTCAGGTCAGGTCCTACGGTGATGACGGAACGCCCTGAGTAATCCACTCTTTTTCCGAGGAGGTTTTGTCTGAATCTGCCCTGTTTACCTTTTAACATATCAGAGAGGGATCTCAGGGGCCTTTTGTTGGAACCGGTTATTGCCCTGCCCCTTCTACCATTATCGAAGAGAACATCAACTGCTTCCTGAAGCATTCTTTTTTCATTCCTTACAATGATCTCCGGGGCATTTAATTCCTGCAAGCGCTTCAGGCGATTGTTTCTGTTAATGACACGCCTGTAAAGATCATTGAGGTCCGACGTTGCAAAACGGCCGCCGTCCAGAGGCACCAAAGGACGCAGATCGGGAGGAATAACAGGCAAAACTGTCAGAATCATCCATTCCGGCCTGTTTGTCTTGGATTTTTTCAGGGACTCGATTACCTTTAGCCTTTTAACGAGCTTTTTCCTTTTGGTATCCGACAGGGTTGATTTAAGTTCCGCGCGCAGTTCTTCATCGTACTTTATCAAATCAACTTCTTCAAGAAGCTTCCTTACGGCTTCGGCTCCAATTCCTATTTCAAAGGCATCCTCACCATATTGTTGTTTTAACTCGCTTACTTCTTCTTCGGAAAGGAGTTCCTTCTTTTTCAATGGCGTATTCTTGGGTTCCAGTACTATCCATGATTCAAAATAAAGGACTTTTTCTAGTTCTTTAAGGCTTAAATCGAGGACATTTCCAATTCGGCTGGGAAGACTCTTTAGAAACCAGATGTGAGCGACCGGTGTCGCCAGGGTAATGTGACCCATCCTTTCTCTGCGAACTTTTGATTGAATAACCTCGACGCCACATTTCTCACAGACGACCCCTCTATATTTCATCCGCTTATAACGTCCGCAGAGGCATTCATAATCTTTGACGGGACCGAAGATCTTTGCACAGAATAGCCCATCTCTTTCCGGTTTGAATGTCCGGTAGTTAATCGTCTCAGGCTTTTTGACCTCGCCATGGGACCAGGAAAGGATCTTTTCCGGCGAAGCAACTAACATTTTGATTGCGCTAAACCTGATAGGATCCTTCGGTTTTTCAAAATAACTGAAAATATCTTCCACTACTTGTATCTCCTTTACCTCCCCTATCACGTGGGAGATAATTTAATTTTTTTGTTCTTCTCGCGTTTGGTTGCGAAGATGAACATTATGTTTAAATAATCCTTCCTTGTATCCGCCCTACCTCTGGCGGGTTATATTGCTACTCCTCTTCAACCAATTCTACATCAAGACAAAGGCTCTGCAACTCTTTCACAAGAACATTGAAAGACTCCGGAAGCCCCGGTTCAAATGTATGCTCACCTTTCACTATTGCTTCATATATTCTTGTTCTGCCAGCTACATCATCGGACTTAACTGTAAGGAACTCCTGTAACGAATACGCCGCGCCGTAGGCCTCCATAGCCCACACTTCCATTTCGCCAAGCCTCTGGCCACCAAATTGCGCTTTTCCGCCAAGAGGTTGTTGTGTCACTAAAGAATAAGGTCCTATAGATCTCGCATGAATCTTATCATCAACAAGGTGGTGAAGCTTCAGCATATAAATCATTCCTACCGTGACCTCCTGGTTAAATGGTTCACCTGTTCTCCCATCAAAAAGGATAGTCTGCCCACTTTCCGGTAGGTCTACAATTTTCAGCATATTCATGATTTCGCTTTCATCCGCACCATTAAACACAGGAGTAGATACCAAAATCCCTCTTTTCAGTTTTCTGACAAATCCTTTAAGCTTATCCTCAGACATGCCATCGATGAAGCTACTAAATTCGGGTGTGGAATAAGCACTTTTCAATTCCCGCTTCAACCGATCGGCACTGTAATTTTTTTCCAGCATGGCATTGATTTTCTCGCCTAACCCCTTTGCTGCCCAACCCAAATGTGTTTCCAGAATCTGCCCGACATTCATGCGCGACGGCACTCCCAAGGGGTTCAGAATGATATCAACTGGTGTTCCGTCCTTGAAATAGGGCATATCTTCCTCTGGAAGTACCCTTGATAAGACCCCTTTATTACCATGACGGCCGGCCATTTTATCACCGACAGACAATCCTCTTTTTATGGCAATGTAGACCTTTACCATTTTTATCACACCTGGGGGAAGCTCATCACCCGCCTTCAGTTTATCGATTTTCTCTTCAAAATATGCCTCAACGATTTCTTTCTTTCTCTCATAATTCGCAATCAGAGAGTTTATTTTGTCCTCTATAGCATCCTCACCAGCAAGTGATATTTCCTTCCATAAGCTGAAAGGTATCTTCTCGAGGACATCGCCTTCAATCTTTTCTCCTTTTTTCAATAAAATCTTTTTCTTCTTCGGGTCGACCACTTTTGACGCAGATGTTTTCCCCACAAGCATGCCGGCAATATTTTTTTTCACACTTTCGCTGATGATCTTGATTTCATCATCACGGTCTTTTAGCAAATCCTTCATGGCTTCATCTTCGATAAATTGGGATCTATGGTCTCTTTCGGCACCCTTTCTGGTAAATACTTTGGCGTCTATTACAGTACCTTCAACACCGGGGGGAACCCGAAGAGACGTGTCCCTAACATCGCTTGCCTTTTCGCCAAATATTGCCCGAAGCAATTTTTCTTCCGGTGACAATTGAGTTTCCCCTTTGGGTGTGATCTTTCCCACAAGAATATCCCCGGATTTTACAAACACACCCATTCTGACAATCCCGCTTTCATCAAGGTTCCTGAGGGCTTCATCCCCTACATTAGGAATGTCTCTGGTTATTTCCTCTTTTCCAAGTTTCGTGTCTCTCGCCATGGTTTCGAATTCTTCAATGTGAATCGAAGTATAGATATCATCTTTTATGAGTCTTTCACTAACCAGTATGGAATCTTCATAATTGAAGCCTCCCCAGGACATAAATGCGACCATAACATTGCGACCTAATGCAAGTTCTCCAGCATCAGTAGCCGGCCCATCAGCGATTATGTCGCCCATACGAACCTGATCCCCCTTATTAACAATGGGCTTCTGATTAAAACATGTGTCCTGGTTTGAGCGCTGATATTTTACAAGATTATAGATATCAACTCCTGTATCCAGTTCATCCTGACCGTCTCCATCGCACTTGATAACAATCCGTGCAGCATCTACATGCTCAACAACTCCGGAACGTTTCGCTACGAGAACCGCACCTGAATCTCTGGCAACAATAGATTCCATACCTGTACCTACCAGCGGCACTTCAGGTCTCAAGAGGGGAACAGCCTGCCGCTGCATATTGGAACCCATGAGGGCCCGGTTGGCATCATCATGTTCAAGAAATGGGATTGAAGCAGCCGCGATACTAACAAGCTGATCCGGCGATACATCCATCAGACTTATCTCGCTCGGCGGGACCGAGATGAAGTCGCTGCCCTTTCTTGCAGAAACCAGCTCTCCAATAAATCTTCCTCTTGCATCAAGAGGACTGTCTGCAGGCGCTATGATGTACTTTTCCTCCTCAATGGCAGTCAGATAACGAACTTCATCAAGGACCTTCCCATCTTTAACAACCCTGAAGGGCGTTTCTATGAAACCAAAAGCATTAACCCTTGCATATGTGCTGAGAGAAACAATCAGACCGATATTGGGCCCCTCCGGTGTCTCAACTGGGCAGATACGACCGTAATGAGTCGGATGCACATCCCTGACTTCAAACCCGGCTCTTTCACGGGTAAGACCACCGGGACCAAGGGCGGAGAGCCTTCTTTTATGGGTGATTTCAGACAGCGGATTTGTCTGATCCATAAACTGAGAAAGTTGACTGCTCCCTAGGAACTCATTCACAACAGCAGAAACAGGTTTGGCATTGATAAGCTCATGAGGCATCATGGTTTCAATGTCCTGCAGGCTCATTCTCTCTTTAATGGCCCTTTCAATTCTTACCAAACCTATCCGGTATTGATTCTCGATAAGCTCTCCCACTGACCTGACTCTCCGATTACCAAGATGATCAATGTCATCAACACTGCAATCTCCAGCACCGTTCTTTAGATCAATAAGATATTTAACAGCAGCCAGGATATCCTCATTTCTCAAGACTGTTGTCTCTATTGGAACATCGAGACGAAGCTTGTAATTCATCTTGGCCCTTCCCACGTCGGAAAGGTCATAACTAGTAGAATCAAAAAAGAGGCCGTTGAAAAACTTATGCGCCGTTTCCGGCGTGGGGGGATTGCTCGGTCGAAGCCTTCTGTATATCTCTATTATTGCATCCTCAGCAGTTTCAATCTTGTCAATAAGGAGGGTGTCTCTAATAGATGCATTTGATCTTTCCTCATCAATATAAATAAACTGCAGCTCCCGAATTCCTCTTTCACGAATTCGTTTAAGTCCCTCAAGCGTCAATTCTTCATTACATCTTAATATAACTTCTCCTGTTTCGGGGTCCACTACATTAGAGGCAAGAATCTTTCCGATTATGTCTACATCGTTTATCTGTATCCTGCTTATTTTCAACTCCATCATTCTTTTGATATGAGCTTTGGTCAGCTTTCTCATCTTTTTGACAATAACTTCGCCGGTTCGAGATTCTTTAACATCCTCTAAGGCTTTTCCCCCTATGAGAGAATCATCCACGACCATATGAAGTTTATCACCTTCCATGAAGACCTTCTCAATATTGTAAAAATACTTGAGGAGGAACTCCGTAGAGTTCCCCATTCCTTTAAAAAGAATAGTTACAGGCATCTTTCTCCGCCTGTCGATCCTGACATAAAGAAGGTCTTTGGAATCAAACTCAAAATCCAGCCAGGATCCCCTGATTGGTATGATCCTTGCGGAATAAATAAGTTTACCACTGGCAAGAGTTTTCCCTTTATCGTGATCAAAGAATATACCGGGTGATCTATGAAGCTGACTCACGATGACCCTTTCTGTACCATTCATAATGAAGGTGCCGTTATCCGTCATCAATGGGATTTCTCCAAAATAGATCTCCTGTTCTTTAATATCCCGAATTGTTTTTTGCCCAGTGCCGCGATCGGCATCAAAGACAACAAGCCTCACAACTATCTTCAGGGGGGCCGCATAAGTCATACCCTTCTGGATACATTCCTTCACATCATATCTGACATCCCCGATCTTATAGCTAACGAATTCCAGGGAACATTTACCGCTAAAGTCAGAGATTGGGAATACACTCCTGAATGCACCTTGAAGCCCGAAGTTACCCCTATTCGACGGCTCCACATTTTTCTGAAGAAATTTCTCGTAAGACTTCTTCTGGATATCAATTAGATTTGGTATATCTAATATCTTTTTTATACGTCCGAAATTTTTTCTAAACTCACTCATAATATCCTTTTGTGTTATGAAAGTTTATACTTACAAACACGTCATTGATTATTCTAATTACCTTATAGCGATTGCTTCCTTTAGACATTGCTTACAGTCTATTTAATCTCTACGGTACCTCCAACTTCCTCTATTTTCTTCTTTATATCCGCAGCCTCTTCTTTAGAAACACCCTCTTTAATAGGCTTTGGTACGCCATCAACTAAGTCTTTAGCTTCTTTAAGCCCCAAACCGGTAATAGCCCTGACAACTTTAATCACCTGAATTTTCTGATCACCAAATCCGGTCAGCATAGCATCGAATTCAGTCTTCTCTTCTGTGGAGACAGCCTGCTCTTTCCCCGCAGAAACTTGAGCTACGGCTACAGGTGCAGCTGCAGACACGCCAAATTTTTCTTCCAGTTCCTTTACCAATTCAGAAAGTTCAAGGACCGTCATTCCTTCAATGAATTTCACAACGTCATCTTTTGTTATTTTACTCGTCATTTTTTTATCTCCCGTATATTTAGTATTATTATTATTTTTTTGCCCGATAGGCGTCAAGAACACAAATAAAACTTCTCGGTACCCCGCTCAATACATTAACAAGCGAAGCCTGAACTCCTACCATTACGGAAAGGAGTTTCCCAAGAAGTACCTCTCTGCCCGGCAATTCTGCCAGGGCACTGATCTGTTCCTTACTGATAAGCTTACCATCCAGAATACCTGCTCTGATTTCCAATTCGGCATTCTTTTTGGCAAATTCAACCAGCAATTTTGCCGGTACAACCACATCTCCCCGATTTAATGCTATTGCCAAAGGTCCCTTGAAATATTTTTCTAACTTACTGAAATCGGTATCTTTAGATGCAATTCCGAAGAGTGTATTTTTCAATACTCTGAATTCGGTACCTGATTTTCGCAAGGTATTCCTCAAGGCAGTCATCTTTTCGACATTCATTCCAGTATAACCGGCTAGAACAGCCAACTTAGTGTCCTTTAGTTGCTCTTGTAGCTCAGCTACAATTTTTTCTTTAGTTCTCCGATCCAATCATTAACCTCCTTTCCTCATATGTATAAATTGTAAGTCAGAGAACTGTTCATAGTACAGGAGATATTAAATTTAAATGACCGTTGCTATATTATCTGAAATCATTCAGAGGTCTCGGCAGGCCGATTCAATCCGTTTAAACTCCTGTACCTGCTGTCTCAGACTTTTATTAAATCGTTCAACCCTAATCCCGTCCGACCTAAAAACCGTCAGCACAGGCTTTATAAGCTCATTTCCACTTAAATATTTCTAACATCTAAGGGATCAATTTTCACTCCTGGCCCCATAGTCGTGGAAATTGATATTCCCTTCAGGTATGTCCCTTTACTGGAAGCCGGTTTCAGTTTTATAATAGCCTCCAGAAGGGCGCTGATATTTTCTGATAACTTCTCCGTGCCAAAAGAAACCTTTCCTACCGGACAGTGCACTATACCCGCTTTTTCCACCCGAAATTCAACCTTACCAGATTTCAACTCATTAACAGCTTTTGCCACATCAAAGGTGACCGTACCCACTTTTGGATTGGGCATTAATCCTCGTGGTCCCAGAATCTTGCCCAGTTTTCCAACACTGCCCATCATGTCCGGTGTGGAAATTACCCTGTCAAATTCGATCCATCCTCCTTTGATCTTCTCAATGATATCATCTGATCCGACCATATCGGCCCCCGCATCAAGGGCCTCCTTTTCTTTTTCACCTTTTGCGAAAACCAGCACTCTGACTGATTTCCCCAATCCATTCGGCAGGACAACACTCCCCCTGACCATCTGATCAGCATGTTGAGGACTTACACCCAGCCTAATGGCCGCATCGACGGTTTCGTCAAACTTTGCTCCAGCCGTGCTTACGACCAATTCTGCCGCGTCTTTCAGAGCATACCGTTTGCCTGGTTCAATTTTCTTCTTTGCTTCAACAAATTTCTTTCCTCTTTTAAACATATCTAAACCTCTAATTGACCTCTACATATTCGTTCGCAAGACTGGTATTCTCAAAAAGAATAAT
>DATKLL010000116.1:0-7341 GCA_035542475.1 Syntrophales bacterium
TACCCGATGAGAACAGTCGTGTCCATGAGAATTACATAGCACCTTTCAGTCAGTAATGCACAAGATGAATAAAATTGAATTTGAGTTAGGCTACAACTGTTCAGCCATGAGTTGATTCAGTAATCGAAGATTATAGGTAGAAATCATCCATTCATGTCAGTTATGAGAATCAAACCCGGCGAGACTTCGCCTTCCTACTGATAAAAGATACTCTGGACGTACTGTAAGGACTCTCCGTGGTGACCCCTATGGGTTCTTTACCCGACAAGTCATTTGAGCGTTACCTGCTGGCAGACAAGCATTGCAGGAAATACATTCCGCCTTGTCTGGTCCCTTTCCAGAGCGCCATAGATTGGGAAGATCAGGCTGGCGAATCAGAGGCCTGCTGATTGAAACAAAATCCGCAACCTTGGAGGTTAAGACTTCCTCTATTTTGCTGAAAGATCTTAACCCACCAACCAGGATAACCGTCGAGTTGGTCTTTTCTTTGATTGCCTTGGCAGCAGGAAGAAAATAGGCTTCCTGATCTTTGTCCTTGATGCCTGTCCGCGACTCGGGTAACATTACAGGAAGCCAGCCTAGTTCCTCCGGCGTGCGAGTCAATGACTCCCACATGCCCCCGCTGGCCTCGATTGCAGCAAATCCGACCTCTGACAGCAGTTTTCCCAGTTGGACTACTTCATTGAGGTCAATACCTCCAGGAATGAAGTCTGTGGTGTTCATTTTAATCAATATAGGAAAGCTGTCACCGACCTTCTTTCTGGCGCGCTGATAGATGCTATTAATGATCCTGATCCGATTCTCAGTCGAGCCTCCATATTCATCGTTACGCTTATTAGTCCACGGCGAAAGAAATGATGAGAGAAGGTATCCGTGAGCGGCATGGAGTTGAACTCCATCAAAACCTGCCTCTTGAGCCCGCCTTATACCTTCGGCAAACGCTTCTATAATTTCTTCAATTTCCTCAAGGCTCAATGCCCTTGGTGTCCGATCAAAATTGGCGTCGTAGACTGCTGAGGGTGCGGTTGGCTCTACCTCATGGATCGCTTCTGTAGGAGGGACCATTACCTCAGGATGCTTTCGAATATAGGTGACCAAGGCTGGAGGGAGTCGAGGTATCAATTTGGCCATGTTTTCTTGATGAATTACTTGTCTTCCGGGGTGTCCCAATTGAAGTATTATCTTGCAGTCCGGGTAGCCTTCTCTCACCGCACCTGGTATCTTCTTGAGAGTTGGTATGTAAAGGTCACTATCCGCTTTTATTCCAAAACGGAAATGCAGCGCTTTGGAGTAAATGCTAGCGACGCTTGTGATTATCAGACCCACGCCCCCTTTGGCCAGGTTGCGATAAATATCGACTAGAAACTCGGAAACATGACCTTCACCTGTTGCTGCATTCTCGTATGTGGCTGAACGGATTAAACGATTCTTTGTTTCAAGCGATCCAATCTTTGACGGGCTGAAGACTATCGATTTTTCTCTGGAATACATATTCCCTCCTGCAATAGTTTAACAAAAACACTTGAACAGAAAAACAAAACCCCGCTCTCTATTGAGAAACGGGGTTTTAATAATTCACTGCATCCCCCCACAAAAAGGGTTCAGATTACTTGTTAATACAGTAATGATGCATTATTTTAAATATACTTTCTTTATGCTCTTGGGTATTTGAAAAGTCAAGAAACAAATTTTATTGATAACCATTTGAAAGGATGTATATCTGTTAAAACTGTTTGATGCTCTCTTTCAGGAAGATATGCTCTATTGAGCAAACGGAGGGAATAATTTTTACGCCCCCAGATTTCATCAGAAATTCTTAATCTGCCAACTTCAATTTTTACGAGTTGCTTTTGCAGGATGAAATTGGACATTGCTTGCGGTGAATATTTTATCAGGCAGGCGCATTTTGTTGGACATCTTACGGAAATGCTGTCCGTATACCATCAGTGTTATGGCGGCTGTTATTGATTTTCTGTAAAATAGAGTCGACTTCAACAACATCTTCCAATAATACCATTGTGTCCGGCCATTCCCTAAAATGCCAATATAAAAGATGGACTTCAAGAAACCTTTAAACCGCTCCCAATCTACCTTTCTCTGTCTGAGAGGCTGATAGTGTTCCAGGAATTTGGAGACGCGCTGATAATAATGGCGAGGACTGTAGATGGTCTTAACCATCTGATGGTAACCCTGAATGAGCTTTTCCATATCCATCTTGGGAATGAAGTTAATACTGCCATCCGTATTATTCCCGGATGAATGCAATAGAAGCCTGCTCTCATCCTTCATCCGCTGCCACAGCCTGGTGTTAGGCAAGGCATTCAACAGCCCTACCATAGCGGTTGCCACGCCGCTTTCCTGAATGAATTTTATCTGTGACGCAAAGATACTCTCATCATCATTGTCGAATCCAACGATGTAGCCCCCGAGGACCTCCAGACCGGATGCCTGCAGCTTCTTGATAGATTCGGTCAGGTCCCTCTTGCAGTTTTGATCCTTGGCGCATTCTTTCAGGCTTTCCTCGTTGGGGGTCTCAAGCCCTATGAAGACCCTGTCAAAACCAGCTTCAACCATCAAACGAACCAGCTCATCATCGTCGGCGATATTTACGGAAACCTCTGTGAAGAGTTCAAACGGATAATTGCGCTCCTTCATCCAGGCGATGACATTTGGCAGCATTTTCTTTATGGCGATCCTGTTTCCGATGAAGTTGTCGTCCACGACGAAGAGGCTTCCCCGCCAGCCCTTGTCATAAATGACCTGTAATTCATCCATGAACTGATCGACGCTTTTTAATCTCGGTTTGTGGCCGAAAAGGGCGGTGACATCGCAAAACTCGCAGTTGTAGGGACAGCCGCGGGAGAACTGAATCATCATACTGGCATATTTCTTAACATCGATCAGGTCCCAGAGGGGAATGGGTGTCATAGATAGCGGAGGAAAATCGCTGCTCCGATAGACGTTCTGCGGATTACCATTTTCAAGGTCGGATAGAAATGGAGGCAGGGAGTATTCGGCTTCGCCAAGGATCAAATGATCGACTTGATGCAGATATTCATCCGCGAGAGCAGTGAAGAGGGGCCCGCCGGCTATCACTTTTTTTTCCAGCCGACGGCAATGGCCTAAGATTTCTGCAACTGAATCCTTCTGGACGAGCATGGCGCTAATCACGATATAATCAGCCCATATAAAGTCCCTGTCCTTAACTTTATTGACATTCAAATCTATAAGGCGGATGTTCCAGGTTTTCGGAAGCATGGCGGCAATTGTGAGAAGGCCTAAAGGGGGGAAGGCCGATTTCTTGGAGACGTATTTCAGAGCGTACTTGAAGCTCCAGAACGTGAGCGGATATCGGGGATAAATCATTAAGATGTTCATGTCAGAACCAAATAAACCCCATATTGTGTATCGGCGTTTGCAATCTTGCATATTTATTCAACCTCGTCAAATGAAGAATTCAGGAGGAGAGAATTTTTGTTCTTTGTTAAAGACTTGCTTTTGAGTGGACGGAGTGCAAGAGTGCACTTCATTACTCCTTCACCTCGGCGAAGCTAACGTTATGCTTAGCTTTTGCGTGTCTCTGACATCGCAAAAACAAGCTTTGGATATATGGGAGAATCGACGCATAGATTTTATTTCTTTTTTCTGTCACACTTAGACTTGAGAAATTGTCTAATGTGCTAAAGGGGAGATTAATGGAAAAGATGTCGAATGCCTCAGAATCCTCCATTGAGAGTCTGGTCGAAAAGGCCAAGATGGGTAATAAAGATGTACTTGAAGAAATCGTACGAAGAATTCAGGATAAAATTTATGGAATAGCTATCCGAATGCTTTTTATTCCTGCTGATGCGGAAGACGCAACCCAGGAGATATTGGTAAAAATCATCACGCACCTCGGCACGTTTAAGGGTGAGAGCCGCTTTGATACCTGGGTCTATAGGATCGCATCCAACCATCTCTTGACGGCGCGCAAATACAGGGCTGAGCGCTGGGAACTGACCTTTGAAAAAACTGAACAGACGATTGTAGAGGCGCTTCATGATGATGGCGCCTTTGTCAAAGCCGAACAGAACCTCATTATTGAAGAGACGAGACTCGCCTGCATTCATTTTATGCTGCTTTGTCTTTCTCGGGAACAGCGTCTGGCTGTTATTTTAGGAGAAGTCTGCAAGGTCGACAGCATAGAAGGCGGCAAGATTATGGGGCTTACGCCTGCGGCCTTTCGTCAGCGGCTTTCCCGCGGACGAAAACAGCTGCTGCATTACATGGCTAAGGGTTGCAGCCTCGTCAATCCGGCCAACCCCTGCCACTGCGAAAAGCTGGCTGCTTACCACGTGAAAAAGCGACACATTGATCCTAACAATTTATTTTTTGCCACACATCCTTGCCGAGCCAAGCAAAAAAATGACACGGAGATTCTCTTGAAAGAGCTGAAGGACATAGAACGCGCAGCCGGTATTATTCGCAATCATCCTGACTACGCCGCGCCGGAGATATTTGTGGAGTCGATGAGGAGTTTGATTGATTCGGGGAGGTTTCGACTGCTGGAGATGTAAAATCCATCTAAATCTCCCTTTAAGAAAGGGAGACTTCATAGAATGAAAGGAATATGTGTATGGAATTCAATTCTGATTATGTGGCGCCCTGCGGCCTTTATTGCGGGGTGTGTGCCATTCAACTCGCGGACAGGGAAAACAACCAAAAGTTCAAAGAAGCCCTGGTTCAAGTCTATAAGGGAAAAATCCCGGACAGCGATCATCTGACCGCTGCAGACATTCATTGCCGGGGGTGCCTGTCGGACGATTTATTCTACCACTGTACGCAGTGTTCCATCAGAGCCTGCACAAATGAGAAAGGTTACAAGGGATGTCATGAGTGCTCTGATTTTCCCTGCCGGCTGATCAATGAGTTCCCGATCCCTGTGGGGAAAAAAGTTATCCTTAGGGCGATACCGTACTGGAGAGAGGTTGGGACGGAAAAATGGGTCGCCGACGAAGAAAAACGTTATCTATGCCAGCAATGCGGAAATAAGCTCTTCCGCGGCGCTCAGCGCTGTAATCGATGCAAGATCGCCGTCAGTCTGGATTGAAACTATTCTCGGTTCCTTATACTTCTCCCTTTGTCAAAGGGAGATTAAGATAGATTTTTGATGACATAAAACCACCCCCTACCCCCGCCAGCGGGGGACATGAGTAAATCTTGAAGAATGAGCAACGTGAAAACTCTGAAAGAAATAATATCGAAATACGAAAAGGCCGATGAGTACGAAAGAACACTATTATTTTTGGCATACCGTGATCTGAGGGATGTTTTTATGGAGATTGATCTCAACCATTTGCCGGTGATAGAGGAGAAAGCAACGTGCCGATGTCTGTTTCGCGCATCCTGAATGGCTTACACGCATATGTGTATGGTCGCTGGACCAGGGAATACGTATTTCTGTTAAGAAACTGGATCCTTCCTCGTTTAAGCTCCCAGGGGAAAAAGAAGTTAGCCGATGGTTTTCATTGCAAAGTCCTGACCCACGACAATGTCAGAGCCATTATTACCATTAACAAAGATATTTCTAAGCGTGACCTGGAACAAATCATTCCTTATCCGACAGCCCGAATTTTAGTGCTGAAAGGAGCGCCCGATGTAGTTGTATACGAATGCCCGTGCCGGCACTCGCGGAAGCATCCCTGTCAACCAACCGAGGTATGCATGATGATCGGTAAATCTGTTGGAGACTTTATGTTGAAACACCATCCATCCCGCTGCCGACGAATCAGTCAAGCCGAAGCGCTGGAAATTCTTCAGGCGGAGCACGAGCGGGGGCATTTACACTCCGCTTGGTTTAAAGATGCCCTCGGTGGACGCTTCTACGCCATCTGCAACTGCTGTAAGTGCTGCTGTTTCGGCATTGATGCCATGGTCACTTATGGAACACCGATGGTGGCTTCGTCAGGGTATGTTTCTCACGTTGATGAGACAAGGTGTAGCGCTTGCGGGGCTTGTGAAACCGCCTGTCCTTTCGGGGCTATCGAAATGAATGGGGTTGCGTCCGTGAAGTGGGATAAATGTATGGGATGCGGGGTCTGCACGAGTCAGTGTTCAAATGGTGTAATGGCGCTGGTTAGAGATGAGCGAAAAGGGATACCACTGGACGTGCGGGCGCTGATATAAAACAGATAGTTCAAGCAGGTTTGTGAGTCGATATAATTTATATTCCCAAATACGCCTTCTTCACGTCCTCATTGTGGAGGAGGATCTCTGCTGTTCCTTCCAGAGTGATCCGTCCGTTTTCCATGACATAGCCGCGGTGGGCGACCTTGAGCGCCATGTGGGCGTTTTGTTCCACCAGGAAAATGGTGGTGCGGCTTTCGGCGTTGATCCTCTTGATGATTTCGAAAATCAGCTTCACTATCATCGGACCGAGACCCAAAGACGGTTCGTCAAGGAGGAGCAGGCGCGGTCTTGCCATGAGGGCCCTGGAAATGGCGAGCATTTGTTGTTCCCCTCCGCTCAAGGTACCGCCTAACTGGTAGCGCCTTTGTGCCAGGATCGGGAAGAGATCGAAGATATGTTCCGTGTCTTTTTTTATTTCCGCCTTATCGCTGCGCAGGAAGGCCCCCATTTCCAGATTTTCCATGACTGTCAAACGCGGGAATATCCGGCGTCCTTCCGGCACCAGAGATATTCCCATTGCTACGATCTCATCGGGACTCAAGTGCTGGATAGGTTTATCGAGAAACAGGATTTCACCCGCCCGGGGGGGCACGATACCGGTTATGGACATGAGGGTCGTTGTTTTGCCGGCGCCGTTTGCCCCAATCAGGGTGATGATTTCCCCCTGCGATACTTCGATACAGAGGTCTTTCAGTACCTGGATGTTGCCGTAGCAAGTCTGGACGTTATTAAGCTTAAGCACTGATGTCTTCTCCCAGATAAGCCTTTATCACTTCCGGATTCCCCCGGACTTCCTGCGGAGTTCCCCTGGCGATCATTTCACCGTAATCCATGACGTAGACACGGTCCGAGAGGCTCATGACCAGCCTCATGTCGTGTTCGATAAGAAAGATTGATATCTTCCTCTCATCACGGAGGCCGACGATCAATGCTTCCAGTTCCTTTGTCTCCTGGGGATTCATGCCCGCCGCGGGTTCGTCAAGAAGCAGGAGAAATGGATCGGTGGCCAAAGCCCTGGCGATTTCCAAGCGGCGCTGCGCCCCGTAAGGAAGATTTCTCGCCAGCATATTTACATCATCTGCCAGGCCGATCCTTTCCAGGGTTTCATAACTTCTTCTGACTATGGTTCTTTCTTCTTCCATTGTTGTTCTGTCCCGAAGGATAGCGCCGAGG
>DATKLL010000117.1:0-28480 GCA_035542475.1 Syntrophales bacterium
AGCCTATAACCCTCATATCTGTGCTCCTTTTGTTCTATTTTTTATTAATCACTATCCGAATGAGCAGATGTATTCCATTATGTTTCCATCCACGAGTATTTCAAACCAGGATCCACCAGGCACCTGGAAACATTCGCCTGCTGAGTAGGTACTCCATTGCCTTTGGCCGCCTTGTTTTACCAAACAGCTTCCACTGGTGATTTCCATTTCTTCGGGTGCATCAGTATTAAACTTGTAGGATCCGGGCTGAATCAAACCAATTGTCTTTTTCCTGCCGTCTTTAAACATCACAGTATGACTGACCACCTTACCCTCAAAAAATATGTTCGCTTTGCAAATTACTGTCACATCATCAAATTGTTCTGGTGTTTTTCCTCTCATTGATTTCCTCCGTTGATTTTTTCTAAATCTATTTGCTGCATTCGTCATTGATGCCCGATCTTAGCCTTGTCATGCACCTGAAATAAACATCGTCTGTGCATCAATGTTCTTATTCTTTCTTCTCTGTGGGTTCCAGCTTATCCTTGCTCTCTTCTTTTTTACTGACTACCTGCCTCCATTCGATTTGCACCGCCTTTTTATTTGTCAGCAGATCCTGCCACAAACCAACGACCGTCACATTATATAGAGGTGTCTTATCCACACGTGCGGCAACTAATTTAAGAGGTTGATCCGGCACTAAAGGGTACGGAATCATGTCAAACGAAACTTTATCGGAGTCAATCGTGAGATTCCTGATCGTTGCCTGATCTGTTGAAGTGAAATAATTATCCGTCTCGATTTGCTTCTTGTTGTTATCGGTTTTGATAATGGTAATCCGGCATTCTGCCCATATGAATCCGTTTACGTCATTCGCATCGAAGTCGAGAGAAACGTGCTTGCTTGAGATTGCTCCGTCTTCGATAATCTCGAACAGAATTGAATGAGCTGAGTGAGATACTGGCTCCCTTGTCTGCGCAAAAACAGGCAATGACAAGAAGAAAAGAAGTAAAAGAGACCTTAAAAGACTAGTCTTCATCAATCTGATAAATGAATTTCTCACTGAACATGCTCTTTACAAACAGCTTATTCGAAAATTGAGCAAATGGACAAACTATCAGACTCGTAAAAGATAACAATCCGTGTATCCCCATCTCTACATAAATTCCTTGCAGATATTTTTTCCATATACAAGCAGCTTACACTTGATGCTTGAAATTTTTGTATCATAAAAAATTGCTGAAAAACTTGATTGATGTTAGCAATAGGTTAGCAAAAAAATACGCTAAAAACTATCCCGATTTCTTCCCTTAGGTTGCGTCATAGAACAATCTAATGATGCCATTGTCTTGACAATCTCAAACATACTCTTTTTTCTTCTTAAACTAAAAAAGGCATTATATCTCATAAATTAAATGGTTTAGGCAGGCATTGTCCGATCCCCCTCTCTTTGGTACAGGATTTGCTATTAACATTTTCTATCAAGATGCGATGAAGATTCTTCTGGATATCGACAAAGGGTGAAGCGGCTATGAAGGTACAAAGATTAAATGACGAAAAGCTGACAAAGTTTTTCCTGAAACCATCAAATGCTGATGCGGAGCAGACAATTGAAGTAGACAGTACCTTTTACAGCGCGCCCCATTTTCACCATATGCTCCGAATTGAGCGGAAAAGAACGGAACGGTCCAAAATACCTTTTCTTCTTATGCTCATTGACATTTCAGGACTGCATGCAAAGCATCACAGCAGTTACGTATGTGAGAAAATAAAACCTATTCTCGCTTCCTGTTCAAGAGACACAGATATAAGAGGGTGGTATGAACATAATAAGGTCACGGGTACAATCTTTACACAGATGGCCTCCCTCAATGAAAAATCGATTAGAAGAATTATTCAAAAGTTCCGCAAAGGAATTAATGAGACCCTTGATGCAGATGAAGTAAAGAGGATCAAAGTATCCTTTCATGTATTCCCTGAGGAAAACGTAAATTCCACAATCGCCGATTTACTGTTCAATATAACTTTCTATCCAGATCTTTCAAAAGCGAGTCTTTCTACTCAGTCGACATCAGCCATCAAGAGGCTTATGAATATTGTAGGAAATTTATTACACCATGGGTAATCGTAACCGGCAAGAAGTATCATCTTTAACAGGATCTATTTAAAATGAACACAAATAAGGCATATCAAAAACAGACAAACTCGGGCATCCAAATCTCACATCAGATAAGCGAACCAAAATCTCCCGCGTCATTCATGGGACCGATCAGGCGATTTCAATATATCATTACAAGAACTGATTGGGATAAGAATCTTCTGAAATATGACATGTGGATCAATCAGATTTGTTGGACTGTAATCGCAGTATCAATCTTGTTCTTCACCCAAGTGTGCATGTCTGTGTTGTGGGTGTGAGAGACAATTTCCTGACAACATTTCAACTGGTAATAATTAAAAATCCAGAACTCTATTTTTAAACGTTATAGTAATGATGATACTCGTTTGGGCCAAGTTTTAAAAAGAGTGCCGATATTTTCGAAGAGTTTAATATGAGAATAAGGCAGATCCTAATTTTGATTTTGCTACTATGCTTAATGATTAGCTGTGCAGCAAAATCTCGCACTCAGGTTGCTAAAGTTTATAAAGAAACCGGTTTGGTGAAACCCGGAAGTTACCATTTGCAATTTTTCCCAAATGGGCAGGGAACATTGGCTGAATATTTGTTAAAGGAGAAAGCTCAGAATCAAGAACTGAAGGAATTTGACATTTCGGTGCTGGAAAAACTCTTTCGTACTGCTTACCCACAGCTATACCTGCCGGTTCAACGCGGGATACCTCTCTGTAACCTCGAAACTAACTTCAAATTCTGCAAAGGCATTGAGCTGCTGGCTGATTTTGAGACATATAAGGACGATACGATTGTCCTGCACAGTCATGTATTTTATCACATAAAGCTCCGTTTGTATGGAGACCAATCCAACTTTTTTAGGGCTGCAAAAGCACAACGCGATCAGGGGGAATTTGCTTTACCGCGTCATTATTATGTTGGTAGTCTTGTGGAAGACATCCAGAAATCTCTACCGATTCTGCAAGAAATTGCAATGGAATATGGTAAATATATTAAAGATGATAATCAGGAAATAGAAATTGAACTTACTTTGGAGGAGGCCCGCGAAAAATCAGCAGCCAAAAAGGCTGATCAAAGCATCAAAGATACAGCAACATTAAGCGGCAGTGTTATATTTTCTTCCCTTCCGCTTATACCTTCTTATTTAGGTCTGACGGTTTCTGCCTTAAATTCCGGAGGAAGAACTTTTTGGGAAGTTCTGAAAGAGAAAAAGTCTTTTGATCTTTCTCAGAGAGCTCTGGAACTCAATCAGGTTGACTTTTCCTATACCGAGAGTTTTACTAGAAACTTCTCACGCACATTTCGAAACCTAATCGAACCTCCTTCAGATATACTCATTCGAAAAATAATAATCAGGTTATGCGAGAAGGAGCACAAAAATATTGCCTCCGCAGGCCAAAATAAAGATTAACAAAAGTCAGACGCCGCTTGTCATCAATCTCCGCGACAGCCCGATCCATAAATTGCGATGAGCATTTCAATTATCCTATCAGCAATCAAGGCAGAGTTGATAACCCCTGCCTTGATGTTCTTAGTGGCGCTTCACAGGTGACTGACAACTCAAAACGCCTTGTCAACATAGGTTGATGACCTTAAGAGATGAATAAGCCCCCTTGCGCTTTATTTCATGAAGTCAATCGGTTGAGAACAGGCACTTCCACCAGCATTATAATCATAAACCATCCGGGCGCCGTAATCAGCACCGACTGCCATGAGGCCTAAAAGAAAGAGAAACATTAGAATAAAGATCGCCCGGTTCTTTCTTGGAAACGGTCTCGCAGCTATTGCCCACAAAGCAAGAACAGCACTTACAGCAAGAGTTGCAATCATACAGTACTTGTGGGGTGTCAACAACAACTGCCTAACAGAGTGGGAAACCATGACACCCGGTTCAGCATAGAGACCTGTTCCCACCGTAGCCGCAGCAGCAATGGTCCCCGCAATAAGGAGAGACAGACCCGTGTTCGCAAAATTCTCCTTCCGAATCAGAAGCGCAAGAAGGTAGAAAAACGCAGAACCCACCAGAAAGGCAATCGGGAAATGGACTGCCAGGGGATGGATGTTCTGCAGGTGGCTTAATCCGGGGAATAGCAACTCTATCATGGGCTTACTTGATGTCTTCGACCGTCAGGAACTGGCTTCCTCCCACCGTGTAGATCTTGCCAGTGATCGTTGCTTTCCGCCCCATCTTGTCCATCACTGCGGGTGGCAGTGGACTGTTGTCCTTTTTTGGCAGTAGAATATAAAGTTTGTCCGTGCCATCCTGGAGAAGCCCCATGGGGATACCCGCCTTTGCGCATGAAATTCCGCACGCACGATGGCTCTCGCCTTTGGCTCCCATGAGACCATAGCAGTATGTATCGACGACCTCGCCTGTTATTGTCACCGTTTCAGCTGCCAGCGCTATGGAAAGAATAGACAGCCCTAATATCAAGCATACCAAAATACCCATCATTGTTCTCTTGTACATAGCTGATCTCCTTTCTTTGTATAATGGTACAAAGTGATTACCCTCAATCCGCAATTACAATATACTTAATAAATAGAAAAATATAGCGATTCACAATCAGATATATTCTGATTTATGGCTTCGAAAAACATTAGGGCAGATTTCAAAAATGCGAATGATGATTGCCATAAAGAATGGTGCTGTAAATGAAGTGAAAGGAAAGCTGGGTGCAGTCACAAGCTCATTTGTATAGATATTATTCTAATAAGGGAAATTATTATAGAAAGAGTAGGCGATACTAATAGTGAAATCGGAAAAATACCGCCTCAAAAACGGCAGCCATCTGATTCAATAATTCAATCCGTTATCATCAAATATTTATCGATGATCTTATGTTTTGTTTATAGGTGTAGTCAACAATTACATTGAGCCATAGGTAGGACCTCACGGCCTTGCGGCCTCGGCCGGTGTCCAGTAATCGCAGTTCCTCGACGTTTCATTGAGGGTGTGGTCCACGAACCTTGCAAACCGCAGGCAGTTCTCCGGGCCTTCCGACGCCCGGTCCACATACAGACAAGTGCCACATTCTTTTTTCCCGGGCATGGGTGGGCTGGATTTGCTGGTGTCAATCTTTTTCATAAGACCTCCGCAAAATAGGACTATTTTTTAGCAATGACGTAACGACGCATTCCTGGTGGTTTAGAGTGTTGCACTCTTCAACATAAAAATAATGCAATCCTCTCTACAGTCCATGTACATTTTCTTATCACACAATTAAATTGCACGGAAGCTAACTTTTGGGGCTGGATTATCTCATGATACATCCTTTACATCAGTAATCGTTAACCAAACATTCTTTCTTTTGGTAAGACATGTAAGTGTAACTGCCGTTTTAGAGAAACACAAGATCCCACCAAACGGTCCAGATCATCCCTTTAGCGTAAGTTGTCTCTGCAAGATAACTGATATTATGAATAATGGGTAGAAATAGGGTAGAAATAAGTGCAAAAGGAATTTGATAAAGACAATTAACTTATTGATATTCTTGGTGCCCCCGGCGTGACTCGAACACGCGGCACACGGATTAGGAAAGCGAAAGAACAAAAATTTTAACTCCTTGAAAATGTGTCCGGTTTCCCGTTAATTAGCTGAAAGAGCGACAAAAAATTGTGATAAAGATCTTTTCTATAGATTCCACCTAGTTCTGTCTATTCCCGTCTTTTCTATAAAGTACTATCACAAATTTATCACACGAAAAACGGAGTATTAAGCGAGTATTGTAATTTACACATCTATCATTCCACAGCCATCTGATATGTTTGTTGGTAGACAGAATTTAGACCCGTAGTCTCAATATAGAATGACAGACCTGGCTATTCTGAGTTACCCTTGAACGAAGTTGTCTTGACAACAAGCGTAAAGATGACAATAAGTCAATACTTCTTTCTTAAAGCGCAAATGCGGACGAATCCATCCATATAGGTTCTTGGCCTAATTACTTTTTCGGCTTTTTCCAGAATGGACCGGTTTTACCGATTTCTTTCATGGCTTCAATCATCCCACGGACATATTCATGCATGTGGGAAACATAGTCCTCATCCATTCTCCGTTTGAAATAAGGCCCGGAGAACATCTTGAGCAAATCGGGCATTGACAGGATGCCCTCGTCGGTGCCTGCGACAAAGGACTTCCAGTTACGAATATGCTCTTCCGACCGGAAGAGATTCATGGTGCTTCAAGCATAACCCAGGTTTTCAAACCATTTCCAGAATGGTACAGACACATAGGCTTTGTATCTTAAGGCTTCGTCATTCAGAACCGTACCGTCCCGGATGACCACCCGGAGAGGTTCACCACAATCCAGACAGGGGAAATCCACTGTCACTGTCTTGCCAGGGAATAGCCAGCAGACCGCCAGCGATTCAAATGCTCATTGGCCGAACCATTTTTGCTGACCGTCGATTGTGATCCGGTATTGCGTCGGTAGATTGTTAAATGGTGCGAAGGAGACGATATGGTCGGTTTGTGGGTACAGCCATCCGGCGATTCCTGAGGTAAAGAGTTCGTGCAGGACCTTCCTGCCTTCTTCAACCGGAAGTCCGAGTTCAGTGGCAAGTTCAGTGTAAAAAGGTGCCTGCCCGGTTTCTACCATACGTTTCATGATAATGCGGAATGCTTTTTCCAAGACGGTTGATTCGCTCATAATATTTCTCCTTTCTAATTTAAGTTTTCAATTTCCTGTATGTCTGAAAAGTTCCCCGATTGCACTTTCTTCATAAACTTAACCAACTCAAGGCAGAATTTGGACTCTTCTGGATTCCGAAAATGGCACTTCGGATATTGCATCTTTGATATCCTCTATTGAAATAATGCCTTTCGTGATTTAGAGATAAAACAACCGCTTCTGTGTTCGGAGTTATCCAGGTGGTTGGCTTAATGGTTCATTAGAGCAAACTAGTAATTTAGGTTCAATATGATCGAAACTGAAATCAGTGTTTACAATCTTCTTTCTGGGATATTATTTGGCTTGGATCAAGAGTTTCCATTTAGTATGAACCCTATGAGTCTCCTGGTAATTTCGTATTATTTTCCAATATCATGAATGATGCATAACCCTTGGCAACAATTCTTTCTGTCTGATCCCTGATAATCGCCTCCGCCCTGACCAATCGCCTACCACGATGTATGATTCGTCCTTGGCCAAGTATATCCCCTTCTATTACTGGAGCAATATAGTCCATATATAGTGAGATAGTAACCATAGTTTCTCCATCCTTTAAATAGGGAAATACCGATAATCCACATGTAGAATCAACGAGCGATGCTATGGTACCACCGTGAACAGTCCCCCACAAATTCTTATGCTTATAACCTGATTTTATTCTTACTATGGACCCTTTTTTGTTTGCCATTTCCACCTTCATAGATATAGTCCTGTAGAAGGGAGATTTATTAATTTTCGACTGAACAATTTTCATGTTTGTCCATGAAAAATTAATTTTCATTTATTCTCCTATTAACCCCGCTGAGCAAATGATTAAATAAAAGAGCTAGAAAGAATTCTACCAGCTGCTAATAAGAGTAGAAGAAGTGCTTATTACTCTTTCTCGCGATCTTCCACTCTTATTTCCATCACAACGCGTCCCCATCCTTCACACTCTATGCCAACGTCAAAACATCCCGCCCGCTTGAACCTTATCTCGTTTGGATCAATTCCGGCATATAGAAATTCTTTTGCCGCGAAAATCTGAGGCACAATGGCGTTCAAAGCATAAATGCAGATTCTTGATGGGCATAGTTTGGTTAAAAGGTTACCCGCACTGTCAAAATGGAATTTATCACCAATTTTATGTTGACTGTTACATCCTCTCGAGCCCACCACTTCTACAACAAATGTCTTATTCACTATCACAGGTACTTTGGACAGGATATCCTCGTTCCGGGGATTTTCCCGAAATCTTTTCATTTCTTCATCGTTATATCCCAACCGCTTTTTGATTATCTCCCATTTCATGGTCTTCCAGCCAGTATTATCAATACTCATAAGGCTCTCCACATTTTATCTTGAAAATTTATATGTTATTTTCCCACCCTCACTATCAAATTCCACCCACTACTGCATTGGAGAGAGGATGATCTCAACATTCTCGAGATTCAATTAGTCTTAAGCTATCAGATTCGTTACCTTAGCCTATTAAGTCGAGATTAATTTGTTAAATTTTCAATATAATACTCTGAGTCAAAATTTAGCAGTAACGTGTTTGAACACTTTATTGATTCTAAAATTTCATTTCTTTAAACCACCAAGAAGAACCTTATCCGGATCAACTTCATTTCTCAGAATATTGATAACCTCTCTTGATGGTGGCTCAGTCGGCACTGCCCTCGAAATATCTATATCCCAACCAATGGTTTTTTTGATTTCAACTGGAGAAGTACCAGGAAAGTATTCTGCGAGATAGGCAACTTTAGTCTTTTCATCAAACTTCATCACACATTGAGTTGTAATAATAGCTTCAGGGCCACCTCGTATAAGTCCTGCTTCTTTCCTAGGCACCCATTTTACTTTCCCATCCTCGAATTCTTTAACCATCCATCCGGGACTAGTGAGGTAATCTACTACCTTTGGAAATCGCCTGTTCTGATGAACAATATTGACAACAAAAGCGAGACCTGACGCAGAATCATTGGCACCACCACTGCCAGTTGCTCGCCATCCGGGGTGAAGAACGTCAAAAGGCTCACCGGACTCACGGGAACCCATAGTGGAATTTAAGTTGCCATACTGATCAACCTGTGCAGCACCAAGAATTGCTAAATCGGCACGAGATCCCCCCGCATTGTACCCCAGTATATCAAAAAGACCTGTCGTAACTGTGCAGCCGTAAGCGGATCTTGGTTCGCAGACGGAAAAAGGTAAATGTGCAAAACGCGAATCGACTGTTCCACCTTCCATTAGAATAGTGGCATTCGGAGCATGAGTTTTTACAGCCAGACTAGCCGTCAGAAGTCCAAGGCCAATACCAACAAAAATAACCATCCCGTCCTTTACAAATTTAGACGTTTCAACAGCAACCATTTCTGGTACAGAATAATATTGCTCAGTCATGTTATCGTCCTCCTTTTTGCTATGAAGCGCTACTTGTTCATGTAAGCGGATCGATCATTTTCAGGATTATAGGCAAAAGCTGGATTAGCCCTTAATTTGGATAATCTTTCGCTACCCAGTTTCTCCATATAATGCCAATGATCCTTGATTTTGTAGACCCACTCTTCCAACCACTTATCTCTCTTCGAATCATCACCCATAGCCGTGTGGAATTCTCGTAGAAATGTAGCGTCATAATCATAATTCATATAGGAACTTACTGGATGACATGCGTATGGTAATGGAACAATGGCATCTACAATGTGATGAGGAATCTGATTAGAATTGGGGTCTCTGGACATATAATCTTCAGAAACTACCTGATCACATGTCAAAATTACCTTCTTTGCAGCATACGCCTCTTCGACATCTCCACCCAATGGACCCATAATTCTTGCAGTACCCTTTTCCCCAGCAATCTGGGCGTGGATGACTGTTACATCTGGAGCCAATGCTGGCAGCAAGCAGACTTTCTGATGCTCGGGCCAGAAAGGGTCTTTAATCACAGCGAATTTTTTTAGGGGAAACCTGCTATCGTTTTCTCTCAGTCCAACCTTTTTTTCCACATCATAATCAGGGTTTACGAGATCTGATCCTATCTGAGAGTGGGTTGGCAGAAACGGTACACCCATCGCTGCCGCCTTAAATCTCAGAATCATGGAATAATGACTGTAGTCTTCATGCCATATATTATTCTGCTTGATCTGTCTTGAACAATATGGATGTATGACCTGAACCAATTCGTCACCGACATAGCATCCTGTTATACCGGCCAAACAACCCCCTGCTGCCAACAATTCGTCTGGACCACCCGGAGTCACATGGCAGAGCTTTATCCCCTTGATACCCTGCCTGAGCATTTCATAATAAATGGCATAACTTTTTCTTGTTATCGTAAAACCACCACTCGCAATAATGTGTCCGTCTTTGATATATTCTTTTACTGCTTTTGAAGGTGACATTATTTTGTTCTTCATTTCTTTATTTCTCTCACTCATCTTTCCCCTCCTTTTTTCTAAGTCCCCATTTAATCGTCGGTCCCGATTCTGCAAAATATACGAAGAGAAAAGTCTCTTGCAAAAATTCGAATGCTTCAGTCAATCTCAGACATCATCGTGACCGGAATCCCATTTCCTTGGCAATAATATCACGCATAATCTCGCGTGTCCCACCACCTATATTGAATAGCCTTACATCCCTATATAGACGATCAACGAGATATTCACGAATATAGCCATAACCTCCATGTATTTGAACTGCATTGGCTACAACACGACAGGCAGCTTCAGCGGCGAAAACCTTTGCCATGGACACCTCTGTTGCACATTTGACACCACTGTCGTAAAGTTGGGCAGCATGATAAACAAGTCGTTTTGATGCTTCTACATCAGTAGCCATATCAGCAAGTTGGTGTGCTATGGCCTGAAAATTACCGATTGGTCGATCAAACTGAATTCGCTCCCTTGCATACTTAAGTGATTCGTCCAGTGCCATAGCTGCTCCCATATAAGCGAGAACAGCAAGACTCAATCTTTCACTCTCCAAACCTGTCATAAGGGCATAAAAACCTTGGTTTTCTTTCCCCAAGAGATTTTCTCTTGGTACCTTTACGTCTTCAAAGACTAGCTCTGTCGTATCTGAAGAAAGAAGGCCGGTCTTCTCGAATTTTTTTGACACCGAAAATCCTGATAAGTTCGTATCGACAAGTAAAAGGCTTATTCCTTTCACTCCTGGTCCACCAGTACGGACAATAACATTGATAAAATCAGCTTGTGTTCCATTTGTTATAAATGTTTTTGTCCCATTCACTCGATAATAGTCCCCCTCTAAAACTGCGCGAGTTTTAATCGATGCCACATCCGAACCATGATTCGGTTCTGTCATTGCCACTGCCATCAGTTTCTCACCTGTACAGACACCCTTTAAATATTTTTTCTTTTGTTCTTCTGTTCCTACGTTATTCAGCGACGGGCTGGCCATGTCGGTGTGTACGAAGAGGCTCATAACAAAACCTAATGCCTTGCATCGACACATCTCTTCCATCCATACAAGATTCATGCGGGTGTCAGCTTCCTGACCGCAGTACTTGACTGGATATTTGATCCCCAGAAGTCCCAGATCCCCCATGCGCTTGAAAATGGGTTTGTCGTAGCAACCCTGCTCCTCCCATTTATCTGCCATTGGAGCAACTTCCTTCTGCACAAATCTCCTCACTGAGTCTCTGAATGCCAGATGATCATCATTGAAAAAGTAGTTATCTTTAGATTCATACATATTTTCACCTCTCAATTTAATTCACATACTTTTGTCATTTGAATTTTGGTTTGCGCTTCTCCTGAAATGCTAACAATCCTTCCTGAACATCTTCAGAATGATAATAGTTAAGGAACATAGCAACCTCTAATTCCACAGCACTATGCAAATCGATCTGCATTCCCCGATTAACTAGTTTCTTCATGTAGCTGACGCCCAAAGAGCTTTTCTCCACAATGCTCCTCGCTATTTTTTCCGTCTCATTATCCAAGTCCGTTGGTTCGACAGCCTTTAGAATTAAACCATATTTTTCCGCCTCAATTCCGGAAAGCCATTTCCCCGTATAAAGTAACTCCTTCGCATGCTGTATACCAATCATCCTAGGTAGGCGTTGTGTTCCTCCCGCACCTGGAATCAGACCGAAATTGGCATGTTGATCCCCGATAATCGCGTCGGTACTGGCAAGAGCCAGATCACAGGAAATAAGCAATTCACATCCGCCAGCTAAACAATGTCCCTGGACGACTGCAATTACTGGCACCCGTAAATTCTCCAAACTGTTAAAGGCCCGGTTAATCTGGTTAATGAAGCGTGCCATTTTATTCTTATCAGTAACAATACTCCGGAAATATTTTAAATCTGCACCTGTGCAGAAACTTTTTCCTTTTCCTCTCACTAGTACTACTTTTATCCCCTGATCCTCCTCGATGTTCACAGCCGCATCTTCCATCTGTTTCACTGTATCAAAGTCAAGAGAATTAAAAGCCTCAGGGCGATTGAGGAGGATTGTTGCCATTCCGTCTTTTTTTATAAGTAGAACCTTTTCCATTTCCATGGCGCAAATGCCTCCTATCTTAGAATATAATAAACATTATCTCACCCGCTCCTAGAGAAAGAGAAAGTGAGAATCGAAACATCTATGCGAAATTAGATGAGCTCATAGTGAAAGTCATTGATGGTTCCTTCTCTCTTTTTTTCGAATACCACCTTGACACGTTTACCGATGGCCAGCTTTTTTGCTGCCTCTTTTAGATTGGAAAGATCCACGTTCTTGACGAAATTAGCCATCGCCGTATTGGCTCCATCAAGCATGACCAATGCAGTGGCATAAGGTGGATCAGGCAATGATTCGAAAAAATAAGGGACAATTGTAAAGGCCTGGATGGTTCCCTCTTTACCAACTTCTACCCATTCGTCAGCTGGAACAAAGCAACGTTCACAGAAGGATCTGGGTGGCAACATTACAAGATTACATTTGGGGCATTTGGGAGCGATTATTTTTGCTTCGTCCTTTAAGGCAGTAAAAAATTTGCTACCCGTTGGCCCTACAGCGTAATTGTACTCTACGCTCCAACCACCCTTGAGTGTCATTGCTTCTTCATGCTTCTTCATTTTGTAAAACCTCCTTCATATTAATTGTGATCTGAGCCAACAACCATAATAGTGTGGAATTGAAATGAACCGCCAATGCCCGTAGCTACAGCATTTTTAACATTCTTGACCTGCATTTTGGGGGGCGCTTTACCCAAGACCTGCAGCGCAGCATCACAGACGCGACAAAGAGCCGTTACAGCAATGGGATTGTTGCATAATGAACCACCAGACGGGCTCACTGCAACTTCTCCGTCCATATCGAAGAAATTGCTCTCATTGAGCTTTTCAGACTCTCCTTTTCTGCAGAAACCAAGAGCTTCCACGATGGCCAGCTCAGTGACCGTGAAGGGTGCATAAACATCAGCTACTTGTATTTCTTTTAGAGGATCCACAATCCCAGCCTGGCGGTATGCTACTTTTGCTGCCATAGCCAACTCATCCCAATCCGCATAGTCCATATCTGCTGCACCACCCATTTGATCACCCATAAAAACTGTATTGGCTATTTCGTGACACCCTTTGATCCATGCCGGTCTTGTGCACAACTTTTTAGCCTTCTTTTCAGAAACTATCACTATGGCCGCACCGCCCGCAGAACTCGGACATGTATCTAGTCGCTTAATGGGCCAACTGTAATAAGGGGATGTTATTACGTCCTCAACTGTAATTTTTCCTTTCAGATGTGCAGAAGGATTGTTCATAGCGTTTGCCCAGTTGCGAACTGCAACACGCGCCATCTGTTCCTCTGTTGTCCCGTATTTATACATGCGGCGCACAGCCTGATATGCCGCCATGGTAATAGTGGTGAGACCGAATTGTCTTTCGTACATGGGGTCCCAGATTGTATTTAGAACCTGTTGAGAATCCTTGCACTCTCTCACTTTATCAGCACCGACGACCAGAACCGAATCAAATATACCCGATGCTACATGATAGTATCCTGCCTGTGCCGCTGACCCACCTGTAGCACCACCTGTATGAACTCGCATAAAGGGCTTATTCAGACCGCCGACGGCGCCGACGGCCCATTTATCGGGGTCAAGTACACCTAAGAACTCCGCCGGGGCCATAGAATAAACAACTGCTTCTATCTCATCCATAGTCATCCCTGCCATTTCCAATGCTTTCAGGGCTGCTTGTTGAGACAGTTCAGGGTTTGTATAATCCTGACGAGATGTAAAAGGTGTTTCACCAACACCAATAATCGCTGCATTTCTTTTCATAGAATCATCCTCCATCGAAGTCATTTACTTAGAACAAAAACGGCATTACCCTGTGCGCAGAAACCTGTACTTGCTTGTGCCAATGCCTTTTTAACGCCAGGAATCTGATGACCATCTGCTCTTCCCACAAGTTGTAGGTAAGCCTCAGCCACTCTGAACAGTCCAGCTGCCGTATACGGATTGGATGAAAGGAGGCCTCCTGACGGATTGACGGGAAGGTCGCCTTTGTTTTCCGTCACCCCCTTTCTAATCAAATCTGCAGCTTTGCCAGGACCACAAAATCCCAAACCTTCATAAGCAATGAGTTCATGATAGGAAGAGAAATCGGAAATCTCTGCGACATCGATTTCTTTAAGGGGTTTGTTAATCTCTGCCATCTTGTATGCTTTATCAGCAGCTATTCTCAATGAGGGTGAATCATAGAGAACCCTATCTCCCAAATAATAAGAATCGACAGCCCAACCAAAACCGGTCACCCAAATAGGTTGACGTCCTAGCTCCTTTGCCTTTCTTTCGGAGGCTAAGACTACCGCAACAGCGCCATCAGACTCAGGAGCAAATTCGAGCATTTTTAAAGGCCAGCTCACTATGGGCGACGCTTTCACCTCATCCAAGGTCACCGGCTTCTGGAGATGGGCATTTTTATTTCGAGACCCGTTTTGCCTGTTTTTTACTACCACCCTCGCAGAGATATCTTCTGAAACCTTATATTTATGTAAATAAGCACCCGCCATTAGACCTGCTGTAGCAGTATGATTCAAACCAAATCCTCTGTGATAGAAGGGATCCCACCGCATACGCATAACGTCCGAAACCGGTGCCTCTGACATCTTGCACCAGCTTACAACCAAAGATAAATTGAAGTGTTCCGAAAGAATCCTAAGAGATGCCAATATAACAGCATAAGCCCCATCATCAGTCACCTTTATCTCATCCTTCAGATAAGAACCTGAGGGAGCAGCCTCAAGCATACTCGATATGGAACGGCCATCAAGTTCGTCACATGCGGCAATAACAATGCCATCCATATCCTTCCGGGTAAGGGATGCATCCTTGAGTGCTTTAGATGCCGCATCGAAAACGAGATCATCTAGCTTCGTATCTCTCATCGCCCCATCAATCTTCGTCATACCAATACCTAAAATAGCAATTTTCTCCGCCATAGAGCCTCCTCTCTTTTGAGTTCCCTATTCCTTTTATTTTCCATTTGTACCTCTTGTTGAAAAAATGCCTCAGGATTAAAATGAATAGAGTTGATGTTAAATGAATGCTGATTGTGCACAAAAGATGCCAGACCGATTCTATTATGGTAACAGCTTGGAATTAATACTAAATGTCAGTATTTAAACAGATACACAGAATAGTTTGAGTGCATGAATATGTTTTAGAAAGTGTGAAATTTCCACATTGATGATTAGGAGAGGAATAAATAATAAGAAAACAAGGTAAATTAGAGGCCTATCATACAATGTGAAATAATTTATCATCTTGTGTAATTATTTCACACGCTAGGTGGGTTTAGTAAATTATGAAATTTGAAGTTTCTTCATCAAATACCGCAGAGAAAAACGATCCACATTGAGGAGTTTTGCTGCCCTTGATTTACTCCCATTTGTCATTTGCAGAGCTTTTTTTATAATCTTTGTCTGAACTGAATTTGTAAAAGACTTAAGATCCATACCTTTGCCGGGTATGTGAAGAATTTGCTTCTCATCAAATACACTATCAATCGAGAGATTACTCTCCTTACCCATGACCTCTATCGGTAGATGCCTAGTTAAAATAATCTCCGGGTCTTCGATAATCATAATACGTTCGATTGTGTTCCGCAGTTCTCGCACATTGCCGGGCCAGAAATACTGTTCTAGAAGATCTATAGCATCTTGGGAAATACCATTTACCATCTTGTTAAATTGCTGATTGAATTCTTTTATGAAGTATTTTGAAAGAGGTATGATATCTTCCTTTCGGTCTCGTAATGGTGGCAGATAAATACTGATTACATTCAACCGATAGAAGAGGTCTTCTCGAAATTGCTTCTTCTTCACCTCTTCACGGAGATTATGATTCGAGGCAGCAATAATTCTCACATCTGCCTCAATTAACTTATCACCGCCCAACCGTCGGAATTTTCTCTCCTGCAAAACATTGAGGATTTTCGATTGAATGCCCAGATTCATATCACCGATCTCATCCAAAAAAAGTGTTCCGCCGCTTGCAATTTCCAAGAGTCCTTTTTTAGTCTTCTTTGCGTCAGTAAAAGCACCCTGCTCGTATCCAAATAATTCACTCTCCAATAACTCGTAGGGAATGGCAGAACAGTTGATTTCCACAAAAGAGCCACTACACCGAGAACTGTTGTAATGAATTGCCTTTGCTACAAGTTCTTTTCCCGTACCACTCTCACCTTCAATTAACACAGTAGAGGAGTCGATCTTAGATATCTTTTTTACCATTTCTAAGGTCTGTCGAATTGCTCTGCTTTTGCCAATGATCTTATCCGCCCCATAGAGAGTCCTATTCTTATCTCTAAACTCCCACACCTCTCTCTTGAGCTTCTGCGTTTCCAGGGCCAGTTTAATAATTGTGGAAATGGTTTTTGTTTTGAAGGGCTTATTGATATAATCGATGGCACCGAGCTTCATTGCCAAAACAGCATTTTCTACAGTACCATATCCTGTCATCATAATGATGATGATATCGTTGTCAATCTCCTTGATTCTCTTTAGGACATCGATGCCATTTGTGTCGGGAAGTCTGATATCAAGCAGAACGAGATCGATATTGTTCTTGTGTACGATATCAAGACCTTTTGCCCCAGTTTCGGCTAAATGCACTTCATATTGTTCTTTTTCCAAGGCCACTTTAAGAGAATTTCTAATCAATTTCTGATCATCAATGATTAAAATACTATTCACGTTATAAACCTCTCAAGTGGTGAGCTTTACCCGGACACTATAGGCAACGAAACGATAAATTTTGTGCCCTTTCCTTCTTCTGATTCGAACTTGATCGTACCCTTATGCTCCTTGATAATACTGTAAGTAATCGAAAGGCCAAGACCCGTACCATCGGTGTGGGTTGTAAAAAATGGATCGAAGATGCGATCCCTGACAAGATCGGGAATACCTGATCCTGTGTCGCTGATTGTGATTATCAATTGCTTTTCTTCATTTCCATTGTCTATAAGGATGTGACAAGCAGTTTCTATATTCAGATTTCCTCCCCGTGGCATAGCCTGAATGGCATTAATTACAATATTCAATAATCCCTGACGAATTTTTTCCTGATCCATCAATGATTTTGGCAAGCCGCGTTTATGACGCGTGATCAACTTTATATTCTGATTATTGCATTGCTCGCTGATTAGAAAATGAATGCTTTTAATTATGTCGTTGATATTGACAATTTCAAAATTAAATGCTTTTGGCCGAGCAAAATCTAAAAGATCAGAAACTATCTTCTCCAAGCGCTCTATTTCCAGCGTAGCTTCATCAAGGAGATTTTTGTCTGATTTTGACAGCCGTTGACGATTCCTTAGTATATCCAGAACAACTCCAATTCCAGTGAGAGGGTTCCTGATCTCATGGGCAACACCAGCGGCCAATTCTCCCAGTGAGATCAATCGACTCATTCTCTGCAAATATTCATCCCGCTCTCTCTCACTTGTAATATCTTGAATGAGCAATAGCGTCCCGATAAGATTGCCGTCATCGTCTATAATGGGGGATGAACTTATATTCAAGATTACATTCTTGCCATCACATTTTTTGAAGGTACTTTCATATCCTTTAATGCGTTCACGCTCCACAAGAGTCCTGTTCAGCATTTCTTCAATTTCTGGAATTGAGCTGAATAGCTCTCGTAGGGAACTATTATGAACCTGTTCTTTTTTTATACCCAGAATTTCTTCAGCAGCTGGGTTCATGGAAGTAATCCAACCTCGGATGTCGGCAGTCAATATCCCATTGATGGAACTGCTCAAAATATTTTCTGAAAAATTCTTTTCTTTTAATAAAGCCTCGTAAAGCCTTGAATTCTCTATAACGATACTGGCGAAATTCGCAAAAATGGACAATGATTCAATCTCTTGTTCAGTAATGACAGTTTCACCTCGCTTTTTATCTACGCCCAATATTCCTATTATTTCGCCTTTAACCTTTAGCGGAACATATAGTGTACAACCCCTATCCAAATTTGCAGTCACTATTTTATCCACTTTAGTAACAGCCGGATCTGAAAAGAAATCGACGACTAGAATTGATTTCCCCCGCAAGGCAACCTTGGTTTCTATACAATCATGCAATTGCAATTTGAACGGTTTTGATCTCGCTATATTTTCCTGCTCTGCAGTAAAGCCACTAATAAATTTACATTCAAGTAACATTTTTTCTTTGTTAATCAGAAATATGGTAGATCTGTCGAAACCAAGGTCATACTTAACGGTCTCCATGATTGAGGTCAAAACCTTTTCTACTAAAGAAGGTTCTGTCAATAACGTACTAATCCTATAAATATTAGAAATGATCTGGTTTGATTGTTCGCTAATGATAGGATTATGCTTCATGTCAATTCTTTTTTCTATTGATTGCTCTCTGTAATTATTTATTTCTGCAAAGTCAAGAGATGGAATACAAGATCGCGAATTTTAGGCTTGTCGAGGTTATTGAACACCCTTACCACAAGATCATATAGTCAAATAATATAATATGTCAGCTGAAGTAAACTATTTCAATTCTTTTATAAATTCGTCCGACGTGATAATTTTTAAAAGAGGAAAAAGTGGGTTATTACGATAGAGGTTCACTGTATCTTCATGAATTTCTTTTGTGAAGGCAGCACAGCAGTCTTCGATCATATAAGCTTGAAAATCATTAGACAGAGCATCGAAGACAGTGGCAAGAACACACCAGTGAGTGCTAATGCCACAGATTGCAACCGTATCTACCTTATATAATCTCAAGATCTGATCCATGTCCGTCTTATAGAAAGCGCTGAATCTCCGCTTAGGGCTATAAATATCAGTAGGTGCTTGAATGAGCAAGTCGGTCACCTCTGCATCCCTAGTTCCTCTGATTGACCGCTCTTTCATCTTTCCCCGGAAAATAAAATCACCATGCAAAAAACTGTCTGTTGAAAAGATGACTGGTATGGAACTGGCTCGGGCAAATTCTGTAAGGTGATTGATATTTGGACAGAGCGCCTTCGCAAACTTTGAGATGGGAATTTCTGTATCAGCTTCTACAGTGTCTCTGAGCATATCAACGATAATAATAGAGGGTTTCATCAATAAAACTCCCTTCATTAAATGTATGTATCTTATTATTGTAAGTTTGCATCCATTTATTTGCGATTGTAGTATACCATAATGTGGACTAAATTTTAAATTGCAGGGTTAGGGGGAGCCGCGACAAGAAACATGATCAGGTCAGGAAAATATCTGAACAAGCAAACAGTTACAAAATTAGTTACAGTTCAGTGTATTGGGGGTAATCAATAAGGATAACTACTTGATTTTCTTGGTGCCCCCGGCGTGACTCGAAGACGCGGCACACGGATTAGGAAAGCGGGATTTTCGAGTTTCATAACCTCCTCAATTTGTTATAAATATATGAAATAAATAACGAATAGTTTTTATCATATCTTAGCAGACGTTTGTTTGTTTTTACTAATTTTGGAATGTTTTTCTCACACAAATTCTCACACAGAATGATAACTGATCTATATAGAGAGTGTTACCGAATGTGAACTGTGAATTATAAATAATTAGCTATAACAGTATATTCAATACCGGTTTGCAATGGTAATCCCTTGCAAAAGGTGTTATTGACACAGAGGGGACTGACGCTGCCGCTGCCGGCAGATCAAAACAAATATTAAAGAAAGGGAGGATGGAGGAATGAACAAGGGAGAGCTCATCAATGAAGTTGCAAAAGTAACATGCAGTAAGGCTTGTGCAGTACAGTCCGTAGACGCTTTTCTGGGGATGGTCAAGAAGGCCCTGAAGAAGGGAGAAAGTGTGACTCTTGTCGGCTTCGGAACATTCTCTGTCGCTAAAAGAGCTGCCAGGAAAGGGAGGAATCCACAGACTGGTGCAGTACTTAAAATAGCGGCAAAAAAGGTCCCTAAGTTTACAGCCGGCAAGGCTTTCAAGGATGCCGTGAAGTAATTATAGTTATATAATCAGTCAGGAGAGGGTGGGAGGAGTGGCCCACCCTCTCTTATTGTGGATTAATCTTGAACTGTTATTATTCGTTAATACAAAACTGAATACAGGGCATATCTGCCCTTTCAAACGGCATAGAGCCATATGGCTGACTTAAGCATTTACTGAAGTTGGAAAGCGGTATACTTCACTCAAAAATGGAGGCAACATGGAAAGCAAAAAACGCATTGCATTAGTTGCACACGACAACTTAAAAAAGGATTTGGTGGAGTGGGTTAATTGGAACTCGAATATACTATTAAACCATCAATTGATCTGCACAGGAACAAGTGGAAGGTTAGTAGAAGAGGCTTTAGCGGAAAAGATAGATCAAGAACATCCTCTAAAACATTCTATAATCAAACTAAAATCTGGACCATTTGGTGGAGATCAGCAACTCGGTGCAATGATTGCAGACGGGAATATTGATGTTGTTATATTATTCTGGGATCCTATGGAACCTCATCCACATGATGTGGACGTAAAGGCTCTTTTAAGAATATCAGTGCTCTATAACATTCCCACTGCATGTAATAGATCGACAGCAGATTTGTTGATTTCTTCGAAATTAATGGGAAAAGAATACTCACCGACGACAAGAGATTATACTGACTATCTGAATAGAAAAGTTGATATATAAGAAATATCACAACAAAAAATAATACCTGCAACTTCGTGTAACTTGGCGTGATGGGGATAACCATGTATATATTATGTCAAGGACAGCGTTGTAGGCTTCGACATGGCATACTATGATAAACTTTTCGGCATTTTTCAACGACTTCACAACAGCCCTGGCTTCGAGGGCATGGGGTCGCCTGTCAGAAAGCAATGTCTTATCAAATCCCCAAGGAATCCAGAATATTTTACTTAACCCTGTGTCACTGTCCATTACTATGGGATATCCTTCTATGCCACGCGGCTTAGAAGGTTCGATAAGTGTCAGATGCTTTAATTAATCCGCATCGACCTCACTTATATAGTTGATCGTATTTTGAAAGTTCATATTCCTGGCGGATATGACTGCTTTTTCCCAGCGTTTCGCAGTCATCCTAAAATCAGATAATGAAGCTCTGCCATCCAGTACTTTAACCCGTATGTCTTTGATCTGGTCTTCGGCTTTCCTAATTTCAGGAGTTAAGACGTATCCGGATTGTAAATATACGTTTGAAATAGTTACCCAGGTGGCACTCATACAATCTAGCAGGGATTGTTTTCTTTCTTCTGTGAATTTACTTTTTCTTTTCTCAGTTGGTTGATTTACATCTAAATATAATCTACTTAATTTTGATAGTTCGATTTCTAGTACTACACGTGCGGCATCTGCCGTAGTTTTTGAAAGTAGCTGGTAATTAATATTTTACTCTCCTGAATCTTTTGACATTTATTAGATTTTAAAAATGGCTTGAAAAACTGAGCAACTACTACCCCGTCATCCCCAGTAAGTTGCGGTCAAGTGATCATCGAAAATACCTTTATTTATTGTCAACATCTCTTTTCTCTTTTCTTGGTAATCGCTTTCAGGCAGCCTCAACAAATCCCTGACGGGCCCGGTTTCCGGAATCGAGAACCCCTGATGATCATCAGATATATATATGTTCTTTGTCTCTTTCATCTTACGCCCCCCCTTTACGATTTCATGCTGCTACTACAGCATTCATGATTTCTCATGCCTCCAGTCATAGACGTTTTCCTCTTTGATTGTTAGAAGTTATTCGAGATAAAACCAAGACCGCCATATAAAAAGTCTAGTGAATTTATAACAAATCATTATTACATATAAATGAAAGATAAATTAAAGTTCCATTAAATATAATAGAACTGAGGGTGAAGATGGTTGCGTTTCCTGACTTTATGATTTTATCCTACTAAACACTGGACAGGCGCTATAATTTAGGAAGGAGATTATTACTCAATTTTCTTAACATTTCATCAGATTTACATAATATTGTAACAATATTGATGTAGTGGTTATACGGGATGCAGTCCAAGCGCTAAAAAAATTGACCAACGATATGGTGAATTTGGTTGGTGAGTTCTTGTGAGGATTTAGTGCTGAGTACGGCCAGAACCTGAAAAACTTGTAAAAAAGACTATATGGCTTTGAAAAACTTTAAGTTCCATTTTATGGGTTTGTCGGTACTGAATTATGAAACAAAAAAAAATCCTGGTTGTAGATGACGAAAAAGATATTGTCGATCTCATTACCTACAATCTTGAGCAAGAAAAATATACTGTCGTCAAAGCCTACGACGGGGAGAGCGCACTCGATTTGGTTAAAACCGAAAAACCTGATCTGATTGTTCTGGATCTCATGCTTCCAGGAATCAGGGGGTTTGATGTGTGCAAATTTATTCGGAAAAATCCAGAAACGGAAGTGCTCCCAGTTATTATGCTGACAGCAAAAGCGAATCATGTGGACAGAATTATAGGTTTTGAATTGGGGGCAGACGATTACATAGCCAAGCCGTTCAATGTTAAAGAGCTAATCGCCAGAATCCATGCGGTTCTACGACGGACAGAATTACGTCCTGATTCAGAAAAAGTGGAGTCATTCACATATAAGAGTCTCCATATCAATTACAGAACTTATGAGGTTACCGTAGATAAGAAAAAGATTGACATTAGTCCGACAGAATTAAGATTATTGCGATTCCTCAGTAATCATCCAGGCAGAGTTTATACAAGGGATCAGCTTCTTGATCATGTCTGGGGGGATGAGACTTTTGTGGAACCTCGAACGGTGGACGCTCATATCAGTCGACTCCGGGCAATTATCGAAAAAGAAAAGAACAAACCGCGATACATCTTAACTGTACGTGGCATAGGCTATAAATTTACTGAAATAAAATAGAAGTCAACCTTGATTCGGTCTTCATAATTACACCATCATATGACTAAATACATGATCATATGGGTGTCCATAAGGATTAAAAACCGTTATTATTATAAGTTGGAATTTCATCTGGTATTGTCCCTCTCCGGACTGATTATCCAGTCCGGTCATTGATTCTGCTTTAATCTTTGTGAAACATTCGACAACCATGAATAACAGAAGTCGATGATCCATAAAGCCGGAACCAGCGCATTCACACCAAAGAGGACCAGCACGACAAGACAGAAGCCCATCCACAACCATTGGATCCGGTTTTGAGTATTTGCTTTCACTTATGTATTCCTTTAGAAAAAAAAGAACCCGAACCGATCATTGGACTACAACGATCAATCAGGGTTTCCTGGTTCCCTCATCAGGTCAGCAAAGTACCCGACTAATTATTTTAGGGTTTTATATCATACCCCCATTAAAAAATAATGAAATTTGAATAAGCTTAAGTTAAATTATACCTTGTAAGCTCAAGAATTCATAATTATGTGATTATCAGCATGTATTTTTAATCATCTCCATACATTTATAATAACATTTTCGCTTTTTGTTATTGAAAAAAGGGCAGGTCACAGAGACCTGCCCTTTGATTATCTTGAACCACTCACATATCAGATGGGTGCAGTCATGCCGTCATTGCTCACGATAATAGGATCCCGGTTCTGACATACAGCCATTCAAGACAAAACCGAGGATCTTATCTTTTGGAAGATACTGCATCGCCTTATTGAGGTCATCCATCGAAGTCTTTCCGGCTCGAACTACAACTACTATCTGGTCTACGAGAGTGGAAAGAGTCAGGACATCCGCACCCGTCAGGATGGGAGGAGCGTCGATAATTATGTAGCGTTCAGGATAGCGGCCTTTCATATCGGATATGAGCTCCTTCATCCGCGGCGACCCAAGAATCTCCGCGCTTTCCTGAAAGGGACGGCCGCCTGAGATCAGAGTCATCTTTTCGATCCCCGGCCACATAATGAGATCTGAAACTGAACAGCCATTTGTAAGATAATCTATCAGCCCCCTTTCGCCGTTGCATCCCAGGTATTTCTGAATACTCTGTTTTCTCAGATCGCCATCGACCAGCAATACCGTATGCTGAAATTCCCTGGCAAAGGTGAACGCAAGATTTATGGCTGTGAGGGTTTTCCCCTCGCCGGGGAGGGCGCTTGTTACCATGATGGTATTGCCTCCCGATCCACGTGTTCGCTGGAGTATTCGTGTCCGCAGAACCCTGTAAGTCTCCGCCTCGGGAACATTGTCAAGATAGGCGAGACAACGGTTCCCTGCGATAAACCCCGGATCCAGGTGAATGCTGCGGCATTGGTTATAGGTTGGCGATATCCATCCGACCTTTTCTATATCTTTTTCAGGAGGCCTATCCCGCAAATGGGGCACATATAATTCTTTTTTCTTTTTCTCACTGCCCCACTTCTTCCTGATAAACGATATCACTTCCTTTATTTTAAGCATCATTTTACTATCCTCATCTAATAAGGTTCACATTCACAATCCTAAATATCTGGCAGCACGCGCCCAGAGTACATCAAGATCCATCACAAAAAAATGGATAACCACGACAATAATCACAAGTGAGAGGGCTACGCCCCCGCCTAACATTTTCAAATGCCGGCGGCTGCGTTGTTCATCCTGCAATGTGACGATTTCAGGTATCTCGGCAAGTACAGGGTAAGGAAAAGCCGCTGTCAGGTCTTCGGCATGGTGAGCCGAGCGGTCAGTTGACTCTTGCAGCGCCGCCATTCCCACACCTGCACCTATTCCCAGAATTAGTCCAAGGAGGAGAATGACAGGACGATTCGGCCTCACCGGCTTCTCCGGGAGCTTGGCCGGATCAATCAAAGTAAAACGCTCCCCCATTTGCCCTTTTTCAAGCCCATGGGCTACCTTGGCTTCCATAAACTTTTTCATAAGATCATCATACTTAAGCTGGGTGTTGTTTCTTTCGACCATCAGTTTCTTGTATCCCTCCTCCACCCTGGGGGACATTTCCAGTCTTCTCCGGAAATCATCTCTCTTCTTATCAAGGTTCTCAATCTGACGTTGGGTCGACTTGATTTCAGACTGGACGCCGGCTAACTGCGCGGCAAGGGCGATGTAGGCAGGGTTGTCTGGTTTTTCTTCAACTGTCCTTTGACCTCCGGTAGATTTGAGCCTTTTTTCGAGCTCGGCAATCTCTGCTTTCGTCTTGATTACGTCCGGATATTCGTCAGAAAATCGCGCTTTGAGGCTGCCCAGTGCAACCCGCAGCTCCTTTAATCTGTCCTTATCCTGATTCTTTGTATCAGGCATCATAGTAGCCAATTCCGTCTGCAGATAGCTTTCTCTTTCTCGGAGCGAGCGAAGCTGGTCGCTTAGCTGGTCGTAATACTTATCACTAGAATCCAGCGCCTGAAGGTTGAACTGCATGAGTTCAGGCAGTGCACGGGGGTTTCTCTCTTTGTAGGCGGCGATCCCTTTCTCTAATTCCTCCAGCCTGGCATGGACGGACTTCATCTCCTCCTCTAAGAATTTAGTGGTGCCGGCGGTCTGTTGATCTACTACCCTGATATTCTCCTCCAGATATAAAGAGGCGAGGACATTGGCAACCTGTTGGACCACCAAGGGATTTTTTCCTTCATACGACACGGTAAATGCGATTGTCGCCGTGGCCGGTCTTCCAGTACGGGGATCCATAACATCGGCCGTAATGGTCGCGAACTTGATATCCTTTTTTCGCATATTCTCGACGATCTCCTCGGTCGTCCACCTTTCGCGCTTATCTTGATAAAGGTTGAATCGGTTGATAATCTCAAGGAGGCGCGAGGCGCTCATAATCCTCTGATTGATCTGCTGCAGGCGCTGGTCCGCGTAACTTGTCATGATTGATATAACATAGTCTCTCGAGATGTCCTGTTCTTCGATAAGGATGGTGGATGTGGACCGATATACCGGTGTCCAAACCACAATTATCACGACCGACAGGAGGATAACTGCGAGAGCCGGTACAGTCATCGCCCATCGTCGTCTCTTGACTATTTTAATGATATCTTCGATTTTTATTGTTTTATCTTGTTCCATAATAACTTCCTTTGTTTCTAATCATAACTACTCCAGAAAAGGGTGCTGCATGTACAAACGGATAAAAAAGAGATGCCTTCTCGCATCTGTGTTTATTGACGGATAGTCAACCATCGTATATTCATAGGACGCGTCAAGGGCTATATCTTTTGAAAATTCGTAACGCACCCCCGGGCTGACACGGTATGTCCGCTGGTCTATGACCTGTGGTGAAAACTCTGAAGCATCCGACCTCAACGTGTAATACCCGGTGGAAAAAAGAATTGATAACTCATGCGAGAGCCGATATAGGGTCGAGAGTGTCAGGGCGTTGCGTTCCGCAGCCCCATTAAGACCATACGCAGGCGTAAGGTCCCTCGTGTAACTAAAATCGCCATTCCCGTATTCTCCCTTGTATTTAAGTGATGCCTTTGCGACCCAGCCCCAGCCGCTATTTTCCTTCTGCACTTTCACTATCTCGTAAGCAGACGGGGCTACCTGTTGAAGCTCAAATACAGAAAATTCCGACCGTGTGTGGCGTATGCCGCTGTCGACGAGGATGCTCCAGATTTCGCTGTAATCCCATGACAACCCAACAGTGCCCATGACGGTGTCAATCCGGATATCAGAGAAATAATAATAGCTGTAACCAGCGTTCACCCTTCCTTTCACAGCGGGCAAGTATTTACCGAGGTCATGCACAAGCCCTAAATTAACATCATGAGAAATGTCATCAACGTATCCCGGCCTTTCGAAATAGTCCCTGCCATAGGCGTAGGACATCGCCGCCGCTGTTTTTTCCGTGAACTGGTAATCGTAAGACAGTGACGACGTGAAACGATTCCAGGGTACCGCTGCCATGGCAATGCCGGTCGTCCCTATAGTCAGGGTTGGGTTGGAATACCTGGCGTAATCAGCTTCGGCGGAAATGCTGGAGAAAGGCGTAAAAAGATATCTGACCTTGCCATTGTACCTCTGATTCGTCCCGCTGGCATCCCGGTTATCGGCGTATTCAAGCCAGTCCAATCGAACGAGAAGGTTCGTATCGAGACGGTCCGTCCGGTTCACCATTTCAATACCGGGGGCTATGGTGGTGATATAATCACTCTTCGTATTATCCGTCGTAAGCAAGATATTGCTGTTGTATTCTTCCTTGACGGAGATGGACGGAACAAGACGAAACTCGCTTCCCCATACCAGCGATGGGCAAGACAGCAGGACAATAGCAACAAGAAGATAGCGCCGGTAATACGTCATGGGATCACCACAACATCGCCTCTTAGGAGACGGATATTCTGCTCCAGACGTTTCCCGTCAATCACCATGTCATATTCGAATGGGAATATAGTGGTTTCATGTTTCCCCTGACGGAAGATTTTGATATCATTTCTTTTTGCAAAAACATTGAGTCCCCCGGCAGTGGCAAGGGCCTGCAGGACGTCAACATTTGTATTCATAACAAATCGCCCAGGAGCGTTAACTTTACCGATGACGTAAATGATCATGCTGTTTATTTGCTTGATTTCCAACGAAAGGGTAAGCCCCGGAACGTAACGTTTGAGCCTGCCTTCCATTTCCGATTTAACCTGTGAGGCCGTCCTTCCGGTTGCCAGGACATCTCCGATCAGGGGGAACGAGATGAACCCATCCGGACGGACAACGCACGATCGTGTCAAAGCCTCATCCTTCCATACGGAGATATCCAGGACGTCTCCCGGACCGATAGAATAATCACCCTGATCCGCCGCTGGCGCCGGGCCTGACGCTTTGGCAGGTGCTGTTGCTTCCGACACCTCCGCCGCCGGTGGAGTTGCTTTGACAGGTGCAGTCGCTTCTGACGCCGGTGCAGGGGGCGCCGCATCTCCACTCTCGCTCCATGATGGGAACGGGAATGATACTGCCAGTATCCCAATCACGATCATCATAATCCATATTTTTCGAAGCATCTTTTTTTCATTCCTCCTTCGGACTTGTTCAGACAGAGAGTCTTTTGTCTTAGTAACAGTACACAATGCAGCAGCGCTTGAGACGGCTTCGTGCCTATGAAACGTGCAATCTCATGTGCCTCTTCCATTCCGCACGGGATGCCGTTTTTATGTAAGGCTTGGCAGCCTTTGCAGTCATCGTGGGGTTGGTAAACTCAATGCCGAAGAATTTACACATGACCTTGAAAAGGGCTGTGTTGTCGATGAACGCAGGGACGCCGAGTTGATGCGCCCTGTTTCCATGGATTAACGCGATCTGATCTTCAGCAGTATGGTTGTTGGAGGTAAAGCC
>DATKLL010000118.1:0-11376 GCA_035542475.1 Syntrophales bacterium
AGGGGGCCAGTTCGGTTTGACCGTAGTAGTTGTAGATTCTGGTTCCCGGTAATCTTTCTATGAGCTCTTTCAACACCTCAACGGGCATGATCGAGGCGCCGTAATAGCATTTCTTGAGACTGGAGAGGTCATACTTGTTGAAATCAGGATGCCTGAGCATTCCAATCCAGACAGTCGGCGGTGCAAAGAAAAGAGTTGCCTTGTAGTCGGCGATATTTTTGAGGATCATACCAATATCCGGGGCAATAAGAATGTTGGTTCCCCCGACCCAGAAAATAGGATTCATGAACACATCGCGCTGCGCACAGTGATAAATAGGAAGGGCATTGACAGAGATATCATCCTCATCATACTGCCCGTCAATGATAGCCCCCATATATTGGGCCATCAGCGCCTGATTGCTGATGATAACGCCTTTCGGCAGTGTCTCCGTACCGCTCGTGTAGGTCATTTGCACCGGGTCCTCGATATGCAGGATTGCGTCAGGCTCCTCAGAGGGATATTTTTTATACCAGCCGTCAAAATCCTTAAACTGATCACTCACAGGCAATTTCCCGGCGCCCTGATTGGACCAGATCCAGGTTTTCACGGTGGGCATGTCATTCAGGACATCTTTTACCAGGTCATACAGGCTGTCCTCCACGATGAAGACCTTGCTCTCCGAATGGTTTATGCAGTAGGAGATATCTTTACCCCTTAGGAGATAATTGATTGCCAGATAGATAGCGCCTATCTTCGCGCAACCCAGCCATGTCAAAACATGGTGGATCGTGTTGTGGGCCAGGATGGCGACCCGATCGTACTTCCGCACCCCGAGATCAGAGAAGGCGTTGGCAACCCTGTTGCACTCTGCTTCCAGTTCGGCATAGGTGAGTGTCTTATCCCGGAAGATCAGGGCCTTCTTATCAGGATAATGGTAGCTGCTTCGCCGGATCATGTCTGCAATTACCCAGCGGTTCACCTTATTGTATCGATCCATCAGGAATTCAATATTTTCTTTATTCAAGGTATTGTATCTTGCCTTCTCCGCTTCCGTTAAAGATTTCCAAATATCCGCCATACTGTCATCCCTCCCTTTTTTTATTTCCTTTTTAGTCCCCTTTTTTAAATTAATATATTACCCATTATGCCACTTCCCGATGTCAGAAATGTTAAACTTTTATTCCTTTATTCTCCGTTAAACATGCCACGTGTCCGACAATACCCGTTAATCTGAACTGTGAAATGCCGACCGCTGTGAAGTTGTATCACATTTCCACATATAGTTCGACGAATGATTTCTTGAAGAAAATAAGGCTGTCAGCCGTATCCAAGTTCAGCGAGCCTTTCCTCGCTAATTCCGAGGAAATGCGCAATTTCATGAACAACGGTAATTTCGATCTGCTCTTCAAGTTCTTTAACTGTCTCGCACATCTTTTCCAAAGGTTCCTGGAACAAAATAATGGTATCCGGATAAATAGGCGGATAGCTCACAGAACGATCCATGAGTGAAGTGCCCCTGTACATACCAAGCAGAGGCGCATTCCGATGAAGACCCATCTCCTCACGAATGTCTTTTGAAGGGCGCTTCTGAACGGAAATGAGAATATTTTGCAGATGACAGTGTATTTCCTGAGGTATGCGCTTGATCGCCCTGGTTACGACCCGATCAAACTCTATTTCGCTCAGCCTAAGCCTTTTCTTCATAGGGAGAAACCATTTTAAAGATCCAATATCAAACCCGAAGGAGACGGACAAAAACTTTGCTACGAGATTAGATTCAATGTCTGAATGAGATATTGTACCTGCTCAGGATTGTTTGGAGAAAGATTTATCCATCCATAATTTTCATCAGACTTCTGATATCTCTACGAGAAGTATCTTATCCTCTTGCTGAATCGCATTGACTACTTCCTGGCCGCTTATCACTTTACCAAACACCGTATGTCTTCCGTTCAGGTGAGGCTGCGGGGAATGTGTTATGAAAAACTGGCTGCCGTTTGTGTTCGGCCCTGCATTTGCCATTGAGATCACACCTATTTCATGCTTCAAGGGGTTCCCTTTTACCTCATCCTCAAACTTGTAACCGGGACCGCCCCTTCCCGTGCCTGTCGGATCTCCCCCTTGGATCATGAAATCGCTGATCACCCTGTGAAAAGATACACCGTTGTAAAAACCTTCTTTACTGAGAAAGACAAAATTGTTCACTGTTTTGGGTGCATGCTGTGGATAAAGTTCCAATTCAATCACCCCTTTGTCGGTTTCAACAACTGCCCTATATACCTTGTCCGGGTCTATCTGCATTTCAGGTGGGTTATTCCATTTTAAGCTATTCATATTTAATTCCTCCTGATCTACTTGGTGGGCTGAGGGAAAAGGTTGATGTTCTATATCTTTCTCATCTGAAAGGTGCCGTGTGCGACGCAGCAAATGTCGCCCTTTTCGTCTTTCAGTTCCAGATCCAAAACCCAGTCTGCCTTCCCTGCTTCTTCAGTAATTTTTCTGATCTGCTCCGCCTGCTCGGGAGACATTGATGCTTCAACAGTAATATCCGTAGTTGCAGGCTTCTTAAAGGCGATTATAACCTCCTTCAATAGTGGATAATATTTTTTGCGGTCGAAAGAAGCATAGAACAGAACACCCCCGGCATAATCCGCTAGGGAAAATAGCGAACCGGCATATACAGTACCGAGGTGATTTACATTCGGCTCTTTCGGCAGGACAATTTTCACGACATGCTTCTGAAAATCCAGAATGCGCATCCCCATCTTTTCAATGATCTTAATCGTCTTTTCAAGCCAATTAACAATGTCTTTATGTTCATCACTTATTGCCATTTCTTTTCCTCCTGATTTGGTTTTGTTTTATCATGTCACTCCGAAGGAATTGGGAGCGGCTGCCATAAGATTTTTCCTTAGGGCTTGAACCACTGCACAAGAGCGAAGGCACCTGTACTTAGCCCCTTGATCCTGCCCTCATGCTCGGCTTCAATAGCTTTTTCAGGTGAATCCTCCTTCTGAAAATGGACGGCTGTCCTCACTACACCTTTCACAGGTGCAAGTGAGAGCAAATCATCAGGGGATCTGAAAATTGCGTTACGAAATATGGATTTTCCTTTTTTTGCCTTCTCTATCCTGCGCACCGCCCAGGGGCTTAAGCTATTCAGGTTTGCCACAGCGACTACCCCGCCTTTTTTTGTCACACGAAACAACTCAGCTACACATGCTTTTGCGTCCTTGATGAACTCAATTGCGGTAATGGATACGACCTTATCGAAGATGCCTTCACGAAAAGGTAACTTTGATATATCCCCCCACACCGGATAGAAAGGATAGAATGCAAGCTTTGCTCTCGCGTGTCGCAGCATAGGTAAGGATATATCGAGCCCTGTAACCTTTGATCCCGAAGAGAGGATATCAAGGGTGAACACCCCCGTGCCGCAGCCTGCGTCAAGGACTAGTTCCCCGTAAGCCGGTTTCAAAAGGTCTAACATCAATTCAGATTCATATTTCTTCACAAGTGAACCTATGGGGGTCGTGAACCACTGATCGTATTTTTCGGGCCATTCGTCAAAAAGAGCGGTCTTTTTTGTCACGTATATACAATGCCTCCGCTAATTGTTTACCCGCCGGCTCAAGGATTGCGCCAGGATTCGCGTTGGAGCCTTTTCCCGAATGCCTTTAGTCGGCGATAAGAACGACTTGGGCTGAAGATTATCATTATTTTCAGAGGGGGTCAATTTAGTTTAGGTCTAACAGGTTTACTATCAAATAGACATTACCGTAATCACTGATTACATACATAAATGTTGACTCCAATGCTTCTAAATATCCCTTGACATTCATAGTGCAGGAAGTTTAAAAAGTCTTCACTCGGTAAACCTTACGGCAAACGCAACGACAAATATTATTTTGATGAAACTTTAAACAAGGGAAACATGAAAGCCAGAAATTCGCCTTTGCAGGATCCCGCAGAAAAGAATCCGATCGACTTCTTGCAGCAATTTGTCGGTGTTTTTAGTAGTAAAGGATGGTTAAACCAAACGCTCCGTATCAAACACCGCAACAGAAGATATAGAATTTCCTGCAGTGAGAAAAAATTCTTTGCCTATCGCATAAATGATAACTGTTCCGTCTCTCCGGGCTTTCCAGGCTGGCCTGTGTGCATCATCACCCATGATCAGATTATTGACGAAGCAAAGATGTCCGCGTTTGCCTCAACCGAACCCAGTGTACATGACTGGCTGCGTTGTTTCCACGAAGAAGATTTCGAACTTATTTAAGAGGTCTCATTAATATGAATATTATTGTTTCCGGGTCACTGGCTTACGACAGGATTATGGATTTCCCGGGACATTTCTCGGATCATATCCTTCCCGGAAAGATACATGTCCTGAATGTATGCTTCCAGGTGAATAGCATGAAAGAGAAATTCGGAGGCACCGCAGGAAACATCGCCTATGCACTCACCCTTATGGGTGAAAAGCCGATAATTTCCGCCACCATCGGACATGATTATCACAGATATCTCGAATGGTTTAAAAAGAATGGGATCTCTACCGAAAACATCAAGATCATAGAAGATGAATTTACCGCCAGCGCCTATATAACTACAGACCTGGCCGACAATCAGATTACCGGATTCAACCCCGGTGCAATGAAATATTCTTCCTCGATGGATTTCGATAAACTTAATCCGGCGGATACTATTGTCATCATCTCTCCCGGCAATCTTGGGGATATGGTAAATTACCCCCGCGCCTGTAAGGCCAGAGGGATAGATTACATCTTTGACCCTGGACAATCTTTGCCCGTACTGGATACTAAAGACCTGGTGGATGCCATCGACGGGTGTCGCATTTTGATCTCGAATGATTATGAGCTGGATCTAATTATAAGCAAGACCGGCTTAAGCAAAGAAGGTCTGCTTACACTGGCCAGGGTTATCATTGTCACCCTGGGTGAGCAGGGGTCGCAGGTATCGACGGTGGACAGTGAAATAAGTATTCCCGTTGTTAAACCAAAGAAGGTTAATGACCCGACGGGCGCGGGCGATTCTTACAGGGGCGGGCTGATCAGCGGACTGATCCGGGGTATGGACATTGAGCAATGTGCGCTGATGGGGAGTGTTTGTGCGTCGTTTGCCGTCGAGTGTTACGGAACTCAGGACTATAGATTCACCCACGAGGAATTCAAGGAAAGATTTAACGGGATCTACTGAAAGGTTTCCAATTTTTGTGTCACATCTTCCCAAGATGCGTATAGATTCTCAAGTTCCTTGGCAATATCAACAAGGTCCTGGTTCAGTTGTTTGATTTGCTGCGGCTGTCTGTAAATATCGGAACCACAGAGAGTTTTTTCATGTTCCGCTTTCTTTTCTTCAAGATGGATGATACGGTTCTCCAGCGTCTTGAGTTCCATTTTTAAAGTTTTAGTTATACGGGAAAGCCGGTTTCTTGCCTCTGCTTCCTGCCGCTTTTCCTCCCTTGCCTTAAAATACCTCCGACCTGATGTTACCGCCTGATCATTCGGCGGCATTTCCACAGCAAATGATCCTGCCGGTTTCTGAGGCTGTTTTTCGTCAATTCTCTCCGACATGGCTCCTTCCGTTTCACCACGCTTCTGAATAAAATAAGAATAGTTGCCATGATATTCGATGCATCCACCTTCACGAATTTCGATCACCCTGTTGACAAGGCTGTCCAAAAAGAACCGGTCATGGGAGACTATGACGACAGTGCCTTTATACCCAAGCAGGGCGTTCTGAAAAATTTCTTTCGTTTTCAAATCCAGGTGATTGGTAGGTTCATCCAGTATCAGCAGATTGGAATCCTGAAGCAGGATTTTCAGCAGGGCCAACCGGGATTTCTCCCCGCCGGAGAGGACAGATATCTCCTTATATATATCATCACCGGAAAATAGAAAGGCACCCAAGAGGTTCCGCTTCTCCTGGTCACTGCTGCGGGTTCCTGTCAGATTGACTTCTTCCCAAACAGTCCGCTGATAATCAAGATTCTGGGCGCTCTCCTGAGAGAAAAAGGCCATGCTTACATCCAGGCCGTACGATACGGTCCCGGAGGACGGTTCTTCCGTGCCGCTTAAAATTCTGGACAGGGTTGATTTGCCGGCGCCATTGACACCGACGAGGGCTATCTTCTCACCTCTGTAAATCGTCAAGTTTACAGAGTTGAACACTCTTATATCATCATACCTTTTGGAAACATCCCGGACGGAGACTACCTCTCTGCCACTTTTCGACGCTTCTGGAAACTGGAGATGGACTTGTTTTCCTTTACGTTCAAGTTCGATGAGTTCAAAGCGTTCCAGCATCTTGATGCGGCTCTGAACCTGTTTGGCCTTAGTCGCCTTATACCGGAATCTCTCGATAAATTCCCGTGTCTTTTTGATCTCTGTACGCTGGAGCTCCATCTGTTTCTTCAGGGCTTCCATACGCCTTTCTTTCTCTGCCATGTAGTAGGAGTAATTTCCTTTGTAAACGGTGAGGCGATGATTGGATAATTCCACAATCTGACTGATCATTTTGTCAAGGAAGACTCGGTCGTGGGCTATCGTAAGCAAGGTGCCGTGGTAATTTTTCAGATAGCTTTCCAGCCACTCCATACTCTCCGTATCCAGGTGGTTGGTCGGTTCATCAAGGAGCATTATATCCGGCGTGGAAAGGAGAATCAGGGCAATCAGAATCCGCATCTTCCAGCCACCCGAAAATTCAGTGCAGTACCTGGAGAAATCCTTTTCCCGGAATCCAAAGCCATTCAGTATTTGCTTGGCCTTGGCGTCAAAACGGTATCCCTCTAGGGCCTGGAAACGGGCTACGGCAGTCTCATATGAGTTCAGCGCCTCCATGTACTCAATAGATTCAGGATTAAATCGGGATATACGGTTTTCGTAATTCTTCAGAGTCCGCTCAATATCTGCTATGCCGATTTTTTTTCTGAGATAATCTATCAATGGGACCGGTTCCAGCTCGACCAAGTCCTGAGGCAGATAACCGATTGTGCGATTTTTCCGGTTTGTGATTTCGATGGTGCCCTGGTCAAGGTCAACCAGCCCTAAAATCGCTTTTAACAGGGTTGTTTTCCCCGTGCCGTTATCTCCCACCAGGCCGATCCGGCTCTTTTCCGGAATCATCCAGGTTATATTCTCAAATATCCTGTGATCGGAAAAGGCAAGTGAGATTTTGTTAAGATAAATCACTGATTACAACCAATAAAAAGACTTTTTTCAGCGGAGGAGTATATTAAAAAAAGCCAGGAGTGTCAATTTTCTGATGAATATTTCGCCACCGGGCATTGTTTCTCCTTTTATATATGCCTTAACAATCAGCAAATATTGACGTTACTTTTTTTACCTTGACAGTGAATGATCTCTCTCTTATATTCACAAATATTTTTGATACATTTTTGCACTAATAATTATTTAAAAGTTAACATTTTTGCATATTATTGCCATCCATTATGTTTTATTAAGTGAGTTCAAACAAGAAATTTTTGGTTAAGTTTATTGGCCATATAAAAATTTTTTTATATTTGTCACTTCTGTTTGTTTTTTCAATGCACATGGATGTGTTGAATCTTAGAATATCATTTTGAGTGAAAGGATTTAAATTATGCCAAAGCGCCCCGACATTAACAAAGTATTGATCATAGGATCAGGCCCTATAGTTATAGGACAGGCCTGCGAGTTTGATTATTCGGGTACCCAGGCATGCAAAGCGTTAAGGAAACTCGGTTATGAGATCGTCCTCGTAAATTCCAACCCGGCCACGATCATGACAGATCCCGGTATGGCCGATGTAACATATATAGAGCCATTAAACCTCCAGTACCTGACGGAGATAATAGAAAATGAAAAGCCCGATGCGATCTTGCCCAATCTTGGCGGCCAGAACGGCCTCAATCTTACATCAGACCTATATCGCAAAGGCATTCTTAAAAAATACGGCGTCAAAGTAATCGGAGTTCAGGTAGACGCCATTGAACGCGGTGAGGATCGCATAGCCTTCAAGGAAACAATGAATAAGCTGGGGATCGAGATGCCCCGGAGCGAACCTGCTTACAGTGTGGAAGAAGCTAAAGAGGTCGCCGCAAGGATCGGTTACCCTGTAGTCATCCGTCCTGCTTATACCATGGGAGGAACCGGGGGAGGCCTAGTTTACAACCTCGAAGAACTCCAGACAGTGGCAAGCCGGGGATTATCGGCAAGCCTCGTCGGGCAGATTTTGATAGAGGAATCGGTACTCGGCTGGGAGGAGCTGGAACTCGAAGTAGTTCGCGACGCGAAAAACCAGATGATCACTGTATGCTTCATCGAAAATGTAGATGCCATGGGTGTGCATACAGGCGATTCTTACTGCACGGCCCCCATGCTCACCATTGATGCTGATCTCCAGAAGCGCCTTCAGAAATATTCTTATGACATTGTCGAAGCTATAGAAGTCATTGGTGGCACAAACATCCAGTTTGCCCATGACCCTGAAACAGGGCGTGTGGTCGTCATTGAGATAAATCCCAGGACGTCACGTTCCTCCGCCCTCGCTTCCAAGGCTACGGGATTCCCCATTGCCTACGTCTCGTCTCTACTTGCCGGCGGTCTCACCCTTGATGAAATCCCTTACTGGCGCAAAGGCACGCTCGAAAAATACACACCCTGGGGGGATTATGTGGTGGTCAAATTCTCCCGCTGGGATTTTGAAAAGTTCCCCGGTGCTGAGGATAAGCTGGGTACCCAGATGCGGGCGGTCGGCGAAGTGATGAGCATCGGCAAGACTTACAAAGAGGCCTTTCAGAAATCCATCCGCTCCCTGGAGAAAGGGCGCCACGGACTCGGTTTTGTGAAGGACTTTCATCAGAAAACGCTCGAAGAGCTTATGGATCTCCTGTACGAACCTTCAAGTGAAAGGCAGTTTATCATGTATGAGGCACTGAGGAGGAGGGCTTCCGTCGAAGATCTCTACAAAAAAACCTACATTAAGCCTTGGTTCATAGAGCAGATGAAAGAACTCGTGGAGCTGGAAGAGAAAATCTGCGGCTATAGCATGGAGAATCTGCCCGATGACCTCCTGTTGAAAGCAAAAAGAGACGGATTTTCGGACCACTACCTCGCCATGATCCTAAAAACTTCCGAGAAGGCAGTGCGTCAGAGACGTCTGTCCCTCGGGCTTAGCGAGAGGTGGGAGCCCGTCCCGGTGAGCGGCGTTGAAAACGCGGCATACTATTTCTCGACATACAACGCCCCGGATTCAGTTGGCTCAAGTAACCGCAGAAAAGTTATGGTACTGGGTGGCGGGCCCAATCGCATCGGCCAGGGCATTGAGTTCGACTACTGCTGCGTTCATGCCGCCTTTGCCTTGCGAGACGAGGGTTATGAATCAATCATGGTGAACTGCAATCCGGAGACTGTTTCCACCGACTACGATACATCCGACAAACTTTACTTCGAGCCTTTAACGGTGGAGGATGTGCTATCCATTTACGAGAAGGAGAAGCCAGAGGGAGTCATCGTTCAGTTCGGAGGGCAGACGCCTCTGAACATTGCAAATGAACTCTATCAGGTCGGCGTTAAGATTATCGGGACTTCCACGGAGACGATAGATCTTGCCGAAGACCGCGACCGTTTTCGTCAGATGATGAAAAAGCTCGGCATTCCCATGCCGGAGTCGGGAATGGCCAGTACCTTGGAAGAGGCCATTGAGATTTCCGGGAAGATCGGTTATCCACTTATGGTGCGGCCCTCCTACGTCCTCGGTGGTCGGGGAATGGAGGTCGTTCATGACGAACAGATGCTCAAACGCTATATGGCCGCCGCCGTGGGAGTGACACCGGAACGCCCTATTCTCATCGACAAATTTCTTGAGAATGCCATCGAGGCCGAGGCAGACGCGATTTCCGACGGGACCGACGCTTTCGTGCCGGCAGTAATGGAGCACATCGAGCTTGCTGGCATCCATTCGGGCGATTCGGCCTGCGTGATACCACCCATAAGTATTCCTGTGCGTCATATCGATACCATCTATGAATATACAAAAAAGGTAGCCATAGAATTCAGTGTAGTGGGCCTCATGAATATACAATACGCCATTGCAAATGATGTTGTTTACATCCTAGAGGCCAACCCAAGGGCATCCAGAACAGTGCCCCTTGTGTCCAAAGTCTGCAATATTTCCATGGCACGCATTGCCACTCAGATCATGCTCGGCAAGAAACTCGCCGAACTGGATATCAAAGAAAGGTCGATCAAACACTTCGGTGTAAAGGAAGCTGTTTTTCCCTTTAATATGTTCCATGAAGTAGACCCGGTGCTGGGGCCTGAAATGCGATCCACCGGAGAAGTTCTAGGGATTGCCGACTCTTTCGGACTTGCCTTCTTTAAGGCTGAGGAGGCGGCGCAGCAGATCCTTCCCAATGAGGGGATAGTACTGATCACGGTTGATGACAAGGACAAAGGAGGCGTACTCGAGGTGGCAAAGTCTTTTCAGAAACTGGGCTTCAGTATTAAATCCACGGAGGGGACATATCAGCTTCTCCTTCGAAACGGCATTAAGGCAGAACCTATCCTCAAGATGCATGAGGGCCGTCCAAACATAGTCGATAGCATCAAAAACGGGGAAATCCAACTTGTCATTAACACACCTAATGGAAGGCTTGGAAAATACGATGACTCTTATATCCGGAAAAACGCAATCAAATACAAAATTCCTTACATCACGACGATTGCGGCAGCCGTTGCCGCCGCCAAGGGGATTAAAGCAAACCGACAGAAGCACGGCCGTGCAAAATCTCTGCAAGCTTACCATTCTGATATCAAATGATACATGAATTAAACAGGATTGACTTGAAAGTGTTTTCGCTTCTCAAACATCTATTTACCTTTGCAATTCAGTATGTCTGATACAATATAGTTATAAAGATATTTTTAAAAATCGATTTTTTTGTGCATCGGAAGTGATGGAGCGCCAGTTGCACCTTTCTTTAAGGATTTGAGACTCTCCTTCTTATCCATGATGAATCCTTTTTGTCTTCCAGCAGATTCTGTTCTCACGGTTGAGATACCGCTCGAATCTCCCCCGACTAACCTTGTAAGATCCCCAACGACATGACTCAAATGCCTTGCCTGGGCGTTCATCTCCTCTGATGAACTGGCAGATTCCTCCGCGTTTGTTGCATTCTGCTGAACCACTTTGTCCATTTCAGCAACAGCATTGTTGATCTGATTGATACCCTGGGCCTGTTCCTGAGATGCCGCTGCGATCTCGCCAACAAGCTCCGTAACCTTTCTGGCAATTTGACGATTGCTGGACAGCTCACCGCTAATCTCTTCAAACAAGATTGACGCCTGCTGGATTTTCGCTGTGGAGTCGGCAATCAGATCCTCCGTGTTT
>DATKLL010000119.1:0-2750 GCA_035542475.1 Syntrophales bacterium
AAGAGGGTCAATTCTCATTGTGTACAAAGCGTCTATCTGCTCTGATATGCGAAGTATTCCTATCTCTGCCGTCATTGCCGAACCCGCCCTGGCCGTTATCATGATCGCGGTCAGGACCGGACCGAGTTCCCTGATAAGAGACAGGGCGATCACCGAGCCAAGAAACCCATCGGAACCGAATTTTTTCAGGGTATAAAAAAGTTGCAGGCCAAGGACCATGCCGGTGAAAAGGCCTATGAGCATCACGATATTCGATGATTTCGCGCCGATGTAAAAAATTTGTTGGACAATCTCTCGAATCTGCTTCGGACGAAATATCTTTACAAAGGCAAAGATAAAAAAGATCACCGACGCACCGAGATTATTAATCGTAGTCACTGTCTTTGTACCGATAGCGTGAAACGGCATCAATAAGTTACGACGTCTTGTACTCAAAGAAGTAATCATGTTTTTCCCCGTAGAATTTACCCCTGGGCGTTCCGACCAGGGTTCACTCTGAGCCTTTCCTCAAGACGTGAATTCATGATGAATCTGAACAGTGTTAATGCGAACATTTATAATTTTCTGAGTAATTGACATTGCCGGACCCTCACAAATAATTGCTGTTTTCGGAAAGCATCCCATGTCAGCTCTCCTATGAGCTGGCCGACGTTCTTTCCTCTAAGACACCGATATACACCAGCTGCAAACCCAAAAATCTTTCCGGTACAAAATCAGGTTTGAAGTAGCATATCTCTTTATCTTCATATAATGCCTTGACTGTGCCCGGTCCCAAATAGGGATGTAGAACTCTTTGTCCCGGCTTGGCTGTTTTCATTTTTATTACTCCTTCCGTAATATGTAGCCGTGCTTACGGTTATCGGTCATATTTGAAATGCCGGAAATGGACGCCAGCAGTAACGCTCCCCACGAGAATGTGCCATTACAGCCGAATAGCATCCCAACAGGCTTCGACCGTTCCGGTAATCGTAGGAACATCCAGCTCAAAATACCGGAGAATATGATTGCGACAGATGTCTATCAGCGGCCCGAAGGTCAGTGCCTTGAGAACCGGCGATGGCAGATTTTTGATAATTTGCTGCTGCTGCCCCTCTTCGAATATCCTTGAAATTATATCTTTATTGTCATTTATTCTTTCACAGCGGCTGGTCACTCCATAGGGAGAATTATAAAATTGTTCAATAAATCGGAACTCCATGGGCATTAAGAGAAAAAAGTTGACCAGTTCTCTGCATATATGATGATAACGTTCAGGTATTGGCCATCTTTCGGAGTAGTGCTCCATGATTGAAGCCGTCATCCGTTCTTCAAGGCAGCTATAGGTCGCATGTATAAGATTATCTTTGCTTCTAAAATAACAATAGATTGTTCCAACTGCGACTTTTGCCTTCTCGGCGATCATAGCCATGGGAGCACTGTGAAACCCTTGCAGGGCAATAAGTTCCATTGCTGTGTAAATAATATCTTCTCTTTTATCTTGATTCATTTCCCTAACACCTGGAGAGCTGTGTCACAGCATCCACAAACTGATGCCATGAATTATAGATTTCGAATCACTAATTGAGCATTCATTCGTTTTTACTTGCAAAATTATAAATTGCGCACAACACCTGCACCAAAATTAAAACCGCGTGGCAACTTCAATAGCTTTTTTCATTGCATTCCCAAAACTTCTTCTCCTGCACTTTAAATTTGGAACACTCTCTCTGACTACAATTGACTCCACCTCCTCAACTCCTATAAAGTTCATAATGGAGTTGAAATATGACACTTCGTTATCCACCTGCTCTTTTTGATGAGCAGTGCTCAAACCATAGAAATGAAGGCACTTTTTCCCTTTATTTTTAAGCAATCCTTCCGGACCATTCGGGGTGTACCTGAATGTTTTGCCAATTACGCAAATCGTGTCGACATACATCTTGAATTCAGCCGGGAAGCCCAGATCCCATGCGGGCGTTACGAAAACATACTTGTCCGCATCAATAAACTGGTCGGCCAACTTCCATATACGGCCAATCTTGCGCTGCTCATCATCCGCCAGTGTAGCGAATGCTTGCCCCTGCTTGATTTTTTCCCAACCACTCAACACATCCGCATCAATGCGCTGGATAGGATCCCTGTAGAGATCGACGGTGTGAATTTCGTCTCGGGGGTTCCATTTTAAATATTCCCTCAAAAATTCAGAGGCAACATAAAGACCAGGTGATTTTTCCTCCGGCTTTAATTCGCATACGACATTTAGAAGCTTGGCCATAAAAACTCCTTTCACCTATCTATAGCCATTATTGTGCCAATATATTTAACATGCAATTTCAGCTACTTACATAAATACACTTGGGTATTAGCCAAATGTCGTAATAAAACTACGGTATATTGTAAAACATAAACTTTTTGCATCATTTGGTAATTAAATTGCCAACATGATTTTCTGGAGAAGATAACACCTGATTCGCAGCGAACTCTTTGGCCATGAAAAACGAGCTTTCACCGGACTGGATTTTATCTCGGTGCCGCTGAAACGGCGCGTAGCGCTTGGGCCAGATCCCGGCTCAAGGCGGCAAGTGCACCGCTCTGTGCCGCCACGAGGGCGTCATAGCCGCCGGCACTTGCGGGTTCGCTGATCACGGAGCGGCCGGTCTTCGCTGTGCTCTCCCCGGAACGGCGAACCGACCAGAGGGCGTCCAGGGCAACCCCTTTCCCGGGGGTCATATCCAGGCGCTGGATATCGACCTGTACCCGGTAGTCTGCCT
>DATKLL010000120.1:0-11705 GCA_035542475.1 Syntrophales bacterium
GTGAATTGGAAGGCTTGAAAGATGCAGAAATGGCAGAAGTCCTGGGATTGAGTCTGCAGGCCGCAAAAATCAGGCTTCACCGCGCCAGAACAAGGCTCAAAAAAGAATTAAAAACGGCTTGCATTTTTTATCGTGACGAACGCAATGAGTTTGCTTGCGATCGAAAGAACTCTTTCATTACAAGTGATGATATCAATTCCATTTTCAAGCGTCAATCATGAGACATGCTGGATAAGGAAGGGGCCGTAAGAAAATTCCAACCTTCAGAAGAATCGCCCAATTGACCCGCCAATAGAACGTGTACTGCATGTCGTGTTAGAATTCTGCTATTTTATGTTCCTCAGTGAGTATGCAGAAAGTTGCTTGACAACGCACGCATCTATTAGTATATTGCTAATCAGCAATATATTGGAAGGTAACCATGAAAGATTTTATAAAGGTCATGAAGGCCCTTTCAGATCCCAACAGGGTGAAGATTTTGAAGATGTTGCAGCACAAAGCCATGTGTGTTTGTGAAATGCAGGCGGCTCTTGGTATTGCTCAACCTACCGTTTCCAAGCACCTGAAGTTCCTTGAACAAGCTGGTCTCGTCAAATTCAGTAAGGAAGGCCAATGGGTCAATTATCACCTGACGGACGGCAGCAAGAGCCCCTATGCTGCGAGTCTCATGGGAAACTTAAAGCACTGGATACAGGATGACCCAGAAGTTCGGCATCTCTTAAAAAAGCTTCCCTCCATCCGCCGTGAAGACGTCTGCAAATAAGTGTGACGATATATTGCTCAATAGAAATATAATTGTTAATGGCTAATTCAAATGATTAAAGACTTCGCCGACTGGCTGACTTATAGTGTATTTAAATTTTCAAGCGACACCCATCTTGCTGACGCCGTCAACTTCTTCGTGTATGACACCATCAAGATCCTTCTGATGTTGACCTCAATAATCTTTTTCGTCTCGATCATTAGAAGTTTCTTTCCGCCGGAGAAGGTAAAGAAAATACTTGCCAATAAAGTTGAATTTGTCGGAAACATACTGGCTTCCTTGTTGGGCATTGTCACGCCATTTTGCTCCTGCTCAGCCGTGCCGGTGTTCATCGGCTTCCTCGAAGCGGGTGTTCCTCTGGGAGTAACACTTTCCTTTCTTATTGCCTCGCCCATGATTAACGAAGTGGCATTGGTTCTTCTCTGGGGTCTTTTTGGGTCAAAGATTGCCTTGATCTATATTGGCACTGGTTTAACTGTGTCAATCATAGCGGGCGCAGTGCTGGGACGCATCCCCGCCGTGGAAAGGATGGTTGAAGACTACGTATGGGAGCTCAGGATGGGCGAGACGGAAATCCCGAAGCTTACCTGGAAGGATCGTGTTCGACAGGCAACCCTTCACACGCAGGACATCCTGAGACGGGTGACACTCTATGTCATCCTTGGTATCGGCGTCGGTGCCGTTATCCACGGATATGTACCTATAGATTTTGTTGCAACCTACGCTGGTCGTAGTAATCCTTTTGCAGTTCCTCTCGCTGTTTTGATCGCAATTCCTCTTTACTCGAACGCCGCAGGTACAATCCCGATTGTTCAGGCTTTGATGGGCAAAGGCATGCCGCTCGGAACAGTGCTGGCCTTCATGATGGCCGTTACGGCGATTTCATTTCCGGAAATGGTCATACTGAGAAAGGTTTTAAAAGTAAAGCTTCTGGCAATCTTTGCCGCTATTCTGACGGTGGCTATTATCATCGTCGGTTATTTATTTAATGCAATTATGTGAAGGGAGACAAAAAAATGGAAATTAAGATATTGGGACCTGGTTGCCGCAATTGTGAGAAGCTCTTTCAGGATGCAAAGCAAGCTGCCAAAGATGCCGGCGTTACAGCCAATATAGACAAGATTACCGATATGGCTGAGATCATGAAGCGAGGTATCTTAAGCACACCTGGATTAATGATCAATGGCAAATTGAGATCTATGGGAAGACTCCCTTCTATCAAAGAAATTCGCGAATGGATCGAGGAATCGCTAAAGGAGGATAATTAAACTACTAAGAAAGGGGTATTAAAATGGCGGAAACTATTACTAAGAAGCTCGGATTTCTGGATCGCTACCTGACATTGTGGATATTCCTTGCCATGTTAATTGGCGTTTTCTGGGGATACCTTTTTCCGGGAATAAGGCAGGTCATCAATTTCTTTCAGGTGGATACGACAAATATCCCAATCGCCATCGGCCTGATCCTGATGATGTATCCTCCATTAGCCAGAGTTAAGTACGAAGAATTGGGAAAGGTATTCAGTAACTTCAAGGTTCTTGGCCTATCCTTGATTCTCAATTGGGCTATAGGTCCTGTTCTCATGTTTATTCTGGCTGTCGCGTTCCTGTCGGGCTATCAGGAATACATGGTAGGACTGATCCTCGTCGGGCTTGCCCGCTGCATTGCCATGGTGATTGTCTGGAACGAGCTTGCCGAGGGAAACCGTGAGTATTGCGCCGGTCTTGTCGCGTTTAATGCGATCTTTCAGATGCTCCTGTACGCCGTATATGCCTATTTCTTCATCACCGTTCTGCCTCCCTGGATAGGGTTGAAAGGAATGACGATCAATGTGTCCATGGGAGATGTGGCAAAAACAGTGATGATCTACCTCGGTATTCCTTTCTTTGCCGGCATGATTTCCCGTTTTGCTCTCCTCCGAAGTAAGGGGAAAGTCTGGTACGAGGAGAAATTTATCCCAAGAATAAGCCCTATTACGCTTGTAGCTCTATTGTTCACAATTCTCGTTATGTTTTCCCTGAAGGGAGAATACATTGTTGAACTGCCCTTCGATGTCATACGTGTAGCAATTCCTCTTTCTATTTACTTTCTCGTCATGTTCTTTCTCACATTCTTTATGTCCAAAAGAGTGGGGGCCGATTATGCTACGACTACGACACTATCCTTTACTGCTGCTTCCAACGATTTTGAATTAGCCATTGCTGTGGCAGTAGCAGTATTTGGGATCAATTCCTGGCAAGCGTTTGCTACGGTTATCGGTCCCCTGATGGAGGTCCCTATCCTTATTGGACTCGTTAATGTGGCCATATATTTCCGTAGAAAGTATTTTCCATATGCCGTAGAAACGCCGGTGGGAGTTTGCTACATGAGCTGCAAAGAATAGGTTGCGGATGATCCGTAGCATGAAGATATAAAGGATGAATATGAATATGAGCAAAGCCAAGGTATTGTTTATGTGTACCGGTAATTCCGCACGAAGCCAAATGGCAGAAGCCCTGCTCAGGAAATATGCAGGAGACAGATTCGATGTTTACAGTGCTGGTCTCGAACCTAAAGGTATCAACCCATATACCAAGAAAGTTATGCAGGAAATTGGTATTAGCCTTGAAGGACATTATGCAAAGCATGTCGGAGAATACATGGGCAAACATAATTTTGGATATTTAATTACAGTTTGCTCTGAAGCGGAAGAAAAATGCCCGGCGACTTTCCCCGGGGTTAGTTATCGGCTGCACTGGTATTTTGAAGACCCGGCAGCGTTCATAGGTTCGGATGAAGAAATATTACAGAAGTTTAGAGAAGTGCGTGACCGGATTGACCAACAAATCAAAAAATGGTTGGCAGAAAATATCCAGACAGATACTTGATCAAATGGACATCGATCATACAAAACTAAAAACGACTTGTTCATCGGAGATATTGTTCAATTAAAAAAGGAGGCATCAATGTATCCAACAGAACATTATTGGTGGGGAGGATGGTGGATGTTTCCTATGGTAATGCCGTTTATATTTATAGTCGTCATGGTAATTGTCTTATATTTCATCTTTGTCCGTGGAGGATGCAAACCGCCAAGGTGGGACAGGTACCAAGGCAAGGAATCAGAGACCGCTTTGGATATTCTAAAAAAACGCTACGCCAAAGGCGAACTTACAAAAGAAGAGTTTGAGCGGATGAAAAAAGACCTATTGGATTAGAGAACGACTACGAACCCGGGCATTCAGTTGACTACGATGTTAATTCAGGATGTGCACCCCTATCTGGTACCGCCGCCGATGACTTTGCCGTCTTTGATGATGAAATAGCGCTGAAGATAGCTATGGTCCATTACGGACCCAGCCTCGACAGGATAGACGTGTTTACCGAGTGGATCGCGTGTGTAGTATATCATTCTTTCAGATCCATCGCGCAGGGTGTCGATTCTGTCGGGCTCGCCATAGGTTTTCTGAATCGAAGCTACAGGATTCGGGTCATGTTCGTAATAGGCCCTATCTGCCGAACACGAGACAATAAAACAGGTGCAGAGCGCTATGATAGACAAGGTTAATTTCTCTATTTTCATCATTGTTTGTGTTCCTTTCTCTGCCATGAGACTCCATACTGCCAAGATCAAACTGCAAATAGTAATCTCTTTATTTATATTTTCTCATTTCATTTCAAAACTTGTCAATCCCTTTAATTTACTATATGGTGACCTGAAATAACTTCTTATTTATATATGTATAAGACTAAATTTGGCTATAATGGAATCATCGATAATTGTCTTCTAAGTCCCTGACTATACAACTCCCCATTGCTTAACAATTGTAGGCGAAGTCAACAATGCCTTTTTACTGTTTTCTTCGTGAACTCTTCAGTTGACGGTATCTAGAAAATATGCAAGATTCCAAACGGTAATAAATGCCGTAAATCAAGAATTTCGATCGATCTTAAAGAAAAAATTGCTATTCCCTTTTCCAGAAGAGGACTACAAAGTTAAATCACAAATGATGAAAAGAGATTATTCAAAACTGACCGGCATGCTGCTGGTTGTTGCATCCCTGGTTTGCATCGTAATCCTATTTATCATTGATATAAACGTTATTTTTGAACCTCCATACTTACTTCCCATCACCAACACAATTTTCACAGCAATCATTCCGGTGGTCATCGCCTTTTTTGCTGCCAAGACTTATTTAAAGAGCGGCTCTCTCAGCATATTTTTGATGGGCTGCGGTATGCTCAGCTTTGGCATCAGCGCGGCATTGGCGGGTTGGCTAAGACCGGCACAAAATGGAGCAAACATCAATGTGACTATCTATAACACGGGAGCATTGATTGGTGCACTTTTCCATATCGTCGGTGCTGTTCTCAGTTCTTTCGGGAAATCACACTGGGAATGTGAAAGAGGAAAGTTGATAGTGGCATCTTCATATTGCGGCGTTTTTGCGTTTATAATTCTTTTCACCTTTGCGACCTTTGAGCGAATTATTCCACCCTTTTTCATACAGGGTTATGGCCCGACCGCTCTGAGACAGGTTGTTCTGGGACTTGCCATATTCTTCTATCTTCTATCGGCGATTTTCTTCATGGACAACTATCTGAAGGTAAAGTCTGATTTTTTCTATTGGTACTCTCTTGGTCTGACTATGTTGGCTTTCGGGTTATTTGCCTTTTATATTCAGAAAGGGGTCGGGAGTCCGATAGGCTGGGCAGGGAGAACTACAAATTATATTGGGTCTATCTTCACCTTAGTTGCCATATTAATCGCGATTAGAAGCAGCAAAGCTAAAGGATTAGCTCTGGAAGATGTTATTTCCAGCTTTTTCATGGATGCGGAAGCCAACTTCAGATCTCTTGTTGAAAAAGCTACGGATGCCATCATTTCATATGATCAAGAGGGTAGGATAATTCTTTGGAATTCCGGTGCAGAGAGAATATTCGATTATACAAAACAGGAAGCAGTCGGAGCGCCCTTTTATAAACTTCTTGTTCCTGAAGAGTATTCGGCCGCAGTAGAAAAGCTAATAACCAGTGCGAAGTCTTCTACAGCAAGTGAAATGGATTTCCCAAGTACTGCCGAAATTGAAGTGAAAAAGAAGGACGGCAGACGTGTGGCGGCGGAAATCTCTGCATTTGTCAGGAAACTGCCAATGGGGTGGGTGAGCACATATATCGTGCGCGATATCTCCGAGCGTAAGCAGGCCCACGAGGCATTAGAGAAGATGAAAAACATCTTGTCAGAGGGTCAGAAGATCGCGCATGTAGGCACTTTTGAATACATCGCCGATACCCAGACGACGGTTTGGTCCGAGGAGGAGTATCGCATTTACGGACTCGACCCTACGGGACCATCGCCTGCGTATGATGTCATGCTCGCAAAAAGCATACATCCTAACGATGCGACCCTGCTTCACCAGACTTTCACTGCAGCTATGCAAAGTAATTCGATTTACGAGCTTGAGCACAGGATCGTGCATCCTGATGGCAGCGTACGATGGGTATATGACCGGGCGCATCCGTATTTTGATGAGAAAGGAAACCTTGTCCGGTATGTGGGCGCCACGTTGGACATCACAGAGCGCAAGCGAGCGGAGGAAAATCTGAGAAAATCTGAAGAAAAATATTTAAAAACATTTCAATCCAACCCGGCCGGCGTGGGATTGAGCCGCATGCGTGACGGCCTCATTGTTGAAGCTAACGAGGCTATGTTAAAGCTTCTTGGTTACAATGATGATGAGTTCATTGGACATACGATATTAGAACTAGGCGTCTGGAATGATCTGGCGGATCGGGAGCGTATGGTGCAGACTGCGATTGCTAATGGTAAAACCCTGAATCAAGAGTACTGGCTTCGCAAGAAGACTGGTGAATTGCTGTTAAGTAATCACTCAGCGGAGTTGATTCAAATCGACAATGAACCCCATATAATTTTCACTTTTTTCGACATAACGGAGCGCAAGAAGATGGAACAAGCCCTTGCGGAGCATGCGGCGATGTTGGAAGAAGCCAACAAAGAACTGGAGAGCTTCAGCTACTCCGTTTCCCATGATCTGCGCGCTCCTCTGCGCGCCATTGACGGTTATACGCGCTTGATCCTTAAAAAGCAGGGGGACAAATTTGACGAAGATACTTTAAGACGATTTAAAGATATTAGGTTGAATGCTCAGATGATGGGCAAGCTGATCGATGATCTTTTGACATTCTCCCGACTGAGTAGAAAAGATATGTCCAGGTCGGAGATGAACATGGTTGATCTAATCAGAGAGGAATGGAAGGTACTGATTAATATTAATCCCGATAGGAATATTAATCTGATAGTCAGCAGTATGCCTTTAGGCTATGGGGATGCGACGCTAATTAAGCAAGTATATCATAACCTTCTTTCCAATGCTGTCAAATTCACAAGATCAAGGGATTATGCGCAGATTGAAGTGGGAGGTTACAATGATGGTAATGAGACCGTGTTCTATGTGAAAGATAACGGTGTTGGCTTCGACATGAAATTCTGTGATAAACTTTTCGGTGTTTTTCAACGTTTGCACAATGACCATGATTACGAAGGCACAGGTGTTGGTCTTGCAACTGTCCAGCGCATTGTCCATAGGCAGGGAGGTAGAGTCTGGGCAGAAGGAAAAGTGAATGAGGGAGCTACATTCTATTTCACGCTACCTCGTAAGGCAGCATAAGCAAAATCATAGGATACTCTAAACATTTCTTTCGGAAATACTCACTTCTTATTATATATCAAGTGTAACACTTTGTAGATGTAATAAATACTATCCTTTTTTTATCTCTTCCTTATCTGTAGTCTTCCTTTTTCGATCCCACCCGCCCCTGCAAGATGAAAACGTCAGGCATTTAGAAGCATAAAATCGGTGATTCCCTGATTGAAACATGGTCGTAACCCATGCAATAAGAAATCGTCTGTAGAATCAAGATCAGTTAATAAGAAACTAAGAATAAACGTATATAATGAAGATTTTTTCTCTTGGCATTGGAGATACGAAAGTTCTGTATGGACAGTTTTAAAGTCAGTTAATATAATTTTCTTGGGCATTCAAGCCCCAAGAGAGAGGAGGAACAATGCCAGATATTCTTCATAGAGTCGGCATTAAATCCACGCCCCAAAAGGTTTTTAAGGCCCTATCCACGATTGATGGGCTTTCTCATTGGTGGGTCGTGGATACGAAAGGGAGCACCAAACAAGGCAGAATTATTGATTTCGGGTTCGCCGATATGAGAGTTGTGGAGTCAAAGCCTAATAAAATAGTGAAATGGAAATGCGTGGATGGACCTAAAGAGTGGGTGGGTACAGACTTAACCTTTGAATTGAAGGCTAAGAAGGATCAGACTTTCGTCCTATTCACGCACGCCAACTGGAAAAAACCCGATGAATTTATGCGCCATTGCAGCACCAAGTGGGCTACGTTCCTTTTAAGTTTAAAAAATTGGTTGGAGAGGGAAGAAGGCCGTCCTGCCCCTTATGATGCCAAAATCAGTGTTGGTGATTAGCGTTCATTATGCTTTCTAACCAAATCGTCAACTATTGAGTCAGACCAATCCTCACTCTTTGTAGGTGACATATTGGTCGCTATTTGGTCGGGACTTAATCGATTTCAAAGGGGTTAGAGGCATTTAAAAAAAGTAATAAATCGGGATAAGGGTTTTTTTGCAACCTTAATAATCATTGACATAACCAATTGTATGATTTAAACTCCGTAAAATATAGAGCCGGTTTTGGCCATATCCGTATGTCCCCAGAGCCTGGAGAAGGTTACTGGGGATTTTTTTTATACCTGAAAAAACGGGTTTTATAGAGGACATGATCCGTTCCGGCCGAAGGGCAGGTGAAACATGGCGAGGCAGAGTCAGAATAAATTCATCAAGCGGCAAAAAGAACTGGAACGCATGCGAAAGGCAAAGGAAAAAATGGCAAGGCGACAGGGCAAGAAGGAGAATATTGTTGAGTCTGATGAATCTCAAACAGCCGATCGGTCCCTGGATACCTCAAATAATTGAATATCAATAATCAATTATCGCCATCAGTATACGTGCCAGGTTATGAGTTGATCCCGAAGATAAGAAATAATTTGTACAAAGTCAGAAAAAATCTGGTATAGTACAAAAAATTTAATGAAGGAGAAGTTATGAATATTTATGTAGGTAATTTGTCTTACTCTGTCACGGAAGAAGATTTACGTCAGGCTTTTGGGGCTTTTGGGCAAGTAGCGTCAGCGTCCATCATTAAGGACCAGCATAGCGGTCAGTCCAAGGGATTTGGATTTGTCGAAATGCCTGTGGTAGAGGAAGCCCAGGCGGCCATAAGCGGGATGAACGGCAAGGAGATGAAGGGAAGGAAGATGAACGTGAATGAGGCCCGACCACGCTCCGATGATCGCCGTGGCGGCAGTGCCGGAAGGCGTTCCGGAAGCAGACCTCGTTATTAACAACTGTCTCTGCTCTTGAAAAAGAGCTGTCCCCAACGCAGTTATTTTTATTGTTTTATAGATTGAAGATAATGAGACGGTTCTGATTTCTGAGATAAGCTCAGGAATAGTCATTTATCATCCTCGATTTCCGATGCCATGAATAAGCACCGACCTTTACTTATCTTTATCTTACCGGTCATTATTATCGCCAGCCTGTCTCTGACTTCCTGCATGGAAGGAGGGCAGGTCATTTCCAGGCCGGATGAATACACGCGCATCTATGAAGCCAGTGAGGATATAATCCTCAAGGCCTTAAAGCAGGTTTTCAGAGAAAAGGGCTTTGGAAATGCGTCAATTAATCCCGAAAAGAAGCAGGTGGAATCGGATTATCTTTTCCAGAATGAATGGAGAAGCAAAGCCACAGCACGGGTAAAGAAGATAAACTGGAAAGAATGTGAGGTCACTCTTTCCGTCAATACGGAGAAAAAGACCTCAACCGGCTGGGAAATGCGGAGGCTCCTCGAGTCGGAACAGTACGACAAATTGTTTACCGCCATTGAACTTCAGATTTATCAAGAGCAATATAAACTCAAAGAAGACAGGAGCAACCCTTAACTTTTCAAATCAAACTCAACGGTCACCGCACCGTGTCTTGAGCGCGGCAGTGTCAGCTGGGGAAAGTTCGAGTGAATCCGACTGGTTCAGCCGGTACATGATTGCCGCAGGGGTATCATTGTGAGTCAGCCCCAGCGCGTGGCCGAATTCGTGGGCGAGTACCCGCACCAGTCTCGCGCCGTTATCAAACTGATAGATTGTTATCGTCTGCTTACCGTCCTTGCTGGTATAATTCCCTTCGCAGAACTCAGCACCCAGTTTACTGTTCACATCCCGGTAATTCACCACATCGAGGTTATAGTTGGTTGCAATCTCATTTATAACAACTACCAGGCTGTTGATTGTGTCAGCCATCTTTTTCATTTCTTCCTGCCGCATTTGCAGATTTTCATGCATGGCGTCTAATTCTCCTTTTTCCGCCATGAGCCGCTTGTAGCTTTGTTCGGAGACTCCGCCCTTTTGATGCCCTGAATGAATTGCGGTATTGAAGTCATTAACCCGTGCGTTATAGGTGTTAAAATCACCGGCAAGTGCCGTATTCTTTTGTTCGTATTCTGACTTCAGATTTTCAAAGCGCGACTTCAAGTCGTCATAGGAGCTTTTTGTATTCTCAATTTTGTAATTCAAATTTTTCAGCTTATCCGATGCCTCCTGCCTATAGTCATAGACGAGATTGACCTCGATAATGCCTTTGGGGTCCTCAAGGAAAAGGTCGCGGGAAAATGGTTTTCCCCATATTGAGGCGGCTTTCCCGACCGCCTCTGCAAACTCCTGGCGGCTCAGACCGAACCTCTCATCTATTGTACCTATGCGGTACGTCAGCGGCTTCTGGCATGGGCGGGGTGTCCGGAAATAGACTATGACGAGAATAATCAAGATCGTAAGAAGAAAAAAGATACTTAAGCGAGATTTTCCTGATATGCCCATAAATAAGCCATTAAGTCTCCCTTTTATAAAGGGAGATTTAGAGGGATTTTGAACCACCCCCTAACCCCCGCCAGCGGGGGACAATTAAATTGTCAATTTGTCATTCCGTGCTTGACACGGAATCCCGTATTTTTAAATCTCTGGATTCCTGCTTTCGCAGGAATGACATTTTCTTATTATGACACTGTCTCTCTACTGGATGACAAAGAGATATTCCGTCAAACCCGTGAATAGGTGATGCTGTCTTTTTCAAACTCTTCAATTATTTCGTCAGTCAGGGAAGGGCGAATTTTTGGCAAAATGTCAAAAATAGTTTCCGTACTCACCCGGTAATCCTGCTTTGTGGCAAGCTCCTGCTCAAAGGCGAACTGGGCAACCTGCTGGAAGAGATATTCCATATCTGCCGGTGTATACCGTGACGTCATTTTTATTATACGATCAAGGTCAATATCCCCTGTGTGCAGCTTAGAGAGGTAGTGTTCCAGGATAGTCTTTCTCTCGTCCTCATTCAAGCCGCCAACCGGAATGATGCAGTCAAATCTTCCCGGGCGAAGCAATGCCGTATCGAGCTGCCGGATGTAATTGGTGGCGCAAATGAGCAGTATATTGTTGCCCTGATTTTTGAGCAGAGGTACCTGCTTGAGAAATTCATTCGTAATGGATTTGTCAACACGGCTCGCCTCATCCCGGCTGCCCGCGATCTCTTCAAACTCATCTATAAAGATGACCGCTTCCTCCAGATTTCGCGCCTTTTCCATTACCATGCGCAGGTTAGCGCCAACCTTTTCGATTCCGTCAACCATCAGCATGCTCGGAGCAATTTCAATGAACCACCAGGAAAGTGCCCCGGCAATTGCTCTGGCAAAATGAGTTTTTCCTGTACCGGGAGGTCCAAAGAAAATGATAGTCTTCGGGGGGACTACACCGTGCTTCTCCGATAGATCCCGTTCTGTCAACGGAAGTATGATTTTTTTCTGAACCAACTGCTT
>DATKLL010000121.1:0-47452 GCA_035542475.1 Syntrophales bacterium
TCCTGTGAATAGCTACCTGATCGCTTGGCAATGTATAAGGCACCTTTAAATTTGTCTTTTATATGAAGAGGAAAAGCTATTTCGGAAGGGTAGTCATCATAAATGGGATATTTTGTGGATGTCTCGTCGGACTCACGCCGAACCACTATGGTATCAGTATCCATTGCCTGGCTGATAATGCTTTTCCCTATCTTCTCATCATAAGCCTTTCTATCCTCTATAAATACTTTACCGCCATCATTGATAAGGCATCGATCCTTTTCAATATCGAGAAAATATATAAGAACCTTATCGGCGTTAGCTATTTTGAGTGCACTCTTATTAAGAATAACGAGTATACGATTATCAAGAATGCGGCTTAAGTTTATCTCAGACACAGCACCTTGTAAAATCATTAACTGACGAATTTTTTCTGCGTTTGTCTCAAACAGCCTGGCGTTGTGAATGACAATACTTATCTGGCTTGCATAGGTTAAAAAAAGGTTGATTTCCTCAAGGAAAAAGTTTGTCTCTTCCTTACACCATGCAGCTATAGTACCGATCACTTCATCACTTATTTTTAGGGGTGCACAAATAATAGAGCCTTTATTAAGGATTTTTGTCAACATCCGGTCGGTCACTGTAATTCTTGCATCAGCTCCCGCATCTTCAACCGCTATGAGTTGACCTGATATAGCCACCTTTGTTGATAAACAATCATGTTCTTTAATATCAAGAGCTACAGAAAAGGCCTTTTTAGTCTCCTCAGGATTGTAGTTCTTTACGACCTTGGTTTCCAAATATTGCTTGGTTTCATCAAAGAGCCGGATGATACCCATATCGAAGCCTATTGTATCGACAACCTCATCCAAGATTTTAGCCAGGATTTCATCCAAATTGGACGGTGCAGTGAGAAAAGTACTTATGCGGAATATACTTTTCAGCAGTTTGTCCTTATCGAGCAAAGGAGCAACCAATGCTCTGAATTGGTAATCATTCTCGTTATCTGTTTTTGCCATTGAAAAAATTCACTCCTGAATATCAGCCTTCATGCGGTGTAACACTGAGGCTGTATTGCCATGCCGCTATCTCCTTCATAGCCGCGGTCTATTTAGTTTTTCATCTCCACCCTAATACATAGCTCTCTCCGAAGTAAGCGAATGTGTTTCGCTCGCTGCCGGATCCAAGATTATCAGCTTTTATCGTATGCGTAGAACTGCATAGAAAACGTAGCCCTTCCCTGGGTTGCCGAACGCAGGTCGGTTGAATATCCAAACATTTCTTTCAGAGGAACCTTAGCCTTGATTTCACTTATCATACCCTTTGTTGTGATGGCTTGAATTTCCCCCCGTCTTGCATTTATATCTCCAATAACTTCACCCATAAATTCACCGGGCGTAATGATATCAACCAACATGACCGGCTCAAGCAATACGGGATCAGCCAGCAGGCACCCATTTTTTACGGCAGACGATGACGCTATTTTATAACCGAGCGTTGTAGACTCCCCTTCTCTAAAAGACCATCCGTTTACAATAATCCTGACATCTACTATAGGATAACCGCTTACCACCCCGCTTAGGGTTGCTTCCTGAATACCCTCTTCGATAGCATTATAGAAATCTTCCGGTATAACGGGCTCATCGCTCTGTCTTACAATCTCATTACCCTCCCCTCTGCTTTTCGGTTCAAGTATTAACCGCACATGCCCGTAGTGCTTTCTTTCTCCCAACTCCTTCTCAAAGAGGCCTTCAATCTCCACCCTCTTCTGAATAGTTTCACGGTAGACAACCCTGGGTTTACCAACATTGACATGGGCATTAAATTCTCTTTGCAATCTGTCGATAAGAATTTCAAGATGAAGCTCTCCCATACCCGAAACCACTGTCTGAGCCGTCTCTTCATTGTATTTTACCTTAATTGTGGGATCCTCTTCCATCAGCTTGGTTAATGCTACAGCCAGTTTTTCTTGATCTGCCGGTGTTTTAGCCTCAATAGCCTGACTGATGACAGGCTCATAAAATTCTATAGGCTCAAGCAGAATCGGATGAGACTCGTCACAAATAGTGTTTCCGGTAGTTGTATCTTTAAGTCCCACAACAGCTACAATATCACCTGCACCGCAATGATCAATTCTTTCCCTCTTGTTGGCATGCATCTTTAAGAGCCTGGCAATCTTTTCTTTTTTCACAAGACTGGCATTATATACTTCATCTCCAACCTTCATCTGTCCGGAATATACCCTCAGATAACTCAGCTTCCTTCCTTCGTCCTGTGCGATTTTAAATGCGAGGGCTGCAAGGGGCTCTTTGTAATTGCTGTGCCGCATCTCTTCATGTTTGGTCAGGGGGTTTATGCCAGTAACCGGCGGGATCTCCTCCGGCGACGGAAGAAAATGAACAACAGCATCCAGTAAAGGCTGAATACCTTTGTTTCGCAGGGCTGTACCGCACATAACAGGCACCGCTTTCAGGGAGATGGTAGCCTTCCTGATGGCCTGTGTAATTTCTTTATTTGGGATTTCATTCCCTTCCAGATATTTATCCGCAAGATCATCGTCCATTTCAGCAAGTGATTCAATCAGCTTCTCTCTGTATGCTTTAGCCTGCGGAAATATTTCGGATGGAATGTCCGATAATGTAAAAGTCAAACCAAGTGTGGAGTTATCCCAAGTTACGACTTTTTGTCTAATCAGGTCTATAACTCCTTTAAAATGCTCTTCCTGACCAAAAGGTATTTGAATGAGCAATGGTATCGAATTGAATCTTTCTCCCATTGTCTTGACAGTACCAAAATAATCGGCACCTACCCTGTCCATCTTATTGATAAAAGCAATCTTGGGAACGCCGTATTTATCCGCCTGGTGCCATACGGTTTCAGATTGCGGCTCAACGCCGCCGACGGCGCAAAACACAACCACTGCCCCATCAAGAACTCTTAGAGACCTCTCAACCTCAATCGTAAAATCTACATGGCCGGGGGTATCAATAATCCGGATTTCATGACTTTCCCATGTACAGGTCGTAACAGCCGAAGTGATCGTAATCCCCCTTTCCTGTTCCTGGGGCATCCAGTCCATGGCAGCTTCTCCATCATGGACCTCACCCATTTTGTATAATCTTCCGGTATAAAAAAGTATTCTTTCCGTCACAGTAGTCTTACCGGCATCTATGTGGGCCACGATACCGATATTTCTAATTTTTGATAGTCTCGTTTTTGAAGCCATAGCTTTCCCCGGTGATCGATCTTCCTTTTCTCGATGTCACCCTTCTTATGAGCCAGATGCCAACATGTCTTTATTCATAACAAACGGCTGTGAAGTATCAATATGCCCTTTAATAGATTCTATTTCTTTTCCATCGACCATCAACTTTACTCTTTTTATACTGCCGATATTACGCGTAAGAGTGTTAGTCAGAGAATATACCGTTGCCATCTCACTGGCACTGCCGCCTGGATGGTATTTGATAAGGTTTTGGTCAAAACTGACATATGCCGTCTGCTTATTATCTATCTTAATGCTTTCTAGAGTAACCTTTTCAGGAAAAGTGTTTATCAATTTGGTTTTAGAACCGTCCAGCAAAGCCTTGACGAGTTCTTTAGCCTTATCCTCCGCATTTTCCTCTTTGGGAATATATCTTTTTTCCGGTACTAAAAATCTCTCATTTGCATCAGAAAAATACAGGACGACCTCCTGTTTTTCCTTTTTTGCGACATTATTTTTGGTCGGCGGAAATATATATTCAAAAAGAATTACAAAGAAAAGAACTAGACATGCAAAAATAGTAGTAATAATTAAAAAAAGAAGAGATTTCCTCATTCGTTTCTTTTTTTTCTTGCCTTTTATCTCGTCGGTTCTTCTCTTTCTCTTTGTAACCATTGTCCGTTATTCTCCTTGGCTGCTAAAAAAACGGCGATAATGTAAGGTATTTTTGCAGCACTGTCAAGTAAGATGAAATCAGTTAGAAGTCTAATTTTATCGGGAGATAGGAAGCTATATTTCACTTATGGGATGGTTTCTATCTGGTACAGGGATAGACAATAGAAAAGTTTTTTAAAGATTTAATTTTGCATCACACGCCAATGCGTAATCAACACAATTTTCTCGTTTCTATTTCGTATTGTTATTACTGCCTCCATTCACCCACCAGTCACTCTTATCTTTAAACCACCATTGTGAAGAATCAGTTTCAATAATACTGTTAGCCAGCTTCTTCGCTGTCTCTGTGCAGAGCCGCCTTCTGGCAAATTCAATCCAGTCATTGGTATATTTATTACCCAGGTCTCCGTATTCCTTTAGCTGGAGTATAAGAGCCAGCTGGTCGGCATCGTGGGCAACAAGGGCTTCTTTTGTTTTCTTTTCATTAAATTCATCAATGGCGGATTTGATTTCATCACCGAAGAACAATGTCTCCGTTAATTCTTTTATGGCTCTTTCTTCATGTACTGTTACATATTTTTTATACATGTAATTCATATCCCCGGTTCTTGCCTCGGGAAGATCATGAACAAGGCATATCTTGAGCAACCTTAACTCGTCGACATCTTTTTCCAGCTTACCTAATGTATATCCGATAAAAATAGTCCTCAAAATATGTTCAGCCACTGATTCGCAACCAGAGCCTAAAAACCGAAAACCTGTCCTGGGCGTCTTCTTCAACATTCCCACTTCAAATAAAAAATTCGCTATGTCAATCATGTCGCTCCCTTTTTATTATATTGATTCTGTTATCCATCATATCTGAGATCCTTTTTATTTGCATTTGGAGCGATGCAACGCCGTCAGGTTTCATTGACAGCAACTTATCGAGCTGAGCTTTCCAGTACTCCAACATTGATATCTCATTTTCTTTTAATTTTTTATCAAACCTAACCTGGAACTCTTTGACGAAAGCCTGATTTTTCCCGACATCAGCCATATTCATTCCCCATTTATAAATCTGTTATTAAAAAACAATTTATTATATCACTTATCATCTTTCTTGCAACCACTGATATTAAACATTGAACCTGTAATCTCCATCGGCTCAATGATATTGATATTTCGCTTTGCACAATAGTTTAATTATGCTAATAAAAACTTCATTCATATATTAAAGCTATTTTTTACGTAATTATCGAGTATTATGGTGAGGAATAATCATGGATAGTTCCCGCATACCGATTTTCTTTCTCATTTTTTTTTCCTTAATCATCCTCACTGCCGCCTATGAAGGCGTCTTTGCTCAGGAGGATACAGCCCATCTATCATTTGAAAAAACGGCCCCATCAAAAATGAAAACCCACACATATGTCGTTAAAGAGGGCGACTGGCTGTTCGGTATAATGCAAAGTCAAGCGGGACTTACATTGCACCGGGCTACCATCATAAAGAAACTCAACCCCAACATAAAAAATATTAACAGGATATATCCCGGGCAAGTGTTGATTCTCCCTGCAATAGAGCCGACAGCCGTTGCCGACAAGGACGGTTCGTCACCATCGGAAGCTTATACAATAAAAAAAGGCGATTCCATAACGCGAATTGCTATTCGTCAATTTCAATTGACCAAATTGTCAGAAGTTATAAAAACCGTAAATGAGATTAAGAAGCTGAATCCGGAAATAAAAAACTATAACTTGATTTATCCAAGGGAGACATTACGACTTCCGCGAAGAAGTATAGTCATCGCAAAGCAGGAGACAAAAGTTTCAGAAGCTGAATCTCCGGCTCAAATTGAAGAGTCATCAAAAGAAAACCCGCCTGTACTGCCGGAAACCCGTTTGGCTGTTATAAGGCACGTGGTTGGAAGAATGAACGGCTCCCTTATAACAACGGGCAAATATTATATTCCGATTCCCGAGGTTGGGCAAGTCACCATTGACTGTACCACAATACCGGCTGTTGAACTTGATGACGGAAATATAATTTTGTTGGATTTCTCTAATCGCATACCGGATACTCTTAAAAACATGATCCAGGCAAACTGGAAAAATTATTATCCGATAAAAATCAGCGACCTTGAGAGCACTGCTACTACTCTTCAAAAGATTATCAGTACCTCGAAAACATATAAAATGACTAAGAGGACGACACCCTACATCGTTGGAAACAATCCTCCTCTCCAGCTTTCGATTGAATGGATGATCACAAAAAGTTTATCAGAGGGCTCACCTTATGTGCAGGGATTGTCGTTTATTACTGGGAATGATCAGCTTCTGCCTAAACCCATGACTGCATATGCCGAAAGAAACGGTCTGATCATAACGGAAATCCTGGTTGGAAATGGCATAGTCAGCGCGTCGGATGAGGAATACACAATTCCAGAGGTACCGGTAATGAACGCCGTTACCAACACAGAACTGATCAATGCGCTTTTTAACGAACTCGGTTATCCGACGGCTAAAGACGCTGAAGTAGGAATATTCGATACAAACAAAGAAGGGTTTAATGTGTCTGTAAAGGCAGACTTAACCGTAAAAAAAGAGGACAAACAAATAATAATTCTATCAAAAAAAATGCCCCAGCAATTCATTGACAATTTGAAAAATAGAGGCATAGATGTCCTCTTCCTTGAAGAAGGGGAAACTCGAAAAGCAGTTATCGCAAGGGTCTTGCAAGCCATAAATGTTCCATTTTCATTCAATAGTTTTTCATTTTCAATTCCTGAAAAAACCAATAACCCAAAGGCTGCCGTAACCTTTCCTGCCTTTAAAATAGCGCGTGATAAAGGATATTTTTATTTGATTGATTTTGATATTGATCGTAATCTTTACGGCCTACTCAATGATAGATGGAAAGTAGATGTCGTGAAATATTAATGCCCTCGTAAAAAGTTCCCGATGGACATTTTGATCTCAGACTATTTTCGATCAAGGATTATGGCTTAAACCTGCATAGTCCACAATTACCAGGACAGATGCTGTTGTCTAAGCAGGTCACGAACGGTCTTCACAGGATTAAAGGTCTCGATAGGCACTTCGACAAAAGCTGTATTCCAGAAGGCCATTGCCCCATTCCACAGGCCGGGAAGCTCAAGTGCCCTCAGGTCTCTGCCCTTCTCAGATTTCTGTGAGATGAAATAAGAATTTGTATCGACGAATTCAAACAGATCAAATTTACCGGATCGATAGTCTCTTACACCGCATACCAGATCAACAGGATTGAAGTGTGTCGCTGATGACCAGATGGCCTTCTGCTCCGGTGACCTTAAATCAATCTGGGATTCTTCTACGATCTGCAGAGATTGCGTCCCATCTCCCTCGTTTACCCAGAAAGGACCTCCGCCCGGCTCCCCTTCGTTTTTTACCATGCCGCAGACCCGGATCGGCCTGTTTAGTTTTTTATAAATAAAAGTGCACTTCTCAGAAAGGGATGACGCTTCAAGCCATGCTGGCATAACAATATTAAGCCTGTCTTTACAAAAAGATATCATGTCGGCAATTGCACCATTGTCAGCCTCTTTTTTACTAACGAGACGCAGGAACTTGAATATCTCATTCTGAAGCAAGATAAGATAGCCGCCCAGTGCCTTCTTATACAATGTCGTAACCGGCTTTAACCTGTCCGGGACAACATTATCGATATTCTTTAGGTATATAATGTCTCCATCGATACTGTTCAGATTTTCGAGAAGCGCGCCGTGTCCGCCTGGTCTGAAAACAAGATTCCCCTGTAGATCACGAAACGGGTAATTTCCCAAATCAACGGCAATGGTATTGGTAGAGGATTTCTGGGTTGATAACATAACATCATATTTTACACCATAATCTTTTTCATAATCCTTTTTAACCCGCGATAAATAATCATCCACGTCTGTTCGATGCTCTTCGGAAACTGTGAAATGGACTCGACATAAATGGCCGGCATCTTTTGTATACAGGGACGCCTCAACCAGATGCTCTTCGATGGCAGTACGATTGCCGCCCGGGTAGGAATGGAATTTCAGTAAAGCCTTGGGTAGGTTCCCGTAATTCAAACCCTTTGACGTGAGAATATATGCAAGGATATCGGCGTATCTGTTGCCTTCGATCATATTCTCGATGCGCTCACCATCTCGCGAGATGACACTGCTTAAATCGCTAAAAAATGCGAATTTTTTCAGGTCACCTGTAAATCTTTGACCTTCTCCCGAATCTAAAACGCCCTTCTCAAGATATATATACCAATCCCTGAACATACGGCTCGCGGCGCCGGAAGCCGGCACGAACTTCAGCATCCTACCCTTACGGGCCTCTTCTTCATGCAATGCCGTTATTGACTTCAGATTATCTTTCGGAATGGTAACGATGCCGTCATTAATCGTACAAGGCCTATTCAATCTGACCGGAAAGACGCCTCTTTTGAAAAGGTCGATTTGTTTCAACACCTGATCAGCAGTCAACCCTTCTTTTTTGATTTGTCTCATATCCGATTCGGTAAATATCACTTCAGACAATTGACCACACTCCCTTCGTTTCCATATTGTACGAACAGATATTATTTATCGCTTCTATGCAACACAAGAATTCTTTCTGTATTCCGGCGGTCAGAGAACCTCCGCCAAATTTCTGAACATCCCGCCCACCTTAATTTTTCAGTTACTATTTCTTTTTGGACTTTTTTATCAGGCCTTTGCGAAGCTTGTTCTTTTCTCTCAATAACCGTGATACATCTTTTTGCCTTCTTGTAATTTTTTCCTTTGAAATCTGCATTTCTATTCCCTTATTAAAAACAGTTGCTCCTGGATACTCTTTCCTGCGGTGCCATCGAGATGGTTATCTCATATAATATTATGCTTTCGAAAGGTCACGAACGAGATCCCTTGCCTGCTGATACCGTGCTTCTCTATCCTTTACAAGCAGCTTATCAATGATGGCAACATACGGTTCCGGGATATTCGAAGCCAGATTCCTCACAGGAACAGGTGCAGTGCTTGTTATATTGAACATGATCGCGGCACTGCTGTCCCCCTGAAAAGGTTTTTCACCTGTGAGAAGTTCATAAAATACAATACCGACTGAAAAAAGGTCCGAGCGGCCATCCGCAATCTGCCCGGTAATCTGTTCCGGCGACATATAGCTCACTGTGCCGCGAGGCGCTTTGGTCGGAATCGTGGATGACGCTGCCACTCTGGCAATTCCGAAATCTGTGACTTTTACATATCTGCTCTTCAAAACCATTATGTTTGACGGCTTAATATTGCCGTGAAAAACTCCATGGCTGCGGGCATAATCAAGGGCATCAGCAACTGAGGAGATGATCTTTATTACATCACGGACAGGCAGCAGATTCTCCTTCCGGCAGTACTGAGTGAGGTCCACTCCATCAAACAACTCCATAGTTACGTATGCGAGGTCATAATCTTCACCTACATCGTAGATGGTTGCGATATTAGGATGGGCAAGTCTACCCGCAGACTCTGCCTCCCTGAAAAATCTCCTTTTCACCTCTTCAAGCTGCCCGACGTCGATCTCTTCATACCTCAAGGTTTTTATAGCCACTTCTCTGTTTATCCTAGGGTCTCTGCCCAGATAGACCGTTCCAATGGATCCCTTGCCCAGTGCTCCAATAACTTCGTAACGGCCGATATTCGTCTTCCCTGGGACGTTATCATCGAGCTCTTCAGCATACCCTTTTTCGATGTCAGGCCCATCGATTATTGTCTCTCCTGCTGACCTGAGGATATTTGCCCTTTCATCTATATCCTTAAAACTTCCTGCCTTAGCTATATGATCATAAACAGCTACGGCTTTATCAAACATTCTTTTTATCTCAAACTCAAGACCCAAGTTATAAAGAAGCTCCTTAATCCTCTCGTCTTCAACAGGGCAATCCCGAAATTTTTCAAACGCTATATCGAGCATGCCCTTGCTCTGAAAAAAAAGTCCCCACATTGTATTAGTTTCTACACTGTCCGCCTCAATGTGTTTCCCCGCATTTCCTGCAAAAAAGTATTTTTTAGAAACAATTATTGTATACCCGATAAGGATAAACAGTGCGGGGTGAGCGCTCTTTATCCAGTATCCGTAACCAAGCAAAAGATACAATCCTGCTCCTATCCATACCGCAAGAATTATCGGGAGGGCAATTGCACTGTAGGTCGTCCTTAGCCTGGGTATGACAACCGTGAGAAAAACACCAAATAGGATGATAACCGCAGTTTCAACAAGAAATGCCCAACCGGGACGGATGACATAGTCTCTGGAAAGGATGTTGTCAGCCACATTGGCTGCAATTCCCCATGCAGGGACGTTAGCCCCGATCGGCGTTACCTGCATCATATCGAGGCCGAATGCGCTCAGGGCGACGATGACAATCTTATCCTTGAATATCTCGGGATGCACCTTGTTGCTGGCCACATCGAAGAATGAAAAATACGGAAAGCTCTTACTGAAGCTTATCAGCATCCTGTTATTATATGATGTAGCGATACTATTATTCCCAAACATCAATCTATTGTTGAAGCTCAGATCTTTTATGTCATAGCCAAGATATTTTAAAGTCAATTGCAACCCAAAGGACGGGTATGCCCGATCTTCGTAATATATCAGCAGAGGCTCGCTCCTTACCGTTCCGTCCGCATCTGCAATTACATTAGCATACCCAAGGGCCAGGGCTTTGGATGAAAATTCAGGAATAGGCGGGATGATCTCCTTTGCCATGATGCTGCCTTTACGAATCGGTATGGGGACGGAATTCTGCTTCAGGTCGTCCGGTATGACGGAGACAATGCCGTCGATTGGACTGCCAAACATAAATAAGAACGGCAATATCACTTTTTTACTTTCCGCAATGGATGATGAGAGGACAGCATCATTATCCATTTTCTTCTCCGTATCTCTCAACGAAGAATAGAGACTGCTTAGTTGATTGTTTTTAAGCAGACCGGGGTCGGTCTCCATATTCTTGATTATATCACGAAGTTCAAGCAGTCCCTGGTTGAAATCATTTTCCGAATAGATTATATCGACACCAATCACTTTAGCTTCGTACCTGTGCAGAAGATTGATAATATGTGCAATATACCGGCGAGGCCAGGGCCATCTGCCAATATTGGCGATACTCTCGTCATCTATTCCCACAATCACAATCGGAGAATTGGAAACCCTGTCCCTCAGGTTGGAAAATGAATCATATATTTTGTTTTCGAGGGATTGCATCGGCGCCCATTCGGTATATAGGGAGGATAATGTCAAAATGGTTAAACTTATCACTATTATGATATTCGGGCCGATTTGATTAATTAAGTTTACCGACCATTTCCAGTATTTACTGTCATATAGCGATGATGGAACGCGCATTTCCAAGTACCTTGACATTAAAAACTATTATTAAGACCGTATAATTTATTTCAATAGCATATTATTTGTCAACTATATCGGTTTAATTCCACAAAATATTACCCAGATTGCAGTCATCGCAACCATTTAGATTAAACAATTTGTGACTCGCTGATAGAATATTAACGGGATGTTTTTGTCTCCGGGGATGATGCAGAAATCATTTCTCTTCCTTCCTCGATAACCCATCCGCCGCCCATCGCCTTGTAAAGGTTAACCAGTGCTTGAAAGAGAACACCTTTCGTCTGCGCCCGGGCAAGCTCGGCGTTGAAAAGGCTGCGCTCTGCATCAAGGACTTCGATATAGCTCGTATAGCCATTGTCAAACCGCAGGCGCGCAAAGCGTGCGTATGTACCCAAGGATTCGACCTGACGATCTTGAATTTCAAGTTGTTCTCTGGAGAGCTTCTGATCGATAAGCGAGTCCTCCACCTCACGGAAAGCCGTCTGTATGGACTGCTGATAACGAAAGAGAGCCTGGCGCCCTTGCGCCTCAGCAGATTTAACCTGTCCCCCGATTGCTCCTCCGGTAAAGATTGGCACGTTGACAGGAACGGACCAGCTCCAAATCCTGGACGGACCCTGAAAAAGTGTTGAGAGATCCGTACTGGCAAACCCGAACATGCCTGTGAGCGAAATTGTCGGGAAGTACAGAGATCTTGCCACGCCTATCCTTGCATTGGCGGCTATGAGTAACTGTTCAGCCTGGCGTATATCGGGACGTCTCGACAGTAGATCCGACGGCAGACCGGATGGTACGGCAGGAAGAACGAGATCTTCGATCTTCTTACCCCGTGGTATAGGCCCCGGATTTCTGCCCAGCAGCACCGACAGAGCATTTTCCTGCTGAGCAATAACCTTCTCAAGGAAAGGGATGATAGAGAGGGCCTGCTCGTATTCCGATTTTACCTGGCTCAGTTCCAGCTCCGAAATCACACCGCCCCGAAAGCGCAATTGAAATAGCTCGTAAGATTCCTTCCGGCTCTGCGCAGTTCGTCTGGCAATTTCCAGTTGTTTGTCGAGATTACGGAGATTCACGTAGGCACTCGCAACAGAGGTTACAAGCGTGAGAATAACGCCACGTCTGCCCTCTTCCTGGCTGAGCAGGTCTGCGCGGGAAGCCTCTGTCGCCCGCCTCAGCGTACCCCAGAGGTCTATTTCCCAGCTTGCATTCAGAAATGCTGAATAGTTGCCTGCAGGGTTTTCAGTTGCTGACGTGAGCGGCGTGGCTCCGTTTTCTGTCTGGCGGCTCCTGCCCCCAAACGCTTCCGCGGTTGCCTGAGGAAAAAGGGCGGCACGTGTTGCTCCATACCGTCCGATGAATTCCTCAACCCGAGCGGTGGCGATCATAATGTCCTTATTCTCAACAAGCGCGGAGCGTATCAACTCATTCAGAATAGTATCTTCAAACTGTTCCCACCATGCAATATTGCCGATTTCTCTGGCCTCTTTGACCTCAAAGCGCCATGATGATGGCGTCTGAACATCCGGTTTTCTATAGTCCGGTCCCAACATACAGCCACAAAAGACAACCGTAACAAGGGCACAGGCGGCAAGTTTACGCATCTTTTCCTTTCTCACTTTCCGGATGTTTGTCCTTTTCATGTTTGCGCGAGTAAACCATGACCACGTAGAATGTCACGGGAATGAGAAAAATCGCGATAAGTGAGGCTGCGAGCGTCCCACCCATAACAGCCGTGCCCATAATCTGCCGGGCAATCGCTCCTGCGCCCGTCGATATGGCAAGTGGTAAGACGCCGAAAAGAAATGCAAAAGAAGTCATAAGAATCGGCCTCAGCCTGAGTCTCGCACCCTCCAGGGCGGCATCGGTAATCGATTTTCCCTCTTCATATTTTGCCTTCGCAAACTCGACAATTAATATAGCGTTTTTCGCCGTAAGACCGATGAGCACAATGAGGGCGATCTGAGCATAGATATTGTTCACCTGGCCGCGCGCCCATATTGCCGCGAAAGCACCGAAAACAGCAATAGGCGTGCTCAGGAGGACGCTCACAGGGAGCGACCAGCTTTCATACAGAGCTGCAAGTATGAGAAAGACGCATAACAGCGAGAATCCGAATATGACCCAGGTCGGTATTCCTTCCTGGGCCTTCTTTTCCTGAAAACTCATGCCCATATAATCGAGGCCCATTTCCTGCGGCATGGTCTGGTCAAAGACCTCTTCCATGGCCTTCATCGCCTGGGCAGAGCTGTAGCCGGGTCTAGCCGTGGCATTGATCTGGGCAGAACGATAAAGGTTATATCGCATTGTAAACTCCGGACCGGAACGTGCTTCGATCGTTGTTACCGCCGAAAGCGGTACCGGGTCTCCTCTTTCATTCTGTACGAGAAACTGCCCGACCTTTTCCGCCTTGTTGCGGTATTCGCCCTCTGCCTGGAGGTATACCTGCCACTGGCGTCCGAACCGATTGAAGTAATTTACGAAGTACCCGCCCATGAAGGTCTGCAGAGTTTGGTATACCTGTCTCAAATCGATGCCCTGCTTGAGGACTTTATCTCTGTCCACATTGATAAATGCCTGCGGAACTCCGGGCAGGAACGTCGTCGTCACACGCTCCAACTCAGGCCTCTGGCGCGCAGCTTCAAGGAACTTGTTTACGTTTTCCGCCAGATAGGAAATTTCCCTGCCCGCACGATCTTCAAGGACCAAAGTAACCCCTCCCGCAGTGCCGATACCGGGGATGGCGGGCGGCGAAAAGGCAAAGGCGATTCCCTCCGGCAATTTTGCGAGTTCCCGGTTCAGATGAGCCATAATCGCCTCATACTGTTCTTCAGGCTTCTTGCGGTCTTTCCACTCCTTGAGATTCACAAAGAAGAAACCACTGTACGTATTCTGAACAATACTGAGCAAACTCACACCGACAACGGTAGTGTAGTATTTCACACCGGGCGTATTTGCGAGGATCTCTTCGATCTTCTTGCAGGTCGCATCGGTGCGCTGCAGAGAAGCCGCGTCGGGAAGCGCCAGGTTGATAAACATGTATCCCTGATCCTCCTCTGGGAGAAATCCAGCGGGGATTCCTCTGCTTATGCCCAAGGAAATAATCGTCACCCCCGCCAGGAAGACAAGGCTGAGAATGCTTTTACGGATGAGTGTGGCTGAAAAAGAGACATAGCCGTTCGTAGCCTGTCCGAACGCACTATTGAAGAGATCAAAGAATTTCCCGAGTGGCCCGCGCGCTTCCGTCCTCGGCTTGAGCAGGAGCGCACAGAGCGCCGGACTTAGGGAAAGGGCGTTGAATGTCGAGATGAGGACCGAAATCGCAATCGTCGCGGCAAACTGCTGGTAGAGCCGGCCGGTAATTCCCGGTATAAATACCGTCGGAATAAACACTGCGGAAAGAACCAGAGCAATGGCAATCATCGGCCCCGAGACTTCTTCCATAGTCTTTAACGACGCCTCTTTCGGCGTCATCCCTTCCTCCATGTGCCTCTCCACAGCTTCTACCACGATGATGGCATTATCGACTACCAGACCTATAGCCAAAACCAGGCCAAAGATAGACAGTGTGTTGACCGAAAACCCTAAAATTGGAAAGAAGGCAAAAGTGCCGATTAGGGAGACTGGAACCGCAATAGTCGGAATGAGCGTCGGTCTCCAGCCTTGAAGAAATATGAAGACAACGATAACGACGAGGACTATTGCGATCAGGAGGGTTTTGACGATTTCACTTATTCCCTCGGTGATTGCTCTCGTAGTGTCGAGACCCAGCGCATAGTCAAGATCAGCAGGAAAACGTTCCTTGGCCTCTTGCATGACTTTCCTGGCACGCTCGGCTGCTGCAATTGCATTTGTACCGGGTAACTGGTAGACGGCGATATTGGCAGCCGGCTTGCCGTTCAGCCTACCCCTGATGTTGTAAACCTGCGCTCCCAGGTCAATGCGCGCGACATTCTTCAGGCGGACAATCGATCCATCGGGGTTTGCGCGGATAACGATCATGCCGAATTCCTCTTCGGACACGAGGCGACCTTGGGCGCGTACCGCATAGGTAAATTCCTGCCCCGGCGGTGCGGGCTCGGCGCCTATCTGCCCTGCCGGATTTACTGTATTTTGCTTCTGGATGGCATCAATGATTTGTGGAACTGTGATGTTCAGCTTTGCCAGGGTGTCCGGCTTGACCCAGATGCGTATGGCGTACTGCCCTGCTCCAAAGATCGAAACCATTGCTATTCCCGGGACTCGCAGCAGCTGGTCACTTAGATTGATATAGGCATAATTTGAAAGAAAGGTGGCATCGTGCGACCCATTGGGCGAATAGAGTGAAAAGATCATCAGTGGTGCAAACCTGGACTTCTGGACCGTGACACCGTAATTTCGCACATCCATCGGTAACATCGGTTCGGCCTGATTCTGCCTTATCTGTGTGAGTACTTGGTCAGTATTCGGATTGGTTGCAACGTCAAAGGAAACAATCATCCTCATTATGCCGATGTTGGAGTTCAGAGAAAACATGTAGTTCATGTTATCCACGCCGCTCATCTGCTGCTCGATGGGTGTCGCAACAGACTGCTCTACAGTCAAGGCATCAGCGCCCACGTACATGGTGTTGATCTGAATCTCTGGTGGCACGATTTCTGGAAATTGTGCGATTGGCAATTGCAGAAGCGCCACAGTCCCGATGATGACGAACATAATGGATATCACCATCGCTACTATGGGGCGGTTTATGAAAAACTTCGCCATTCAACCTACCTTTTGGTGGCGGTAGATTCTGCTGCGGGCAAGCCTTCAGCTTTCTGTGTCTGCTCCGCACCGGGCTGCTCCGCCACATAGCGCACAGGATTCACGACAATTCCCTGTCTGACCTTTTGGACGCCTTCAGCAATGACTCTTTCTCCCGCTTTCAGTCCTTCGTCAACCACCCATAGGCTATTAATACGTTCTGCCACCTTCACGGGCCGGATGTCGACTCTGTTGCCAGCATCGACGACTGCGACCCGGTAGCTTCCCTGCAGCTCCATTACCGCCCTCTGCGGCACCAGGAGTGCGCTTTTGACCTTGATGATGGCGCGGACCTTGGCAAATTGTCCGGGACGCAAAATATTGCCGGGATTCTTGAAAACCGCCGCGACCCTTATAGTACCGGTTTTCACATCCACCTGGCGGTCGGCAAGGGTGAAGTTACCTTTGTGGGAATAGACGCTGCCGTCAGAAAGAACCATCTCCAGGGAGTTTCCTTTGAAACCATTTTTGCCTTTTCCTGTGCCGATAAGATATTCCTGCTCACTTACGGAGATATAGACCTTTATGGGATCGACTGTAGAAACTGTAGTCAGTTCTTCAGTGACTCCTGGACCTACGAGATTACCGATCTGGGTCTTAGCTATACCAGCGATTCCGTCCACGGGAGAGACGATCTTCGTGAAATCGAGGTCCAGTCTCGCTTTTTCCACAAATGCCTCCGCGGAAATAACCGCCGCGTGTGCCGCCTTCTCCTGCCCTATTGCGTCATCCAGGTCTTTTTTGCTCACCGCATTTTGCTCGGCGAGAGGTATTATTCTAGTGAGATTCGCCTTGGCCGTCTGCCATCGTGCTGTCTGTTCGCCAAGCTGTCCTTTTGCCTGATCAAGAGCTGCTCTGAAGGTACGCGGATCAATCTCAAAAAGTATCTGCCCCTTCCTGACGAAATCACCTTCATGGTAGTTCTGCTTAATGAGATATCCCTGCACCTGGGCGCGGATTATGGCGTTCACCATGCCATCCGTAGTACCAATCCATTCCGCATACACAGGTACGTCCTGCTGGATGACTTCATATACTTGTACCGCCGGTTGAGATAAATCACCGCTTTTTTGTTCTTTTGCACACCCGGGAATAAGGAAAAAGGCCAAGCTCATATATATGACCACAATCAAGTCCGCCAAAGTTATTTTCTCATCTTTTTTTACCATGAAAAAAACCCCTTTTTGCCTGTTCGCTTCATGCTCTACCCCGAGACCGATTAAAATGACTGCGCACCCATTTCTGAAATTTATCGAGATAAATGTAGATGACAGGGGAGATATAGAGCGTCACTATCTGCGAAAATACAAGACCGCCTACGACAGCCATACCCAGAGGCCGCCGCGATTCTGAACCAGCGCCCCAACCGAGGGCGATAGGCAGTGTGGCCATGAGTGCCGACATGGTCGTCATCATAATGGGCCGGAAGCGGATGAGCGCTCCCTGAAAGATCGCCTCCTCCGGATTTTTCCCTTCAGTTCTCTCCGCCTCAAGGGCGAAGTCAATCATCATAATCGCGTTTTTCTTCACAATACCGATAAGCATTATAACTCCCACAATGGCGTACAGACTGAGATCGATATGAAACAAGAGCAGGGTCAGAAGCGCCCCGAGCCCGGCAGAAGGGAGCCCCGAAAGTATCGTAATCGGATGGATGTAACTTTCGTACAGAATACCAAGTACGATGTAAATTACCAGGACAGCAACGAGAATCAGTATACCGAGCCCCGCCATTGACGACTTGAAGGCCTGGGCTGTACCCTGGAGGCTGCCCGTGATCGTATCCGGCAGGGTCGCCAACGCCGTCTTCTGTACACCTTCCACAGCATCACCAAGTGATTTCCCGAGTGCAAGATTGAAGGAAATCGTCACAGCAGGAAGCTGCCCGAGATGATTAACGGTAAGAGGACCTACGGTCCTCTCCAGACTTGCTACGGTGCTCAGGGGAACGAGATTGCCCGATGAGGAACGAACATAAAGGAGAGAAAGCACTGAAGGATCCATCTGATACTCCGGCTCAAGTTCGATGATGACCCAGTACTGGTTGTTCGGTGCATAGATCGTCGATATCTCACGGGACGAGTAAGCGCTTGAAAGGGCATCTTCCAGCTGGCCCGCAGTAAGGCCGAGGGCCGACGCCTTGTCCCTATCTATCCTTACGTAAACTTGGGGGCTCTTGATCTGAAGGTCGCTCGTCACATCCAGAAAACCGGGTAATCCCCTCAGCTTCGCCTCCATAGTCGGCGCGTATTTATAAAGCTCATTGATATCAGCACTCTGCAATGAGAACTGATACTGGCTCTTCGTCAAGAGTCCGCCAACATTTATCGGCGGCGGGTTCTGTATAAAAACCCGGATACCCGGTACTGTCGCAAGTTTTGGTCTTAGCTCCTGAATCACCTCATCCGCACTGAGATCACGCTCGCTCCTGGGCTTCAAGCGAATGAACAAGCGGCCTAAGTTTGGTGATACGCTGGTGCCCGCGGCTCCTACACTTGACATAACATTCATGACATTCGGATCCTCGCGTACAATGGCGGCAATTTTTTTCTGGTGTTCGACCATCGAGTTAAATGATATGCTCTCCGACGCTTCTGTAAAACAGACTAGCCGTTCCGTATCCTCACTGGGGAGAAATCCCTTTGGCGTAATGAAATATAACCCGATAACGCCGACCAGGAAGATTAGGGAGATAATCAGGGTTGTAAGCCTGTATGTGAGCGCCCATTTAAGTGTTATTTCATAGAGGCGACGCATCCCATCGAAGAACCGCTCGAAAATCTGATAGAGCCTTCCGTGTCTCTCTGAGGCAGGCGGCCTGAGAAAACGGCTGCACAGCATGGGGGTTAGTGTCAGCGATACAAATCCGGAGATAAGAACAGCGACGGCTATCGTGACGGCAAACTCGTGAAGCAGCCTGCCGACTATACCCCCCATGAAGAGAACTGGTATGAAAACAGCTACAAGAGAGAGAGTCATGGAAAGTATGGTGAAACCTATCTCACGCGATCCATTGAGGGACGCGTCAACCGGTCCTTCACCATGCTCCATGTGACGGACAATGTTCTCCAGCATGACGATGGCATCGTCCACTACAAAGCCGACACAAAGTGTGAGGGCCATCAAGGAAAGATTATCCAGGCTGTAGCCGCAAAGATACATTACCGCAAAGGTACCAATGATCGACATGGGCAGGGCGAGGCTTGGTATGACAGTTGCCGAAAGATTACGGAGAAAGACAAAGATCACGGCAATGACTAGAACCAGGGCCAGGATAAGAGTGACTTGGACGTCTCTGGACGAATCCTTGATGGGCACTGACCGGTCATAGAGGATATCAAGACTCACCGACGCCGGGATCTCTCGGCTAAACTGCGGCAGTATGTCCTTGATCGATTGTACAACCTCTATAGTATTCGTACCGGGCTGGCGCAGGATGGCCAAGACAATTGCCCGTTTGTCATTGAACCATGCCGCCACCTTGTCATTCTCGACGCTGTCAACCACATGACCCAGCTCCCCGAGCCTGACTGGTGAGCCACTACGGTAGGCCACGATGAGTGGCCTGTAGGCTGCCGCGTTGTAGAGCTGCCCAGTGGCTTGAACTGTAAAAGCCTGATGGGGTCCCCAAAGGGTACCTGTAGGGAGATTGACATTTCCTGATGCTATCGCACTTACGACCTCATCGATACCTATCGACCTAGCTGCTAGTGCCTTCGGATCGAGGCGGGCACGGACGGCATATTTCTGGGAACCATATACCATAACCTCGGCCACACCGCTGATCATTGAAATACGTTGGGCAAGAAGATTCTCCGCATATTCATCAACTGCCGAGAGTGGCAGTGTGGGAGTGTTCATGGCGATATAAAGGACAGGGTAATCTGCAGGGTTCACCTTCCGAAACGTAGGGGGTGACGGCATATTCTGGGGAAGCTGACTTATTGCCGTGGCTATGGCTGTTTGAACGTCCTGGGCCGCCGCATCAATATTCCGTCTCAGATTGAATTGCAGAGTAATTTTTGTTATTCCGATGCCGTTAGTTGAGGTCATGGAGTCTAGGCCCGCGATTGTGGAGAACTGCTTTTCAAGCGGCGTTGCAATCGAAGATGCCATGGTTTCCGGGCTTGCACCCGGTAGATTTGCCGATACGAGGATTGTCGGAAAATCCACGTTGGGCAAATCACTGACAGGAAGTGATCTGTAAGCGACAATACCGAAGAGGAGAATCGCCGCCATGACGAGCGTCGTCATAATCGGCCGACGTATGAAGATTTCTGAAAAGTTCATCTAACCCCTTACCCATGTCGTATCAGGGTGTTTCCTTAATTTGCACCTTAGTGCCTGGAATGAGACGCAACTGTCCATCCGTGACTACCTGTTCTCGCACCTGGAGTCCATTAAGTATCACGGTTTCGCCACCGATCGAAGAACCGATCGTGACCGGTCTCATTTCCGCTGTGAGGTCAGGCTTAATGACAAAGACATATTGGCCGGATTGGCCTGTGTCAACCGCGCGCGAAGGGACTACTATCGCATCCGGCATGGTTGTGAGCGTCAAGACGACACTGACAAACTGACCGGGCCAGAGGCGCTTTTCGCGGTTCGCAAAAGTCCCTTTGAGAGTAATGGTGCCCGTTGCCTTATTTACGGCATTATCGATAAAAGTCAACTCACCTGTTTCGGGACGTGGATCGCCGTTCATCATGGCATCAACTTTGAGCCTACCCTGGGCCTGGTACTTTTTTACCTCCGGCAGATCCTTCTCAGGAATGGCAAACGTGACATAGATGGGCTGTATCTGATTGACAACTACGACTTCCACATCATTGGCCTTTAGAATGTTGCCCTGGTGCACTTTTACTGATCCTGTACGGCCGTTGATGGGGGAATAAATTGAACAGTATTGAACTTGCACACGACTGTTTTCCACAACGGCCTTATCGGCCTTCAAAGTTGCTTCCAGGGCGGTCCAGTTCGTGCGCACCTGGTCGTATTGTTGCCTCGTCACGAATTGATCCTGCAGGAGGGCCGTATATCGCTGCAGATCGACCTCGGCGTTCTTTGCCTGGGCTGTATCCCTGGCAAGATTGGCCTCGGCCTGCTTCAATGCCTCTACATAGGGACGGCAGTCCAGTTCAAAGAGAAGATCACCTTTTCTCACATCCTGACCTTCTTTGAAATTGATCTTTGTAATCTCTCCCGTAATTTGGGCCTTTACCGATATAGTCTGATAAGGTTCGACGTTCCCGACGGCGTTAATCTGGACAGGAATTGTCTTTGCGACTGCCGCCGCGACAGTGACAGGAGGAAGAGGCATTGTGGGTTTTTCTTTCGATGAACAGCCATGAATCATGACTGCAAAGGTTATAACAAAAAGGAACCACTTGGCAGCACAAAAAGTAAAATCTCTCAAATGATAATATGACATGTTTTTACCTATCAACCAGTGTATAGTTCACCTAACGTTATGACCCGTTACCTGTGACTGCTTTAAGGAGCGTTCCTGTCGCCTTTTTCATTCTTAGGATAGCGACCTGATAGTCGTAGACTGCCTGTACCAGACTTCTTTCTGCCGTAACCAGCAGCGTATTGGCATCCATAACATCGAGGCTCTGGGCCAGTCCGAACTCGAATTGTTTGGAAACGGCATTGAAATTATCCCTGGCGTAGACTACCTGGTCCTCCAGATATTTCAAAATACCTTTTTGCGTCACGAGATCAAGGTAAGCACCCTGCACCTCAACCGCTATGGATTTCTTGAAATCTTCGTAAAGTAGTCCGGATTGTCTCTCCCTTGCTCTGGCCTCATTGACCTGTGCCCTCGTCAGTCCGCCTTCAAAAAAAGGAAAGTTCAAAGACACCAGCCCATATCTGCTGTCTTTAATCAGAGTCAGCGTATCCGGTGATTGATCGGTTCCCGCATATACTCCCGAAAGGGATAATGTCGGCCAATACCCGCCTCTCGTATACTGAACCTGTTCTTCAGCCATCTTCTTCTGTATTTCAAGGCTCCTCAAGTCCGCCCTCCGGGAAAATGCCAGCTTCTGGAAATCTGTCTCTGACGATATTTGCATTTCTTCCGAGGCTGTTTCCTTAAGTCGAAAATCTCCCTCGATGCCGACTGTCCTTGCCAGTACGGCCTTCGTGAGTTCGAGAGCATTTACTGCCTTCACAGCATCGGACCTGGCGCCTGAAAGCTCCCCTTCTGCACGGAAAAGGACTGTTTTTGTAACCTCTCCCACCTTCAACCGCTTTTCTGCGGCATCTCTATACTTGCTGAGCCTCTCCAGATTAGACTGGGCAATATCGAGGGATTTTTTAGCCTTCATGACATCATAGTAAGCAGATGCGATCGTTAAAAGATAACCCTCCCGTATCGCATAAAGGTCATACTGGCTCTTCACGATGTTTTCTTTTGAAATATTAAATGCAGTAAGCTCACGCCCGCTCACAGATAACGACTCGTCCGCCCTTAGACCCCAAGCAGTCGCGCTGTTGGGTTGAAGAAGCGTTCCCTGATCATTGTATTGTTCTGTCGTATATCTTGTATAACTGCCGAAGGCAGACAACTTCGGAAGAAGTGCCGCTATGGCCTTGTCCTTGCCGGTTTTAGCTATATACAGATCCTCTTCCGAAAGTTTGATTCTTTCTGCCCTCTCCAATGCAATGCGATACAGGTCTTCAAGTGAATACTCTCCGGCATGCAGACATGCCGGAATAGCCGTTAGCAACAGTATTAATAGAATGATAGTCCAGTAAGGGCGATCAATCATCACTTAACCTTCAGAATTATTCCTTTCAGGAAGATGTCCTTGGCACAATCGACTTTATCACTCAGATGAGTATCCCTTTCTCTAAACATCCAATAATATATGAACGAGCGGATAATGCCAAGGAGCGTATATGCCATCATCTGCGGATCATTAGCCCTTAGTATCTTTGTGTTTGTACCCATACGCATGATGTCTGCTACAAAATCAACATGCTTGAAGTAGTCGGTTATCAATTTTTCCTTGAGTAAGGTTCCTCCTTCTGAGACGGTCGTTCCCTCGCCGCGAATAAGCAGGTCACAGAAATCAACGTTGTTCTCAACAAAGTTAAACTGCGATTCTACTAATTTCTTTATTTTATCTATTATCATCTCCTCCCTGTTAACCGACTCTCTGATTTCAGAATACATTTTCTCAAGTTTTTCAGTAACCATTGTCGCATACAGGTTTTGTTTCCCGTCAAAGAAATGATAAAGAGTCCCAATGGAAAAACCCGCGGCGTTGGCAATCTCGGCCATAGTCGCATTATGAAACCCCTTCAAAGCAAAAATCTTCTCCGCCTCACTCAGGATTTCATTCCTGCGGAGCTGAAACTCCATTTCTTTTCTTTTCGACTTTTCCATAATTGAACTTTAATTCAAATATTAGAATATTAATTCAGAAAATGAATTGGCATTCAAATTGATATAAAATCCGATATTTGTCAAGAAAAAACTCTTACAGATTGAGAATGTAATTTGAAAAGGGGTTTTGTTTATGTTAGATAAAGTTTTAAATATTTGAGGTAAAAAATGAAAAAAGTTATATACCTTTTCTTATCAATCACAATTTTATCATTTCTATTCCTGCCATCCTGCCAGAAAAATGAAAAAAAGTCTGTTGACCAGGAAAGGCTTAAGATCGTAACTACCCTCTTTCCTCTTTACGATTTTGCGAAAAACATAGGCCGACAAAAGGTGGAGGTGAGCCTGCTGCTGCCGCCAGGTGTGGAAGCCCATACCTTTGAACCCAGACCGGCTGACGTAACACGGATACAGAATTCGGACCTCTTCATCTTTACGAGCGAGTCTATGGAGCCATGGGTTCCTAATCTGTTAAAGGGTATTGATACCAGAGGACTTACCGTTGTTGACACAAGCAAGGGTTTAGCATTGATACAGGGAACTCATATACATGAACAAACTGAACAAGCCCACAAACACGAATCAGAAGGCCAGGATCCCCACATATGGCTTGATTTTTCCAACGCCATTAAAATGGTCGATACTATTGCCGCCGCCTTGATTGCCAAAGACCCCCAAAATAAAGATTTTTACACAAACAACTCTAATGAATTCAAGAATAAGCTTGAGGAGCTCGACAACAAATATAAAGACACACTGTCAAAATGCAGAAATAAGATCATCATCCATGCAGGACATTTTGCTTTCGGCTATCTCGCAAAAAGATATAACCTAAAATATATATCCGCATATAAAGGATTTGCTCCAGACGCAGAACCGACTCCCAAAAGCCTTGTTGAACTGACTCACACGGTAAAAAAATATGGGGTTAATTACATATTCTATGAAGAGCTCATAACGCCGAAAGTGGGTGAAGTAGTCTCAAGAGAAACAGGCTGCAGCCTCTTAATGCTCCACGGAGCCCATAATGTAACCAGGGAAGAGATGAACAGCGGGGTACAGTTTATTTCCTTGATGGAAAATAATTTGAAAAACCTTAAGGTTGGATTGCAATGCCCATAGATATCCTTTCCATAGACAATCTTTATTTCCGTTATAATTCCTTGGATGTCTTGAGTGATATCTCATTTTCCATTAAGGCAGGTGATTATATCGGTCTTGTCGGACCAAACGGTTCGGGGAAGACCACTTTAATAAAGATTATCCTCGGATTGTTAAAACCGTACGGCGGAAAGATTCTACTTTTTGATAAAGACATCAGCACATTTTCCGAATGGGATCGAATAGGATATCTTCCTCAAAAAATGGCCGCCTTTAATCCACGTTTCCCGGCAACAGTAAGCGAAGTTGTAGCCATGGGGCTGCTTTCTAAAAAAAGCTTTCCCAAACATATAAGTAGGTCCGATTATACTGCAGTCGATAATATCCTCGAACTGCTCGGTATAAAGAACCTCAAAAACACACCCATAGGAGAACTCTCCGGCGGTCAGCAACAGAGGACCCTTGTTGCGAGAGCCCTTGTGAATAATCCCGAATTCATTATTCTCGATGAACCAACGGACGCTTTGGACCCGGAAATGCGGGATCGTTTTTTTGATATCATGAACAACCTTAATAAGAAGAAACAGGTCACCGTTATAATTGTCACTCACGATATGGGTAACATTGGGAGATATACTTCAAAGTTACTATATATTGATAAGAAGCTTATCTTTTATGGAAGCTTTGATGATTTTTGCAAATCAAGTGAAATCACCCAATTCTTTGGCGAGTATGCTCAACACGTTATCTGCCACAGGCATTAATCAGGACCTGGCTCATTCTTAGGGAACTCATGGAACTGACTGAATTTCTCCGATACGGATTTATCCAACGGGCGCTGATTGCCGGCTTATTCATCGGGATACTTTGCTCTACACTGGGTGTATTCCTGGTATTAAGAAGGTTTTCTCTCATAGGTGACGGCCTTGCCCATGCTACATTCGGCAGTGTGGCGCTGGCTTTGCTTCTGAAAATGTCCCCTCTGTACGTGTCTATTCCTCTTGTCATGGTATGTTCGCTCGGCATTTTAAAGCTGACGGAAAGGGCAAGATTATACGGAGATGCCGCAATAGGCGTAGTTTCATCCCTCGGCGTTGCAGTCGGTGTTATGCTATCCAGTATTGCCGGCGGTTTTAATGTTGACCTTTTCAGCTATTTGTTTGGCAGTATCCTGGCAATCAGTAATGCCGAGGTAGTTATCTCCATTGTACTTTCGATATTGGTTATCACGGTTATCATCTTTTATTACAATGAGCTATTGTCCATCACCTTCGATGAAGACTCCGCAAAAGTCTCGGGCATCAATACGAAGTTCATCAATTCAATATTTGTTCTCCTAACAGCAGTAACAGTCGTTTTATCCATGAAAGTAGTAGGCATCATGCTGATCTCCGCACTATTAATATTCCCTGCGGTAACCGCGCTCCAGATCGCGAGAAGCTTTAAGGCGGTGATGGTTACTGCTTCATTATCGGCAGTTACGTCAGTAGTCTTGGGAATTGTTTTCTCTTTTTTCCTTGACCTTCCCACAGGGGCAACTGTTGTCTTAATTAATTTCATGCTTTTTATCTCAAGTCTCACCTATAAAAGATTCATCAAAAAGTAGAAGGTGACAAAAATTTGGGATGACTATAATCAAAACAAGTCTATGCAAGCGGTATTTCATCTTCCCATTTGCCATCTTGCCGGTCCGATCATTTCTTGCATACTGAAATATTAATGTGTTATTATTTAGTTGTTATACCCCATACAACACGAGATAAGTACTATTTGAAATGAAAGGAGGACGGATTATGGCTATTCAGTTACCCGAACTGCCCTATGCGAAGGATGCGCTGGCGCCTGTGATCAGTGCGAACACTTTGGAGTTTCACTACGGGAAGCACCATAAGGCATATGTGGACAATACAAACAAACTGATTGAGGGAACAGACCTGGCCAATGTGCCGTTGGAATCTATCATCAAGAAGACGGCAGGCGATGCTGCAAAAACAGGTGTTTTCAATAATGCAGCGCAAGTGTGGAACCATTCGTTTTACTGGCAGTGCATAAAACCAAAGGGCGGCGGAAAGCCGACTGGATCAGTTGCCGATAAAATCAACGCAGCCTGGGGAAGTTTTGAAAAATTTGCGGAAGAATTCAAGAATGCGGGTGTTACGCAGTTCGGCAGCGGCTGGGCATGGCTGGTCCTGGACGGCGGCAAGTTAAAAGTCACAAAGACCGCCAACGCCGATACACCGATAGCACATGGATTGAAGCCCTTGCTAACTGTGGACGTTTGGGAACATGCATATTATCTTGATTACCAGAACAGGAGGCCGGATTATCTTACAGCGTTCATCGATAAGCTCATAAACTGGGATTTCGTAAAAGCCAATCTAGGCTGATTCAACTGAAAGATGGAATAATAAGATTTGCCACGAGCATGCCTCCCAATAACCCATCCTATAAAAATCATCGTCAGCGCCTGAAGCAGAAATTTTCTGAATCAGGCGTTGATGCGTTTCATGATTATGAAGTCCTGGAACTTCTTTTATCGTATGCCATCCCTCGAAAAGATGTCAAACCACTGGCCAAGGAGCTCCTTCGTGAATTCGGTTCCCTAAAGGGCATCGTAGACGCAGAGAAAAACAGTCTCGAGAAGATCAAAGGCATCAGCACCCATACGGCAATACTGATAAAGCTCATAAAGGACTTTGGTGCCCTGTACCTAAAAGAAAAGGCAAAGGAAAAACCCCAGATAAACTGCACGAGTGAATTGTTGAATTACTGCAAGACCTACATGGGCGGTATCAAGGACGAGCAATTCTGTGTCATTTACCTGAACGCGCAAAACAGGATTACAGAGATTGAAGCTATCGAGGAAGGCGTTGTCAATCAGGCTGTTGTTTATCCGAGAAAGGTCCTTGAAAATGCTTTGAAGAGAAAGGCATCAGCCATCATCCTGGTTCATAATCATCCATCAGGCCATGTAAAGCCCTCCGATGCTGACATTCGGCTGACGAAAACAATCCAGGAAACAGCGAAGATTTTGGATATCATTGTGCATGATCACCTCATTATCGGTGAAAACAGATTTTTCAGTTTTCGTGAAGAGGGCCTGATATAAATCAGAACGGCACAGGTGTGAAGGTCATGACAAATACTGATATGGTTATCCAGCCGATGACTTTTCTTCTTCTATCAAGAGGGATCCAGTCGTAAATAACCGGCGGATGATTTACACCCATAATAAACAGGATACCTGCCCATATAAGCCAACCGCTCCAGCTTGTGACACCCAAGATAACAAGAACGACGAGCACCATCTTTGCCACAATCCTTTGCTTAGGGCCGATGATAGCGTAGGCCACATGACCTCCATCAAGTTGACCCACGGGAAGCAGATTCAGACAAGTAACCAGCAATCCAATCCAGCCGGAAAATGCTATCGGATGGAGAATAAGGTTTGCGTTGTCAGGCAAAGACCCATGAACTACCCAATTCATAAGATAGAAAAGAATGGAGGAGCCGAGATTTACCCCAGTTTCCACCGGTTCATATTTGATCTCCGAAAGATAAAGGCCTATTAACAGCACCGGAATTGAGACACACATACCCGAGAGAGGGCCGGCAGCGCCGACATCCAAAAGAATCCGTCGATCCATAATGGGTGATTTCATCTTGATGAACGCCCCGAAAGTTCCGATAAAGGAAGGTGCCGGTATGAAGTACGGAAGTGTTACATCTATATGATGTTTCCTGGATATAAAGTAGTGGCCGAATTCATGCGTACCCAGAATCAGCAGGAGTGTAAATGAAAAAGGTATTCCCTTCCAGAGCAGCAAGGGATTCTCGAGCGGGTTGACCCCTTGTTGTAAGGTACCGGCAATAAGGGTGCAGAAAAGCGTAAGCAGAAAAAGAATAATATGAAGAAAAGGCAATCTGCGTCCTTTTTCTTCATAGCCTGGATTAGTCGGTGTCTGATTATTCAAAGTAACGATCTTGCTAGCAGAATGCCTCTTACGCCCCTACAGGTAATCAATAAGCCCCGAAAGTTCTTCCTGATAGATGGGTTGAAAGAATTTTAACATGTACGTGCGAAGAGCGCTAAAAAAGGGATCACAAAATGATCCCCTTATATCCAGCTTATAATATTAGACAACTCGTAATGGTCAATATTTATTCAATAATAGATACTGATCTACTTCTTGCCGTCAACTTTTGCCTTGAGTTCTTTACCTACTTTAAAAAAAGGCAGTTTCTTCGGCATTACCCTTATATTTTTCCCTGTCTTGGGATTTCTACCGGTGTAGGCGTTATAATTTCTTACGACAAAACTGCCAAATCCTCGGATTTCTATCCTGCCACCTTTTTTTAGTTCATCGGTAAAGCCTTTAAAAACCAGACTAACAACATCAATCGCCTTTTTCTCCGTCAAGTTCTCTTTCCTGCTTAAAGTCTCAATAAGTCCAGATTTATTCATACGCCCTCCTCATGACGCTTAGTTATGACAATTTTTGAGCAGTAATAAAAATGAAAGGATCTTTTTAAATAACGTGGCAATTTATCTCTATTTTTAAACGAATATTATTTATTTTTATTTTAATGTCAAGACAAATTTTCATGGAATTTAGGTACTTCGAAAAAATTATTTCACAAAAGACAGCAGTGTCTGAACTTCTTTCCTGGTCAAATGCCTGAATGTTCCAACCTTCACGTTACCTAAATCTATGCCGTCAACGGCGGTCCGGACAAGCCTGACAACTGTATGGCCCAACGATTCAAATACCCTCCTAATCACTCTTTTTCTGCCTTCCACAATGGTCAAAGAAAGCCAGCAGCTCTTTCTGTTTGCTTTAAGTATATGAAAACTATCGGGTTTAAACTTTCCGTCTTTCAACTTAATACCGTCTTGAAGCATCTTGATATCATTGTTTGTCAGATTCCCTTCGATCTTGACCATATATGTTTTGGGAATCATGAATCGGGGGTGTTGTATTTTCAGGGAGAAATCCCCGTCATTGGTCATTAACAGCAAGCCTTCAGAATCGTAATCCAATCGTCCAACGGGAAATATCCTTTCCGATATACTGGAGAGCAAATCTGCAACGACAGGCCGTCCCTGCGGGTCACAAAGCGTTGTCATGTACCCCTTTGGCTTATTCAACAGCAGGTAAACTTTTGATTCTTCAGGCAAAATCAGCTTGCCGTCAACGCGAATTTCATCCACGTTAATATCTGCCTTTGTGCCCAATTGCCTGACAATTGCGTTATTTACAGTAACCCTGCCTTCTGTAATTATTTTTTCGGCGGTTCGCCTTGATGAAATTCCGGATGCGGCTATAATCTTTTGAAGACGTTCTTTCATGTAGAACCTAAATCCTTAATGATATCAAGATCCAAATTTTCAAAATATTAGAATTTGGATATTAGAATTTGGATATTAGAATTTAGGATTTATTTGATTATGTCCCCTCTTGCAAATCCTTCAGTTCCTTTAGAGTAGGCAGTTCCGACAGATCCTTTAAATTAAATACCTCAAGGAACTTTTTTGTTGTACCGTACATAATCGGTTTCCCGGGGACATCCTTTCGTCCCATAATTCTCACAAGCTTTTTCTCAAGCAGGCTCTTGAGAGAGCTGCCGACATCGACACCTCTAATCCTGTCTACTTCTGACTTCACTACCGGCTGTTTGTAAGCAATGACAGCGAGGGTTTCCATTGCTGCATGTGACATCATCGCTGGTTTTCCCCGCATTAATTTAGTCATCCAGGAACTGAGGTCCGGCCTTGTCCTGAACTGAAAACCTCCGGCTACCTCTTGAAGAAGAAATCCGCCCCATCTATTTTCATATTCGGCAACCAGGTCTTGCAGATGGCGGGCAATTTCCGTTTTTTCAACATTGGACAAAACTTCCCTGATCTTATCAACTGAAATAGGGGCTTCTGAAGCAAAAATAATAGCTTCTATTATTGCCTTCGTCTCTTCCATTATATCTCCGCGGCAAGAACCACTCTAATTACGCCAAAGGAACTGGCCTGATAGACCCTGATCATTCTTAATTTCATAAGTTCCAAGAGTGCGAGAAAAGTATACAGGATCATTCTTCTGTCTGAATAATCTCCCAGCAACTCGGCAAAGGTCAGCTTCTTTTTTTCAGAAAGTCTTTCCATGATTTCATTTATCCTGTCTGTAAGAGACATCTTTTCAACATCAATCTCCATTAATTCCTTCTGTCCTGCGGCGGAAAAGATCCTGTAAAAAGCCTCCACAAGCTCGAAAACGCTAAGCTCCATGTCGGTTTCGTTTATTCCTGTTTCGGCATCCTGCTGCTCAACGGAATGTCCCCTAATAAAGATATCCCTCTCTAAAAGAGGCCTTTGTTCCAACTGCATCGCCGCATCCTTGAAAATCTGATAGTCAAGCAGTTGTTTGACAAGTTCTGCGCGCGGATCCTCTTCCTCTTCATTCTCTTCATCCCCCTCCTCTTGAGCCGGAAGAAGCATTTTCGACTTTATATGGATCAGCGTCGATGCCAGAAGCAAGTATTCCCCAGCAACGTCCAAGTTAAGATATCTCATCATCTCCAGATGTTCAAGATACTGTTCCGTAATAAGTGCAATGGGTATATCGTATATATCTATCTCATTCTTCTTGATAAGATAAAGCAATAGATCCAGGGGACCCTCAAATATATCCAGTTTAACCTCATAACCCATAATGAAGCACCAATAAATTATAAATAATAAAACTGAAGGATAGACGAGAAATCATAAATTATGAACCTGAATCTTGCTGGGTGACACGGACGAAGCAAAACGATAATTACTAGATTTTAACGGCTTCCCTGACCTCTTCCATTGTGGAACGGGCTATCCTGGCTGCCCTGGTATTCCCGTCCTCGATAATACTTCTTACTTCGTCTATATGCCCCAGAAAATAATCACGGCGCTCATGAATCGGCCTCATACCCTCTATTACCACGGCTGCAAGAGACCTTTTGCAGTCCGTACAGCCTATGCCAGCCCTTTTGCATTCAATGGATATATTCCGGACATCGTCAGTCGGCGAGTAAATCTGGTGGAAGGTGAATACATTGCAAATCTCCGGCCTGCCCGGGTCTTTTCTCCTCATGCGCTGCGGGTCGGTAAACATGGCCTCGATCTTTTTCCTCAGTATATCTCCCTGATCACTTATGTAGATCGCGTTGTCATATGATTTACTCATCTTCCTCCCGTCAATCCCTAAGAGTTTCGGCACATCCGTCAACAGTGTCTCAGGAATCGGAAATATTTCTTTGTAAAGAAAATTGAAGCGCCTGGCAATCTCCCGTGTTAGTTCCACGTGGGGAAGCTGATCCACTCCCACAGGCACTCCGTAAGCCTTGTACATGATAATGTCCGCTGCCTGGAGAACCGGATATCCCAGGAATCCGAAGGTTGAGAGGTCTTTTTCAGAAAGCTCCTCCTTGACTTCTTTATAGGTAGGATTCCTCTCAAGCCAGGGCAGTGGAGTAATCATGGAGAGGATGAGGAAGAGTTCAGCATGTTCCTTAATGCTTGATTGGATAAACAGCGTACTCTTTGCAGGGTCCAAACCTGCGCTGAGCCAGTCAATTACCATATTGAGTGTATATTCTTTTATCAGATCCGTATTATTATATTCGCTGGTCAACGCGTGCCAGTCGGCTACAAAATAATAACAGTCGTAATTACCGCTATTCTGGAGCTCTATCCAGTTTTTCAGGGCGCCGAGAAGGTTTCCCAGGTGCAGAGGCCCTGTGGGCCGCATGCCGCTTAATATGCGCTTTTTTGCCAATTTGTATTCCTCAATTCAATAACATTTTTGCGAGACGTTCAATAACAAAAAGAAAAGGTCGTGTCAATGAAATGACATCACCTGATGCAGTAAGGCCCCCGATATTCATAATAACCGGAGGCCTTAATATATATTATACCTCTATTTTATAATCTTCTATTTTACTTTATTGGCCAATTCCTTGCCTGCTTTAAACTTTACAACTTTTTTAGCGGGTATCTTGATAGCCTTTCCTGTCTGTGGATTCCTTCCTTCTCTAGCTTTCCTCTTAGAGACGGAAAAGGTACCAAACCCGACCAGGCCGACTTTGCCGCCTTTCTTCAACTCCTTGGTTACCGCACCGACATACGCATCCAGAGCCTTTGAGGCTGCTGCTTTAGAGATGCCGGCTCCTCCTGCCATTACCGCTATTAATTCTGCTTTCGTCATCCTTCAAAATCCCCCTTTCCATAAAATATTTTAATAATTAAATTAATTCATCTATCGGTAGCCCACAACTTAAGGCATGACTACCGATTGGTAAATCTAATATGCATTATTCTTAAATAATAGTAAATGATGACAGTGAATATCCACTGTTGGAAATATCTGTATATCAAATGTAATTGAGCGTTACTTATTTTTCAACCACGGAGGAATTGGTTCATTATCTCGATATTCCGCGCCTTGCGTAACATAAAGAAAAGCAACAATCAAGAAAATTCTGACAATTTTTAAAAATATTCTCCTTGCAAAAGCACACGCAGTGCGGCTTCGGAAACTTTGTATGATTCAAACCACCGTGATATGACGGTTTGACGGGGGTTACCTTTTTGTATTAAGGGATCAAAAGAGATATGCGGATGATGCAGAAGAATATCCTGTGCTTACACTTATACGCTGGATTATCTCTCCGAAGACCCGTGCTGCTTTACCATAGGCAGCGCCTAGTATACATTTTATTTCACTTATCAGTATTAGAAACAGACGGGGCACCTGCTCGGCCGATCTTCTTTTTCACGAGGAAATAAAGCTCCCCGTTTTCCTTCAGGCTTCCCGCCAGCATCTCGGCTTCACTGCCCGTACCGCAAAACAGATCAACGCGTCCCGGTCCTTTAATCACACCGCCGGTGTCCTGGTTGAGAACAAAGCGGGAGAAGTTCTCCCACGCATTGATGTTGCCGTTTTCATCAAAGATAGGCTTTCGCAGTCTGATAAAGGCGAGGGCTCCCTTGGGGAATAAAGCGAGGTCCGTCGCGATCGACCTGCCTGAAGTCAGAGTAAGGCCGAGGGCTCCTATCGGGCCATTTTCAACAACCCGAAAAAAAACATAGCTCTCATTGTAGTTGAGGATATCGGATAGCTCATAGGGGTGTTCCCTGAGATATTTTTTCACGGATTGGTGGGATATTTCGCTTGCCGCTATCTTTCCCGTTTCAATAAGGTACTTCCCAATACTGCGGTATGGACGGCCGTTCGACTGGGCATAGCTCACTTGCATGAAATTTCCATCCGGCAGCCTTATCTTTCCTGAGCCCTGGATATGGAGGAAAAACAGGTCTATCGGGTCATCAACCCAAGCCAATTCAAGATTTTTGCCGCTCAGAGATTCTTCATCTTCAATATCTGCCCTGGTGAAATGCGGGATCACCTCGCCATTCTTCAACCTGCCGACTATCTTCTCGTTCAGATACTTTTTGTTGAATTTGCCTAAATTCACCACGACCGTGTCATCAGGCGTACTATAAATCGGATACCTGTATTCATCCGTCCTTTCCAGGGAACCTTCCAAAACAGACTCAAAATATCCGGTAAAAAGGACCCTCCCTTCACCGTCAAGTCCGGTGGCTCTATACACATCAAAGGCGTCCAGTATTTTCTGCCGTTTAATTTCATCAGAATCAGAACTATAAAAGATTTCCCGGAAAAGGAGAAGCGACTCCCCTAATTCTTTCCCTGTAACCTGACCATCGCCAAGCCTATTAATATTATTACCGGCACTCGTTTCATAATATTGCAGGCTTTTCTCGATGGCTGTAGCCAGCGAACCCTGATCAAGATCATCAATCAGCGGTGGGACTTTTTTAGCGGGGATTAACACGAGGGGTGGCGGCTTTTCTGCCGGTTTCCAGATTCCTAACGCACAACCGCTTATTATGGACAAAACAAAAAAAATACCAAAAAAACGCCGTGTCTTCATCACATGCATCATAATTCTATAATCATGGCCACTTCATCACAGTAATCCGGATATTTGGAGCATCTGAAGCAGTCCGACCAGATCTTTTCTGAAAGCGTTGACCGGTCGACTTCCTTAAACCCAAGCCGTTTAAAAAATTCCGGTTTGTTGGTAAATGTAAATATCCGGAACAATCCAAGGGTAATGGCCTCAGAGATGCATGCCTCGACAAGTTTCCTGGCGATACCATGCTTTCTGTGCCCCTTTTCTACATAGAGTGAACGAATCTCCGCCAGGTTTTCCCAGATAATATTCATGGCACAGATGCCCGCGACTGACTGTTTATCCTCGTCAAAATAAACATTGAAATCCCTCAGGCTTCCATAAATATCCATTAGTGACCTTGGAAGGATTTCACCCTTCTCGGATGACTTATTAATCATCCTGTGAATTGTCTTGACATCGCTGATTCGTGCCTTCCTTAGCATCTCAGTACCTATTAAACACCTTAATGTAAGATTTTATTTTTTATCGACAGACTGAGCGCCTTCAGCTATTTAATACGGGATATGGCCAGCATTTCCCGCGCATGTTCCCGGGTCTTTTTTGTAAGTTCTGTACCGCTGAGCATCCTCGCAATTTCATCGAGCCGTCCCTCCTCAGAAAGGACATCGACCGAGGTAATCGTTCTTTCTCCGGAAACATTTTTTACCACGCGATAGTGCATGTCCCCGAAACAAGCAATTTGCGGAAGATGCGTAATACACAAGACCTGATGGTGCTGGGATACATCCTTGAGCTTCCTGCCGACGTCCGCGGCGGTTGCTCCTCCTATGCCGCTGTCTACCTCATCAAATATCAGAGTGCCCACGGAACCCGATCGTGCCAGAACCTTCTTTATCGCCAGCATAATCCGGGAAAGCTCTCCACCGGAGGCTATGCGATTCAACGGTTTTAATTCCTCCCCCACGTTGGTCGTAAGATAGAATTCCACTCCATCGATCCCGCGGGGATTAAAGGAAATGCTCTTTCTATCACCTGCCGGTTCTGTAAAAGTGACCTCAAACGCCGCCTTATCCATCCGGAGGGTATGAAGCTCCTCTTCTATTGCCTTCTTCAAAAGCAGCGCCGCCTCCCGGCGTTTTTGGGAAAGTGTCCGCGCTTTATCAAGCAATAACGGGCTTAGTGACTCAACCTCTTTTGAAATCTGCTCAATTTCATTATCGACAGACTCTATAGACTTCAGATCCTTTTCAATTTCAGCGCTTTTTTTCAAAACCTCATCCAGTGTGCGGCCATACTTACGCTTCAGTTGCCCCAGCAGCTCCAGTCTATTATCGATGGCTTCAAGCCTTGCCGGATCATAAGACAGATTCTTCTTATATTCCCTCAGATTCAATGCCGTCTCTTCAAGCTGATAATAGACCGTATCCATATCCTGCTCAGACAGCTTCAAACCGCTATCAATTTTTTTTATCTCCTTGACATTCGATTTAAGGCCGCGAAGCCCTTCGAGGACAGAACCTGTCTTCCCATAAAGCATATCGTAAGCAGCAGTTGCATATTCTGTTAATTTCTGGACATTATTCAAAACCCTTTTTTCATCCAGGAGTGTCTCATCCTCACCGATTTTGATCCCGGCATCTTCAATCTCCTTAATCTGAAACTTGAGGAACGCCCCTCTCTCATCCCGGGTTTTATTAACTGCCTGGAGCTGTCTGAGCTTATCATTGTAAGCCAAATATTGGTTGTACATTTCTGAATACTCAGACCTGAGCTGCAGAAGACCACCAAATTCATCTAAAATATCAATATGCTTATCCGCATTCAAGATAATCTGGTGCTCATGCTGGCCGCAGATGTTTACCAGAGACTCACTGATGGTGGAAAGCATTCCGAGGGTTGCCAGTTGTCCGTCAACATACACCCTGTTTTTTGCTGTTCGGGAAACGATCCTCTTGAGGATCAGTTCTTTACCCACATGGAACCCCATTTCCCTGATCACCTTCTTCAGATCGTTCATTTCACCGATGTCAAACATGGCCTCAACCACGGCGGAATCCTCCTGCGACCTGATCATATCCACGGACGATCGGTCACCCAGCAGAAGGCTCATGGCTCCGATGATAATCGACTTTCCCGCCCCTGTTTCACCGGTGATCACATTGAGACCTTCGGTAAAGGATATCTTCAGTTCATCAATGATCGCAAAATTTCTGATACTGAGTTCCGTCAGCATATCAATACTTATTTGCCCCCATAGGTGAACCGCCCCAGCCCAGTTTCGTGCGCAGGATCTCCATATAATCCCTGTGCGGCGATGATACCAGGTTGGTCACATAAATGGATTTCTTGATAAAAATGCTGTCGCCTGATTTCATGGTATATGAAACCTGTCCATCAAGTGTCAGTGTCGCTCCTTGTCCTTTCGTCCACAAAATTACTTTTATCTCAGCGCCATCGGGAATAATGATCGGCCGATTAGTCAAGGTAAAAGGGCATATGGGGTTGATCACAAAGGAATTCTGTTCAGGAAAGACGATAGGACCACCTGCCGAGAGGTTATATGCGGTGGAGCCTGTGGGTGTGGATATAATAATCCCATCAGCCCGGAAAGTGGTCAGATAGTCGCCATTGATTGTCGTTTCCAGATTAAGGATCCTTGAAAGATTCCCACGGGTAATTACAACATCATTCAGGATGCTCTGCTGTCTGATTGTTTCCACTCCCATTTTTATAGTGACATCCAACATCATCCTCTTGTCGGTCTGGTACTCCCCTTTGACAATTAAATCGAGCGCGCTGTACATTTCATTCAAATTAACTTCTGTAAGATAACCGAATTCCCCAAGGTTGATGCCGACAATAGGTATGTCATACTCACTGACAAAGCGGACGGTCCGGAGAATCGTTCCATCACCGCCTAACACGATCAGGAGATCAACCCGGGACGCCAGCTCTCTTCTATCCAGCCCCTTATCCACACCTATCTTATTGGCAATCCCCTCCTCAAAAAATACCTCAATGCCGCGTTTCAATGCCCAGTCTCTCAGCTGGATAGTGCACTCGCGCGAGTCTTCCTTTTCTACATTCGCAATTATGCCTACCTTTTTAATGCTCATGCAAATCTCTTAAAATAAAATTTTGCAGTTTTTCTAACATAAAACTAAATGAGTGTCTACGAACAGATTAATGTCCTAAAAACAAAACCGTATAAAAAGCCGCTCAAAATCAGATACAAGTAACAATTAAATCGGCAAATAGTATAGTCTCCTGAAGATGGACTGAACACCTCTCGCATATCTTATGTAAAAGGATAACATATTTATAGAGTTATAAAATGTGACGGGGTTCACAAAAACAGAATAACCTTGTATTTTCATATATGTTTTCAAATCTTTATAAAAAGAGACATCGTTTGGCCCCTTCTGTAATAATCAAAAAACTCCATACCCAGGACATTTTCATAGTAAAAATCATACCTTTTGACATAAAATATGCTACAAGCATTATGGGATGCCGAAGACAAACATAAACTCCTCAATCTATATAAAGGTCTGGTAATTGATGGCCAAACGGAAATATTTCGGGAAGAAAAAACGACTGCAGCGGATGATGCACCTGCTCCGGCGCATTCATCCTACAGACCTGTCTGTTGTCCATAGGCAAAACCAGCTTGTGTTTTTTAACGGGGGTAGCCAATTCTTCCAATCGCTGTACTCAGCGATCCGTTCAGCAGAACACTTTATCCTAGTGGAATGCTACATGATACACAATGATCGTACCGGTAATGCCTTCGCTTCTGAGCTGAAGGAAGCTGCCAGACGCGGCGTGAGGGTCCTTTTGATTTATGACTACATCGGCTCCATCGAGACACCGTTGAACTATTTCGGAGACATGACGCAGCAAGGTATCGAGGTGATTCCTTTCAATGTCCCATCTCTCAAACGCAGTCTGCGTTGGTTCGATAGACGCGACCACCGTAAGATGATCATTATTGACGGCAGACTCGCCTTTTTGGGAAGCCTTAACGTTGGCGATGAATATTCCGGACTTGCGAAAAGTCCCCATCGTTTCTATGATGTCGGCCTAAGTGTCCTGGGCAGCGCGGTGATTGAATTGGTGAGCATTTTTTCCGAAACGTGGCTTATGGAACGGGGAGAACTTCCCCGGCTACCAATCTCCGGCAGTGACGAAGATTCACACAACATCCAGCAGGGACAGGGGAACGTCACTATCGTCAGCGGCGGCCCTCATAATCGCCGCTCCCGTATTCGCAGCGCCTTCTTATTCAATATCGTCGCGGCTTCGGAGGAGATTCTCATCGCAACCCCCTATTTCATTCCCGGTCCACGTGTTATACGATCCCTTTTGCGGGCTGCAGCGCGTGGGGTTCGTGTGCGTCTGCTGCTGCCGGCGCGCAGCGATGTGCCAATTGTGCGGCTTCTGGGACGTAGTTATTACAGCGTGCTTCTCCGGAAAGGGATAGATATCTATGAAATGGAGTATGAAATCCTGCATGCCAAGGTCATGCTGATCGACGGCAGGCAGACGGTCATGGGATCTGCCAATATAGATCAGCGCAGCTTTCACCGTAACTTCGAGATCAACTTTATAATCGACGATGAAGACTTCGGAAGGCAGATTCAAACGGTACTGCTAGAGGACTTCAGAAATTCCCGCCGGATCGACTTGGCGGATCACGAAAGACGGGGGACGATCACTCGTACACTGGAGAAGGTGATAAACCTCTTTGGCTGGTTTCTTTAGTAAACCGCTTCATCACACCGTCTAGTCGTTAACAGCCTTATCAAAAAAGGAGCGAGGACCAGAAGATGCAAAGTTCGCAGGTAAATCAATATCGGCAAGAAGCGGAAAATGGTCAGAGGGATAACATCTTTTCCAGCGCAGTTGAATAATCTTCGCGTCTCGTACCCGGACATAGGAAGGTACAAAGATATAATCGAGCTTGAAACGGAATAAGTATCTACGGAATCCATGGAAGGTAGCAGTATTTCGTTTGTTAGGATATCTTACCCGGAATGTGTCCATCAAAGGAATGGGATTAGATACCTCGAGTTTTGCCTTGATTTTTAAAGAAGCTTTACCTTTTAAATATTGTATGGGTGTACTCCTTTCCCTGGCATTAAAATCACCCATCAATATAAAGGGGTCTGGAAAAGGCCGCGAATGAATATGCTGCATCAATGATATAACGCTTTTCTTTCGCGAACGCCGGGAAATATGATCCAAATGGGTATTATAGAAATAAAAAGCCTGCTGTGAGTTTTTTTCGATCAGACGCGCCCAGCTACAGGTTCGCGGCATCATGTTTCCCCATCCCTTCGACCCCGGAATGTCGGGTGTGCCTGAAAACCAAAAAGTGCCTTCCTCAGACAAGACGAAACGACTTGCGTCATAAAAAATAGTGTTATGCAATCCCTTAGTGCCGCCGAGGTTTCCTATGCCGACCTTTTTATAACCGGGCAGCATGGTGCGGATTTCCGAATTTTGAAAGTCTAAAGCTTCCTGCAGGCCCAAAACGTCGGGACGGTAATGAATTAATATCTCATGCACTAGTTTACGGCGGAATATCCAGTGATTCTTCCCGTCTTGTGCCGTGCCGCGCCGGATATTAAAACTCATTACGTTCAGGTTCAAACCGGTATCCGGTAAGGGATCAGGGGAAAAATCTTTTTTTGCTTTTGGAATTCTCCGCTGCGGATTGGAAACAAAAAACCGGACTATCGGCCAAAGGCCTTGATTAATTGATTTTCTAGCAAGTCTAAACGCCTTCATTTTTTCTTCATCTTATTTTTATTTTCAATTATATAAGCACTAAAAATAAAAAAGCAAGATTTCTCATCGAATGTCAGTCGCACAAAAGGGAGTTTTTATCAGTTGGTAATACAGATAAATATTGACGGGACAAAGAATTTATGAATATTTGAAATACATCTAACACATTAACATCAAAAAGAAAATGAAGTATGCCATCCGGGGGTTGGTATAATTTTTCGTCAGTCGAGGTATTGACAGGCCAGATATGTCTTACAAGGTAGCAGCAGATTTCATAATCTTTATTCACTTCCTGTGGATCGCCTTTGTGATCCTTGGATTTCCTGTATTCCTCTATTTGAATTGGCCAAAATGGAGGGTTTTTCATCTTATTGCTTTGATCGCCATAATCGTCATGCAACTCACCCACACCATCTGCCCTCTTACATATCTTGAAGCTTATCTTAAATCAAAAGGCACAGCCGGCCAGGTCTACCCCGGTCAATTCATGATAGATACAATAGAAAAGTTGATCTATGTTGAGGATCTGACCCTTGAAAAAATAATGTATGCGACAATTATATTTTTCATTGTTGTTTTACTTTCATTCTGGTTCAGGCCATTGATAAGGAATACGCATTGAAGAAAAAATTAGCATTTGGTTTCATTGTTATAGTTTTATTGCTGGTTGCGGCTTATCTCCTCTTCCCGGAGATACTGCTTAATCTGGCCAGGGATGTTGAACGGCGCTCCTCCGGTTTGGCCAAGAAAGAGGCCCGGGTTGATGATCATCAAATTGTGTATCTGGAAGGCGGAAAGGGAGAGACCATATTACTTCTGCATGGATATGGCGGCGATAAAGATAACTGGACGCGTTTCGCAAAGTATCTGACACAGGACTATCACGTCTTAATACCAGATCTCCCCGGTTTTGGTGAGAGCTCTAAACTTTCAACTGAAAATTATGATATCGAAAACCAGATGAGGCGCATGGACAGATTTACCGAGGTGTTGAAACTTGGCCGGTTCCATGTGGCAGGACACTCAATGGGGGGAACGATTGCGGCGGTCTACGGTGCAAGACATCCCCAAAAGGTTTTAACCCTTGCCCTGATAGCGCCCGCCGGACTGAAATCACCGCAAAAAAGCGAATTTGCCAAACTGCTGGAAAAAGGAATCAATCCCTTTCTGGTCAGCACTCCCGACGAATATGAAAAATTAATTTCCTATCTTTTTGTGAAGCCTCCGCCTATTCCTGCCCCCATTAAGGTAGCTTTGGCTGCGCAAAAAATCTCCCAGATGGCCTTTAATGAAAAAATACTGAAAGACATAAGGAAGGCACACCTGTCTCTGGAACTTTTTCTACCGGATATTCATGCGCCGGTTTTAATCATCTGGGGTGATACGGATAAAATTCTGGATGTATCATGCGTTTCAATACTGGAGAGAAAACTTAAAAATTCCCGTACGGTCATCATGAAAGAGATGGGGCACGTCCCTATCCTGGAAAGACCTCAAGAAACAGCAACATTTTATTTAGACTTTTTGAAGAATACGGCAGATGAATCGTCTCGTTCCGATTCAGACCGTTTACTCCGGAAAACAAGATAGGGGTTAGACGTTGAATTATCGCCATGTTTCTGATATGGGCGTTCATGGTGCAAGTTGATGACAGAAGAGCCAAAGATCAAGGTAGGCATTCTCCAGGGACAAAGGGAGATAAGAGGCAGCTTCAACGGCCCGTTTGCTGTCAATGATGACTGTCGTTGTGACAGGGGTTTTAGCGGGCGTGTTGAAGACGGCCGCATCGTCCTTTCTGATGACGCAGGAAATGAAATATCCCGACAGGAAAAAATCAGATGTACCCCCCTGAATGATGCTACCTTCACACTTTTTGATGTGACAATAGGTGCCGGCTTCCACTGGGAAAGAAAACAGGAACAGACTTTCCGTGGTGATCTGATACTGATACTTGATAAAGATGGAACACTGGTTGCCATCAATGAAATACTGTTGGAAGATTATCTTTCAAGCGTCATTTCTTCGGAAATGAGCGTTGAGGCGCCGCTGGAATTTTTGAAGGCACACGCAATCATGTCACGCAGCTGGCTTATGGCCACGCTGAACCGCGCCCGGGAGGCAAAACGCACAAATAAAAAATCACCCGGTTCAGAACTGAAGAAGGATGACCTTATCCGCTGGTATGACAGGGTTGACCACACGCTTTTCGACGTCTGTGCGGATGATCATTGTCAGAGGTATCAAGGTATCAACCGATTATTGTCGGTAAACCCCAGCGATGCAGTTAATGCGACACGCGGCATCTTTCTAGTCTATGACAATGAGATCTGCGATGCCCGTTATCATAAAGCCTGCGGCGGCATGACGGACAATTTCGAGAATACCTGGGAGAACAAGCCGGTCCCGTATCTCACCTCAGTTTCGGATTCCGCTGTCATTCACAAGCCGATCCGCACGGAAGCCGGGGCCAGACAGTGGATAACTTCCCACCCGGATGCTTATTGTAACACCACAGATGCAAATATCCTGCGACAGATACTGCCGTCTTTCGATCAGGAAACCACGGATTTTTTCCGCTGGAAGGTCATTTACGAACGTGCGGAGCTGGAAGAGATCATCAGGGAAAAAACGAGAATGGATCTTGGCAACCTCCGGGATCTAATCCCCGTCGAGCGGGGACCGTCAGGCAGGATTATACGACTGAAAATTGAGGGATCGGACAGGACTCTCACCATAGGCAAGGAACTGGAAATTCGCCGCTGGCTCTCCCGGAGCCACCTATACAGCAGTGCATTTGTCATTTACGTTGAGCATGATTCCTCCGGCCTTCCTATCCGCTTTATCCTGAAGGGTGCCGGATGGGGACACGGCGTCGGTTTATGCCAGATCGGGGCGGCGGTAATGGCCGCGAAGGGTTTTCCTGCAAAGTCTATTTTACAACACTACTTTCGCAGTGCAGAACTAAAGAAACTATACTGAAAAAAAATGAACTCATTGACAATCAAAACTGCTTTCATACTCGGTGCGGGCCTGGGAACGAGGCTGCGGCCTCTGACCGATAACTGCCCGAAGCCGCTGCTGCCGGTTGGCGGCCGCCCGATCATTACACATGGCATGGAGCACCTGATATCGGTGGGCATTAAACGGTTTATCATCAACACCCACCATCGTGCAGACGTATATCGACAGGTGTTTCCGGATGAAAATTGGCGCGGAATTCCCATCATATTCCGTCATGAACCCGTGCTCCTGGATACTGCCGGGGGCATAAAAAATATTGAAGACCTCCTTGGCAATGACAAAACTATCCTGGTTTACAATGGCGATACCATTACCGACCTGCCGCTTCAGCGTCTCATTGATGCGCATTACCTGAAGCAAAAGGAAGTCACCCTGGCGCTGAGGAGCAGTGGCGCACTTCTGAATGTTAATCTGAATACCCAAGGGGAAATATGCGATTTACGCCATATGCTGGGCGATCCTGGCGTCACAAGCTGCCTCTTCACCGGTATTTATGTTATTGAGAAACGCTTTCTGAATCGCCTGAAAGCCGGCCGCAAAGAATCAGTCATCCCCATTTTTGTTGAGATGATCAGGGAGCAGCCGGGATCTGTAGCAGGTGTGCTTATTGACGAAGGCCGATGGTACGATATCGGCTCTGTTGCGGAATATGAAAAAGTTAATACTCAGCTGTCGGATAAGAATCTTGATTAAATGGCTCATCTAGACCATGAAATGAAACAGTTTGTGCGCGAAGCATTGGGACTTGGAAAATCAGCCGCCATTCGCATGATCCCGGTCGCCAGAGGCGGCTCGGTCAGATCGTTCCATCGCATCCGTTACAAAGATGATGATTCCGCCATTTTCATGCATTACGACCGGGGCCTTGAAGAAAACAACTACTACGCGGCAATCGCAGAGTTCCTCCTCGGAATCAATGTCCCTGTGCCGCGCATCGTGGCTCATGATCCCGTGAGGGGATTTATTGTTATGGAAGACCTGGGAGACGCGGATCTGTGGTCTTTTCGGAATGAACCCTGGCCGGTAAGATTTGCATATTACCATAAAACCCTGGCCATAGCTCAAAGACTCCACTCGTTTCCTGCGGAAGAGTTCCCCTCAGGCAAGGTCTCTCTGATGGAAGCTTTTGGTCCTGACCTCTATCGATGGGAGCGAAACTACTTCTTTGAAAATTTTGTTCAGGCAGTCTGCAGCCTAAAACTCAGTACATCAGAAAGGAACAGCCTGGAGGATGAACTGAAAGAATTATCCGACCGGCTTGAAGACATGAAGCCAAGTCTTGTACATCGGGACTTTCAGTCTCAAAATGTAATGATCTGCGATGGTGAACCGGTACTCGTCGACTTCCAGGGCATGCGATTCGGCAATTCATTATATGACCTGGGATCACTCCTCTATGACCCTTATGTTTCCATGACACATGATGAACGGATGGAGCTGCTCCGCTACTATTATGAACTCCGGCCTTCGGGAGAATGGAGGAGGTTTCAGGAGATATTCCTGGATGCATCCGCACAGCGCCTCATGCAGGCCCTTGGCGCCTATGGCTTCCTGGGGTTGAAGCGCGGCTTGCGCAAATTCCTCACCTACATTCCCGGCGGTGTCGCGAATCTCATCGATGCCACCACACGGGCAAAGCGAATGCTGCTGCTGCAAAACCTCGCTCTGAGATGCCGGGACACTCTGAAATAGTCTCATGACAGGCTGTTGAAGACCGCGTTCTTTTGACATTGACACATAATCATTCTCGTTTTATATTAATCATCGTTACATAAAAACAAGCTTCTGAACGAGACATATCATATGCCGATGGAACTAACATATGTGGTTATCACTCCGTACAGTCTCATCAAGTCCCGGACGGGAAATATTATTGCCCGACTTATGTCATTGTCCGGCTGTGATCTGGTCGGCATTCGTATGATGAGGCCGTCGGACGAGCTTATCGATGAATATATCAAACGCCTTAAGAATCTTAATATCAATCCCAAAGTAGAAAGCGCTCTCGTCGATTACATTGATCAGAACCTTAGGCAAGATAATGTCCTAGGTCAGCCAAACAGGTGCCTGTTTCTCCTGTTTGAGGGTGAAAATGCCGTCGAGCGGGTATATGAAGTTGTCGGCAAGCTCACAACGGAGACGGAATCGGAGGCAATTCGCGGGACCATTCGCGGCACTTACAGCGATTACGTCACAACCCCTGATGGAAAGATCCGGTACTTCGAACCGGCGGTGTTGGTGCCGACAAATTACGATTACTCGAGAGGCAATCTGGATATTTTCGCAAGACTGGCATTCAACGACAACGGCCTCTATGAGGAAACCGCTGAAGGGGAAACCACGTTGGTAATTTTAAAGCCGGACAATTTTTTCAAGCATTCCGTCCGACCCGGCAATATGATCGATATGTTTTCCAAGACAGGTCTTCGGATTGTCGGTGCCCGCATGATCCGGATGAGTGCCGCTCAAGGGGAAGAATTCTACGGCCAGCTGCGTGATGTCTTTAAGAAAAGACTCAGATTCCGGATAGCAGATACAATCAGAGAAGGACTTAACGGTGTCTTTAACTTCGAGATAAGCAATGACGACTACAACTCAATGGCTGATGTCATTGCCGAAAAGAACGCAGCCTTTGAATTTTCTTTAATCGTTCAATATATGACCGGTGTCGACCCGAACAGGGTATCGCCCGGCGACCGTGATAAACCAGGGGTACACAGATCGCTGGCACTTTTGTACCGCGGACCCGACGCGGTCATGAAGATCCGTGAACGCCTGGGTGTGACCGATCCTGCGAAAGCAGAGGCAGGCACTATTCGCTCAGATTTTGGACAGACTATCCTGCAGAATGCCGCACATGCTTCTGATTCTGTTGCAAGCGCCATCCGTGAGCGAAAGATCATCGACCTTTACGGAAGCGCCGGTGACGATTGCAAGACGCTAATCCTCAAATGGCTTAAGGACGGTCGCGACAGTTCCGCTTTCGTCAGCTGAACTCAGGCATATACCTCCAGTTACCCCTCAAGGTTTCATGCTGTAATCCTGCTTTTAACAGATCAGAGAACTCACCACGTGATATGTAGCGGGCACCAAGGCTTTCCAGGTGTGCGGTATAAACCTGGCAATCCAAAAACTCAAATTTAAGATCTCTTAATTTATAAACCAGATTGATCAATGCCGCCTTCGATGCATTGCTCATGCGTGAAAACATAGACTCGCCGAAAAAACATCGGCCAATAGACACCCCGTAGATGCCGCCTACGAGTTTCTCCCCATACCAGGCCTCGGCGCAATGCGCATAGCCCAACTCGTGCAGGTCACAGTACGCCTCAAGCATATCATCCGTAATCCATGTTCCCTTCTGCCTCCGCCGCGATTTTTGACAGGATATAACGACTTCACGAAAATTATGATCGTAGGTAATCCGAAAGATCCCCTGCCTTAGTGCCTTCTTCATGCTGCGGGAAACTTTTAGTTCTTCCAGGAATAATACGAACCGCGGGTTAGGAGCCCACCAGATAATAGGATCGCCTTCTGAATACCATGGAAAAATACCATGGCGGTAAGCCTCCAGAAGCCTGCCGGGTAAAAGGTCGCCGCCTATGGCAAGAATACCGCTTCCCGATGTCAGTTGTACGGGAGGGAATTTGATCTCATCACCCAATCGAAAAATCGGCATGAGGTTTTATCTTACGAAAGAAGAGCCAGACTTTAAGAGATTGTTCAAAAACCTCTTTATTTGGGGGCAGTTCAAAAACGTTTAGATGCAAGGCGCTCAAGAACCGAAACCGCGAGGCGTATATAGAAATACGTTGAGTGGTTCGGTTTGCAGAGCAACGCAGCAGATGAGCGTGTTTCAACAGCCCGTCATTCGAGGACTCGCACAGCAACATCGTCATTTTCAATATCCACAACGGCAGTGCCGCCTTCATGCAGCTTCCCGAAAAGCACCTCGTCTACAAAGAATCGTTTTATCTTGTCCTGGATCAGACGGGCAATCTCTCTTGCCCCGAATTCCTGGGAATAGCCTTTAAGGGCAAGCCATTCATAACAACGGTCAGTAGTCTGCAGGGACACATTTTTCTCCTGCAACTGAACTGAGAATTCATCGATCGCCTTTTTGACAATCATGAGAACCACCTCATGGGT
>DATKLL010000122.1:0-37781 GCA_035542475.1 Syntrophales bacterium
GCGAACTGAGCTGATCCGGGTATAAACGCTGCGAATCCTTACGAAATGGTTTCCGTAAATCATCATAATATTTATCCTTCTGCCTCGCCTCACTGAAAAACTCTCCTTTTTGTAATTCTAATCACACGTAGAAATTTAAGAAAAAAGATTCTTTTGTCGAAGACATATATGGCTGCTGATGAGAATGATTCAGTAGATATGTCGAAGAAACAATTCTTCGATTTTTTACAATAAAATAAGTAACGATGATACAAAAAATGTCAAACATGCGGGAAATTTGCCACAGCTGTATATCTGCAAAGATTGAAAGGCGACAAAGAATCTCTAAAATAGTCATTGTTCGAATTGCAGTGCTATTCTTTCTCCTGTCAAATGTAGACATTGCTGTTGCGGAAGAGAAGATTACATATACGGCAACTGCAAAGTTTCTGGCGGGTGTTGCATCAGCTGCCCTGATTCACGAAGGTGCTCACGCCCTCGTTGCCGGGATAACAGGCACGCACATGAGTTGGAAATTAGGTAACTACAACCAGCCGATTTCATTTACGGAAAGTGCTGAAAGTGATTCAAAGGGCGTTGCCGTCTACTCTGCCGGTCTTATATCTCAAGCACTAGCCTCTGAGGTCATCCTTGATGTGGACAAAATTGATAAGAACGATGCATTTGTCCGCGGGATGATGGCCTGGAATATCATTAATCCCATCCTCTATGCCCTGGATTACTGGGTCATCCATTCGTCAAATAAGGAAGATGGGAATACCTATCAGGGTGATATGAAGGGAATTGAACACTATTCAAGGGCATCGACAGCCAATGTTTTTGCCGCTGGTATTGTAGCCATCGTCACGTTCCAGGGATACCGCTTTCTCAAGACCCAGACATGGGCACCAGACTGGCTAAAATCGAATATCCATGAAATAAAGTTAGCACCCCAACCCGAAGGTGGGTTTGTTATGAGTTACGAATTTCGTTTCTAATTACCTCGTGTCCTCTATCGCATGCAAATCAATGTTCCTTTCGGAGAGCAACTCCTGATCATCTTAAAATCTCGTTCGTAAATCAAAATGAAAGACAACATCCGGAGACGTATTGACGATTAAATCTTCGGAAACCCCTATATCGAGTGTTGTCTGCCTGGATAATGACAATGTTCCCCCGATCAATAACTGCACTGCATCGGTATTTAATTCTCGCAGTTGACTGTCCTTGTAGAAAGGGGTGTGGGCGTCAAGCTGAACTTTGAAAGCGATCCAGGAAAGAGGGCTCCAGCCTGCTCCCACGCTTCCAAATCCGACCAGATTGCGTTGCTGTTCCTCAATCACTTGCCCATCGGTCATTACTAGTACACCTGCGTTGCCAAAGATGGTCCAATGACCGGATGCAAGTTTGTGGTCACTGCCGGCGGTAAGCCAAATGGCCAAATCTGTACTACCACTGCCGTGCAGTTGTCCACTGTCGCCCGTAGGAAGTTTGAGGCTTGTCCTTAAAGCCACCGTGTTCGGATATTCCTTCCCATCCTGATATATCTGAAAGCCGGCAAACAGACTGATATCACCTATGCCGCTGCTGGAGCTGTCAATTCGCATCTTTTCCACGCCGTCACGGGCATAAAGATAGAGTAAACGGTTACGGGGAGCTTGATCACGGCCTCCCTGGGGAAAGCCGAATAAATCGTGGTAGTTAATAATGAAGCTGTCAAGAAAGCCGCCGCCGTGAATTATGTAGGGTATTTCAATCCCGCATTCTATCCCCCCTATCAATCCATATCGGCCATTCAGGGTGAAACGGGCAGTTTCCCCGTCAAGTACGATGTGCTCTCCCGCTTTTGCATCATCCACATAATTGCTGGTGTAATCCAGCATTACATGAAATTCTTTCTGGCCTGGAGAAAGGAGAATTGCATTTCCTGCGGCAGGTAAACCGTAAACCTGGATAATAGGACTCTGATTCTTCGTATTAAAAGGCGTTATTTCAAGGGCATGAAGAGAAGAGGAGGTGATGCAGATCGATGCGAAGATAAAAAAGCCCAAAAGGATAATGCACAGCCGATTAGCATTTGATGAAAAAAATGTCAATTTGTTAAGACTCATTTTTTTTGATTGGTGAGTATGGGAAAAAGTTGGCAGTGTGTCAAGAAAAAATGGCTGTAATATATGTGCAATCCGGAAAATTATTAAATAAGTATCCTGTTTTCCTAATTTATTTCAATCATTTTCCCATCGTGCCCTCGCGTTTATTAAACTTGATGAAGCACAGAGAAGGCTATAGGTATTTATATACGCTGATTACAGAGGAGAGTTTGCTGTAATATACATAATATTTTTATCTAGATGCCTCAGATCGTAAAGGAAGTTCCTGTCAAAAAAAAATTGTAAGAAATCAGTTGACAAAATGAATCATTTTTTGGTAGGGAGAAGCACCCTAAATAAATTAGTAAGGGAATATCGAAGACCGGATGAACCGGGCACGAGAGACATCATGTCTCGACCACAAGCAGTATGTATTACTGCCCGCTTGACCTTATTGCGATACCATTGGTTGTTTTAAAAGACCGAAAAATTCACGGAATGAAGAACTATGTCTATCTTTCCCCGTGAGTGCGATGAATGCTACCAGCCTGAGGAGAAATTCAGTTTTTGCGCGAACAGATGTATGGAGCAGAATTGTCCTGAATGCACTTTTCTTTTACAGCTTTATGGCACTGGTTGCGGCAATGTCCGTGTGTATTATCTATGCCGTCCATGTTATGAGAGACGTATTGCAAGGGGCTTTGTAGAACCCTAGGAAGGAGGTGTGCGCTACTTAATTCAAGATTGTTGGCATCATTTTAATTTGATCTTTACTAACAAGAAAAGGAGGATTACATGGCAGATATCGACAAAAGGATGACGCTCAAGGAAGCGGTATCAAAATTCATCCATGATGGCGATGTAGTATACTATGGGGGCTTCCAGATCCACGTCCCCATGGCCCTGACTCACGAAATCATCAGACAGAAGAAAAGACACCTCACCACTATCGAATCCTCGACGGACGTGGGTGGTCTGGATATTATGGTGGGTGCAGGCTGTGTGACGGAAATTCACACCGCCTGGATCATGAACTGGTATGTGAAGGCACCTTATGCCATTCGCCGGGCGTTCAACAAAGGGCACTTAAAGAGATATGACATCTCCAACTTCGGCGCCACCACCGCCATGATGGCAGGTTTCATGGGCATTCCCTTCATGCCTATCCGGGGGAATATCGGCACGGATATGCAAAAGCACAACACCACCGACCTCAGGATAATTGAGGATCCTTTCACCGGCCAGAAGGTAAATGTTGTCCGCGCGTGGCGAGCCGATGTGGGAATCATTCACGCCCAGAAGGCCGACCGTCTTGGCAATGTGATATCCTATGGAACACGCGGCGTCACCGACGAGTTTGGCGCCAACGGTACAAAGCGGGGCGTCATCGTGACGGCCGAGGAGATTGTGGAGCCGGAGGTAACCAGAAGTGATCCCGACCGCGTGATTGTTCCCTACTTCAAAACCCTGGCCGTTGTCCACTGCCCGTATGGCGCTCATCCATCGGCCTGCCGCGGCTACTACGGCCTGGATATCCGCTTCAGTCAGTATCAGGGCAGATATGAGCGGCACGCGGAACTCCTGCCTCACTTCTTAGATGAATGGGTCTATGGTTGCAAAGACCAGGAAGCGTACATCGAGAAATATAAATCGAAATTCGGCCAGGCGGGCCTGGACCGTCTGAAACCCAAACTTGGCTATACGCCGAGCCCAAAGCTGGGTGTTGATTACGGTTACCATGATCCGACATGCTGGAAGGGTGTGCCCATGTATACGGATGACCGGCTGACGGCTTTTGAAGCAGAGCTCGCCGCGAAGAAAGGGGGTAAATAATTATGGCTAATTATAAACTGACAGAACTTATGACAATCCGCTGTGCCAGAGAAATTGCAGACGGAGAGACTGTCTTCGTGGGAGTGGGACTGCCAATTATGGTGGCCGCGTATGCCTTTGCCACACATGCCCCGAACATGATCATGTTAACCGAGGGTGGCGCTATCCGGGCGACAACTCCTCCGGCCCTTGCCATCACCGTGGATGACCCGGCTGCTTTTGTCGGGGGCGATGCAACATTCGGCATGCTCGCCACCATGGCGGCCTTGCAGCGTGGCGAAGTAGACGTGGCCTTCATCGGCGGCGCCCAGATCGACAAATTTGGCAACATCAACTCGTCTGGCGCAGGGGACTGGTCAAAGAAGGAAAGCTTCACCTACTTTGCCGGAAGCGGGGGCGCGAATGACATGGCGACTTCGGGGAAAAGAGTCCTTGCCATTATGCCCCAGGATAAAAAGAAGTTCGTGGAAAAATGCGAATACGTTACTACCCCCGGCTACCTCGGTGGTCCGGGAGAACGTGAGGCACTCGGCATGATCGGTGGGGGACCTAACTGTGTGGTCAGCACCATGGGCGTCTACAGGTTCGATGAAGACACCAAGGAGATGTACCTGGCGGAGTACTTCCCCGGCCAGTCCGTGGAGAAGATCAAGGCCAACTGTGCCTGGGATCTTAAGGTGTCACCAAATGTGGTGGAAACCACTGTACCGACTGAGGAAGAACTTAAGATCCTCAGAGCCCTTGACCCGACCGGTTTTTACCTCGGATAGTTGTTAATGAAAAAATAACCATACGCTAACTAAGAGAGCGGTGTTTTTTTACGCCGCTCTCTTTTAGGGAATTTAGCTGATACGTATCTGATTGAGGTCCTCACAAAGAGGCCAGATCTATCCCATCCCTATACACAGCATTTTTTAGCGTGGTTACAGGTATGAGCGAATTTCCCTGCGAATATAGAGCAGGGATCGGTATGTATCGTTTTCACCTGAGCGAGTATGTCCGGATTACTTTTTCGGGGGAGTGTCTAAACATAGGCAACTATTCCTTATCAGAAGGGCTTATCATATATCGTACAACAAAAAGTCAAAGGCGATGAATTCTGATACCGACAGATGCAATAAAATGCAGGAAAGATATCTGAAATATCGGCATTATTATGCAGGTATAGATATTTCCGGCTTCGGTGGCTATGGAAAAGCCGTTTATGGCCCTATTATTCCGGTGTTTGATCACTGGTTTGAAAAGAAATCTCTGAGAGACGTCCCTCCCAATATCACTTTTCTGGAAGATAGAAGATATCTTATTGATCATCCTGATTACAGAGTAGAAAGAGGGGGAGCGATCAGCTTTCACATAAAAGTGCTGGCCCTCAGTATGATCGGGCTTATTATGAATCACAACAGGGACGTGATATCCTGGCAATTATTGCAGGCCATAATCTTTGATGTTTCCAGGTATACCAAGTCGTATGATTATTCCGACTGCGTTTGTTTTTCGATCACCGTCAGAATGTTTATAGATATGTTAAAGGAAGAATTTTCTCATTTCGGAAATCAGGTGACGGATCTGTCTTTTCGTGATTTTGCCAATGAGGAAACGTTAAACCCCAAGCCACAGCAAGTTATCAGCGTCCTGTGACATATATTCCCGCTCAACGTTTTTTTGAAACCTACCGTACCATAATTAACAAACTCGTAGAAAGTCGGAGTTTGCCTCAAATTATCTTACAAATTAAGGAATACAAGGAGAATTGGTCGCAGACATCGCCGTTAAAGTGGAAGTTATGTCGGCGATGATATCGGTGACGATGCCGGGGAGCTTTTCGCTTAGGGTGAGGGAAAGGCTTTCACCGAAGGCTACTTCATGGCCTATTTCAATCCCGTAGACGACGAGTCGCGGCATAGGCAATCCGCAGCGCACTCCGAGTTCCATCAATTCGAAGATGTTCAAGCCATGAGAAGAGAAAAGGTGGAGTGTACCACACCTGTCGTGCTCAGATATCTTTTTTAATTCCCCAAATTTACCGCTTGTTGTAGTCATGGCGTCAACGATGAAGAGTGCGTCATAGCCGATAATCAGATCGAAGAGGGATAGGCCGATCATGGCGCTTACAGCCACATCTGCGCCGTGGATTCTACCTTTAAGTATCTCGGCAATCAGCAGCCCCACCCCGTCATCCGACAGGATGGGGTTACCCATGCCGAGGATAAGGGTCTTCATCTCTTTCCTCCGTCAGCGGCCGATCTCCCTGATCACTCTGCCTTCATGATCCCGGATTTTTACCTCCAGGGGCATCGTACCGGGTAATGAGTGGGTAGCGCAGGACAGGCAAGGGTCATAAGCCCGAAATGCCATTTCTACCATGTTCAGGAAACCTTCTTTCACTTCCGGTCCGTGTACGAATTCCTGGGCGGCTTTCTTTACCGACAGGCAGATGGGTGCGGAGTTGTTCTGTGTAGCGACAATGAGGTTGACCTTCGTGAGGATACCGTTATCGTCGGTTTCGTAGTGATGGAAAAGCGTCCCGCGTGGCGCTTCCACACAGCCTACGCCCTTGTTCTTCAGCTTGAGATTCATGTTTCGGATATCCTTGCTGGTAAGCCGCGGGTCATCCGCGATGATCACGTTTTGTTCCGCCGCCTGGAGCGCGCAGATGAGACGCGCCCAGTGTGTAGCGAGTGTGTGGTGAGCGGGCTTCCCTCCCAACGTTTCGAACATGATCTCCGCCTCCTTCTGTGCCAGAGGTGTCTGCATGGCATCGGCCACATTCAACCTTGCGAGCGGGGCGACACGGTAGAGCGACGTGCCGTTGCCTTCTTTCAGCCCTTGCCATCCTAACTGCCGTAAGTGGGTAAGCCTTATATATGTCCACGGCTCCACCCATTCGCCGATATACTGGTCGTAGTCCCGGGGTTCGAACCGAACATATTCTTTACCGTCGGGATCAATAACCTTTACTGTCCCATCATAAAATGTAACGCGGTTGTTTTCATCCACGAGTGCCATATAATACGTCTTCAGCTTATAGGCGTCATTCAGGATCAAATCCACGTATGACTTATTAGTCAGGACGACATCCTTAAAGAGCTGGATGGCAAACTTGGCGAAGTCAAGAGAAAATATGGCGGTATCCTTCACCCACTTGCGGTCCTGCTCAGTAAATCCCCGCGGCACGCCGCCGGGCAGCCCGCCTTCCGGGTGTGGTGCTTTGGTGAAAATGTGTCGAATAATGTCCCGGTTTCTTTTTCTGACCTCAATGACCTTGAGACCTATCTCCTTGCCTACTTTGCCGATGACACCGAGGATGTTCCGCTCTTTCGGATCTGCATCCGGTCCGACGACGAAATCAGGTGCTGCCAGGAAAAAAAAGTGGATGTAATGGTCCTCTATATAGAAGGCATTGAATTCCAGTTCCCTAATCAGGCGGGCTGCCGGAGTGGGCTCAACGCTGTAGAGGTCGTCAAGGGCCTTGGTGGCGGCCATGTGGTGTGCTGACGGGCATACACCGCAGATGTTCGGTACGATTCTCGGCATCTCCTCTGCGGGTCTGCCGAGACAGAAGCGCTCAAAACCACGCAGCTCGGCCACTTGCCAGTAGGCATCCTTTACATTGCCCTTCTCATCGAGAAGCAGTTCTATCTTTCCATGTCCTTCAAGCCTAGTGATCGGGTCTATGGTTATTTTTCGTGCCATGATTATTTCTCCTTGATCTTATGTTTCAGTGAGGAGGAAGGAAGACTGAAGCGGTAGCAGTAACCAGCCAGATCGGCAATTCCATCGATTGTCTTCTGTGAATCATCCTCGGTTTCTGCACTGATGAGGGATGCAAGTCCCGAGATAAACTTTGCACCCGCGTCATCCACACCGTCTACCGGACCGAAACAACCCCTGCACGGAGTATTTGTCCTGATGCACGTCTCGCCACAGCCGGAGCGGATAGCCGGGCCAACACAGATAATTCCCTGGGCAAGAAAACATTGGTCATCTTTTGCCTCGACCTCGTGTATTCTGTGAAATTTCTCAATTTCCAGCCGGAGCGGCTTGGATTGATTTCGCGGACACGCATCGCATAGAGGCTTGCTGGGTGTGAGTATGGCACCCCTGGGAGGAAGTTTATTTTCCAGAACCGCAAACACGGCATTTGCTATCAAGTCCGCCGGCGGCGGGCATCCCGGCAGGTAGTAGTCCACGGTGATTATATCGTCAAGCGGGTGTACCTGCTCAAAAAATTCCGGCAAAGTCAGTTTATTTCCATTAACCCGGGTTTCTTTCTGAGGCCTATTCTTATTCGGATTTACTACTGTCGGTGCGTCCTGATAGACCCATTTGAAAATATCTTCTTTCGACCTGAAATTTGCGAGTCCTGCTGTGCCTCCGAAGCAGGCGCAGGCGCCGAAAGCCAGCACAAGCTGTGATTTTTCCCGAAGCAATTTAGCCATCTCTTCCTGCTCGGAATTCCGCACAGACCCATGCAGGATGGAGAGTGTTATTTCCCTTTTTTTCATCTTCCTGATGCTCTCATACTTAAAGTCCAGTGCGACCGGCCAGAGCACGATGTCCACTGCTTCGGCAACTGTGAGAATAGCTTCGTTCAGATCGACAATCGCTTCATCGCAGCCGGCGCAGGACGCAAGCCAGTAAATTGCGACTTTGGGTTTTACTGCCATATTACCTCCTCCAATTTTTTCATTTCTCTGTATCCATTAATGTTATGGTATCTTCACAGTACTTCATCAAACCACGGGTGAAAGTGGTCCCAGAACCTTGATTTCCTTTTTCATCGCCTCGATAACGACGGGTATCTGGGTGCCCTCCGGGTCCAGACTTAGTGCGATTTTGAGACGATCAGGCTCGATTCCAAATTCCTTGAGGACCTTTCGTAAGAGAAGTATCCTCTTTCGTGCCTGGTAATTGCCGGTCTGGAAATGGCATTCCTTATCGGGGCACCCGAGGATAAGTACTCCGTCAGCGCCCTCCCTGAAGGCATTCATGATGTGTGTAGTGTCCACTTTGCCGCTGCACATCACAGGTATAAGGTTTTTCAGCTTTTTGGCATAACCGTTGCCGTTTAAATAGCCCCACCCGAATTTACAGGAGAAGCACACCAGTTTGGGAGTGAACCCCTTCATTTTGTCCTCCTCTGAAGTATTTTTTATAAATTTTATAAACCATGAATATTTTTATACATCTATGATTATCATGTTACTGTATGCCTTCAGTAAACAATTGCGCCTGGCATCCCTCCGGCAACCATTGGGAGACCAGCACAGGGTCCAATTGAAAACCTGCGTCATCCGGGAATGCGATAATTTCATCTGGTCTTTGGTTCCGCATCTTTTTTGGAGCGTTTATAAAAACCGTCTGCTTGAACAAATCACTTGTTCTGTTCTTTTTACGGGACAGTTTTACTGGGGACCTGATGGCACGGAGCCAATTCATCAGTTGGCTTCGTCCTATGTCGACACCTTGTTCCTCCTTCAGATACTGTCTGACCAGGGTGTTGTCCCAATGAAACTGCCTGTATCCAAAGCCCATCGGTGATTGAAGCAGTACTTTTTTCAGATCTTCCGCAATTTTGCTTGTCAGTTTGCAGGGGCGTCCTAGATGTTCATCTTCCAGGCCTCTAAGGCCTTTCTCGTTTATCCGGCTTACAAGATTATAAATACCCTGGCGTGACATGCTGCACTTTCGACTTAGGTGATCAATCGGCACTTTGTTCATAACCCCCCGCAGGATAGCTATCCGTAATCCTACACGCTCCGGACATTGCCGGGACAAATACTCATCCAAAGAAGCATGTGTAATGTCAGGATGCGTTATCATTAGTTTAGATTTTCCCATATCCGTCTCTCCATCTTATTACATTCTAGAGCGACGCATATACGTCTGCGATTCGCTCTTCCATATCTGAGCCGATCAGTTCCCTCGCGCCAGCCGGACATGCGGTTACGCACATGCCGCATGCCTTGCATTTGAACATGTCGGTGGCAGATACCAAATGACCGTCCACCACCTTGAGATATGCCGCACTGAAGTGACAGGATGAAACACATATCCCGCAGCCGCTGCACAGATGCTCATGAACAATAACCGAAGGTATGTCATTCTGTATACCGATGGATACGCATGCCCTGCAGGATGTGCAGGGACCGCAGCATAGACAGCGCCTGGCCTCCTTGATAGCTTCTTCAAGGGTAAACCCTTTCTCGAACATCTGGAAGTGAATCCTTTTCTCCGCAGGGATCCACACTACATCGGGCTCGGACCTATAATCTTCGTCTTTCAACTGGGGTATCTCAAAGGCCTCAAATGCCTTCTTCCTGCCGGTCCTTATGTCCATCCCCTTGAGGAACCGCTCGATAGATTCAGCCGCTTCCTGCCCTTCTCGCATGGCATCCACCATGAAGCCGATTCTTCTGACATCTCCGCCTACAAATACCCAATCTTTTTTATTGCTCTGCAGGGTGAGGGGATCGACGGATAACCGGCCCTGTTCATCAAGCAGGCCTTCTCCCTGGAGAAAGGCTCGATCCGGTCCTTGGCCGACGGTGATGATCAGCGCATCGCCGTTAATGGTGATTGTATCTTCTACATCGAATTCGGGATTGAACCTGCCGTCTTTATCGAAGACGCCGGTGCATTTAGGAGAGACAATACCTGTAAAACGTCCCTCTTCGCCTAATATCTTACTGACACCGCGGGAGTAGATTATTCTGATACCTTCTTCCCAGGCGCCGCGGATTTCCTCATGATCGGCCGGAATACCGTCCTTTGATGATTTGTCCTCATTTTCTAGAGCCACCAGAGTGACATCTCCACCAAGCCTCCTGGCTGATCGTGCCGCATCAAAGGCCACGTTGCCGCCGCCTATCACGATAACCTTCTTGCCGCCCAGATAATCTTTCACAAGGATACCACGGCTCACCTCGTAAAGGAATGTTTGCCCGTACATGACACCGTCCAGATCCTGATTTTCCACCAGGTCACGACCAAAGGTGAGCACCCTCGGTGAAGGTGTCCCTTTAGCGATAAACACTGCCTTATACCCATCTCTCCTGAGTTTATCGAGAGACAGATTTCCTTCACCTATCTTGGAGTTGTATTTCACTTCGATGCCGGCAATCCTCAACATGTTTTCTATGACCCTCTGCAAAACGATCTTGGGTAGACGATAATGAGGAATAAGCCAGAGTGCTCCTCCCAATCTGCCTGATGCCTCGAAGATGGTTGCCCGGTATCCCTTTCTGCTTAGATGAAAGGCACACATCAGTCCGCCCGGGCCGCCGCCTATGACGGCCACATTCCCTTTGTCTTTCACTACATCATATTCTTTTTTCTTATCAAGGTGATTCAGGTAGTAGTCCGATACAAACCGTTTCAGAAGCCTCCGCCTGATGGAGCCGCCCTTACTTTGGTAATTGCAACCCAGCTCACAGATGCCGCAAACATAGCCGCACACCGGGAAAAAGGGGTTATTTTCAAAAAGGTAGTCGCCGATCTGAATCAACCCTTCTTTTGCCTGCTCAAGGTCCGCCGGCAGCAGGGAAATCAGCACATTTGTGCGCTGGATGTCCTCATTGATCGGACATCGTTCCTGGCAGGGTGCGAGACACTGCTTGATTGCAGGTTCTACACATGCATCTCCAAGGTTTATGGTATTCCACATCTTGCGTCCTCCTCATTTTTTTATTCCGCATAGATAGAGCGTATCCTGGGCGCACTTGCAGTGCTGTCATTTCAAGCAAAATGAGAAGTCTTTGCTATTAAGACTTTTCCTCCTGGTTGAGATGACATAGTGTTCGGGATATGGTCTACTGATTTTCATGTAAACTTTACAATTAGCAATACTGATGCCATATAATTTTTTATATAATATTAAATAGATAGAATGTTTGACGGGTGCCATTTTACAATTGCAAGGGTAATATTACCCCCATATGGGGGTCTAATTACCCCTGTAGCAACAACTCGTAAAAAAAGTTGTAAACTGAATCAGCTTCTCTTCCCTTTAATAGAAATATTATCTCTCCCTAAAAGGTTTACAGAAATCTTGAAAAGATAAATACTTGGCCCCTTGAATCATCGAGTCCTTTTTGTAATTAGATAGGAGAAGAATCACAAAAAAATGGATAAAAGTGACAAGTTATGGTAGAGGAAAACCCTCACATCTGGGATATTAAGAAGGAAACCCGGGAAAAAAAGAGAGGTCGCTTTGTCGTACCATTACAAAAGATAAGCCAGTGATAAGGGGGTTATACATTTGAAAAGATATCTCGCACTTTTTGTTGTTGTTTATCTTCTCTCCGTTTTCGGTTGCGCGACAACTGATGATTTACGACGGGTTCGCGGTAAACTTGACTGGGACATGAGGGCTGTGAAAGAGGAAAATGCCGGCGTCCGTAAAGATGTCGAAACTGTCAATGAATCGATGACAAACTTACGGAAGACACTGGCTGATATCAGTGCAGATATTACCGAACTGAAAGGCAGTATCCAGGCTTTAAAAGGTGAACAGGAAATATTGCAAAAGAATGTTTCCGCTTCAATGGGGAAGGAAAAAGGAAGTGATGACGTTAAGAAGAAGCTTGATAATATTGCCTCCCGGCTGAATCACATTGAAAATGTACTAAAGATCAAGAAGAGCGAGGGCCAGCCTGAGGGGGCTGAGAAAGAAGTTAGGAGTGATTCAAGGGTTACCTCAACCGATAAGGTTGACAAAGAGTCTCTTTATGCTGCCGCCTATGAGACTTTTAAGGAAGGAAAGTACGAGAAGGCCAGGAAGGACTTTCAAAATTTTTTAAAGAAGTTTCCCAACACGGATTATTCTGAGCGCGCTCAATTCTGGATTGGAGAGTGTTATTATTTTGAAAAGAAATATGAAGAGGCTATCCTGGAATATGAGAAAGTGGTCAAAAACTATCCCAAAGGAAATAAAATATCCTCGGCATTACTGAAGCAGGGTCTTTCTTTTTTGATGCTGGGTGACAAGTCGAGTGCCAAACTCATATTGCAGCAGGTCATAAAAAATTATCCAAACACCAGCCAGGCACGAATAGCAAAGTCTAAACTCGCGAGTATTAAATAGTTGCTAAATAAGTAACGAGAAAATAAGCGACTATTGTTTCGCGCTAAGGTTCTTAGCATTTAACAGCTTAAGCATCTCATCTATATCTGTTATCGGTCTGTGGCAGGTGAAATTAGAGCAGATGTAGGCTGTGGCACTATCGCCTGTCGGCTTGAGGTCTTTCGTAAACGGCGCCAAGTTTACAACATCGGAGGCCTCCTCCGGTGGACGGAAGAGGACAACGGTGTTGGGCAGGTATTGCCGTCTGATCGCACGTACCATTCCATCCGTATCATCTGCACCGACCCTGCCGGCAATCACGATTTCATAATCGGGATATGCGAGAAAACCAACGGCAATCATAAATTGCGCATGCCCTGCGGGTGCGCGATTGACGGTGCCAGCAAAAGAATGGCTGATTGCCGCTGCCATAGTTTCCAGTTCCGCCTTTCCCGTAAGCCGGGAAAGGCGGATCAGATTCAGCATGGCTACTGAATTTCCGGAAGGAACGGCACCGTCATATATTTCTTTCTGGCGCAGGATCAGGTTTTCACCATCATCAGGTGTGAAGTAGTAGCCGCCTCTTTCCTTATCCCAGAAATGTTTCGTCAAATCTTCCTGGAGACGCAATGCTGTCTGAAGGTGTCCAATGTCAAAGGATGTTTCGTAACACTCGATAAGCGCCCAGATCAGAAAGGCATAGTCATCGAGACTGGCTACAATTGCTGATTCTCCCCCCCTGTACCGGTGAAAAAGTCTTCCGTCCAGCTCGCGCATGTTTTGCTGGATAAAATTGAGGGCATTTTGGGCTACTTTCAGGTATGCCTTGTCCGCGAAAACCCGGGCTCCTTTCGCCAGGGCGGCTATCATGAGGCCGTTCCAGTCGGTCAGGATTTTATCGTCTTTATGGGGACGGATGCGCCTCTCACGGGCAGCGAAAAGCTTCAGCCGGACCGCCGCCAGCCGCTGGCGAAGAGATTCTTCCGAAATACCCAGAGATGATGAAAGCTCAGAAGCCAGCCTCTCTATGTGAAGAATGTTGTATCCTGTTTTTCCTCCTGCCGAATGATCGACAAAATTACCAGTCTTTTCCACCTGGAATACCTTTGTGACCAGTTCCACCTCGGATGGTTCCAGCAATTGCGTGATTTCATCGTACTTCCAGAGATAATATTTCCCCTCTTCTCCTTCCGTGTCCGCATCTTCGGCGGCACAAAACCCTCCTGTCCTTGACCTCATATCTCGCATAATGTAGTTAAATATTTCGCAGGCCGTTCTTTTAAATAATTCCTCTGCTGTCGCCTGATAAGCCTCGGTGTAGGCTATAGCCAGCATAGCCTGATCGTAGAGCATCTTTTCGAAATGTGGTACCAGCCATTTCTCATCAGTACTGTACCGGTGGAACCCAAAACCCACATGGTCATAAATGCCGCCGCAGCGCATGGCGCGCAAAGTCTTTACCGCCATCTCCCATGCCTTCTTTTCGCCGCTCCAGTGCCCATAACGAAGAAGATACAGGATTTGATGGGGCATGGGAAATTTGGGCGCTGGACCAAATCCACCCCATTTATTGTCAAACATTCCTTTCAAATCTTCATATGCCTTGTCGAGAATGTTTTTCGAAACGGCTTCACCCTTTGTCTGCGGCTCTTCCTGCCTCAATGCATCCACGATCTGTCCGGCCGACTGTAAAATATCATCGCGCCGGTCCTCCCATACCTCCCGGATTTTGGGGATGATATCCAGCATGCCGATTCTTCCGAAACCGCTTTCCCGTGGGATGTATGTTGCTGCAAAGAAAGGCTGCATCTCCGGGGTCATCACGATGGTCAGCGGCCATCCTCCGGATCCTGTCATTATCTGGCAAGCATGCATATAGACCTTGTCAATATCCGGTCGTTCCTCACGGTCGACCTTGATGCAAACAAAGACTTCGTTTAGAAGACTGGCGACCTCGGTATCCTCGAAAGACTCATGGGCCATGACATGGCACCAGTGACAGGTAGAATACCCTACGGAAAGAAAAACCGGCTTGCCTTCATTACTTGCTTTTTTAAATGCCTCTGCACACCACGGGTACCATTCAACAGGATTATAGGCGTGCTGAAGCAGATACGGACTCTTCTCGTGAATCAGGCGATTTGGAATATTTCCGGCCTTGTCTTTATTTTTATCCATAAAATTCCCTGTTATCTCATGTCTTCAACAGCTTTCTGTGCATCTGATTGAATTCGAACAACTTTGGTTGCCACTTTCCCGTTTTTCACCCTGACAACGATGTAATGATAAAAATGCTCGCCGAAAGCAATGTTTGCATGAAGCGGGGCAGCAGCACCCCCGGTGATTATATATTTCACACCCTTGATTTCATCTTGGGCATAGAGGTGCAGATGACTGAAAAAGGCTACAGAAACCTTTTTCTCCGCCACGATCTGCATGAGCCTGTCTGCCCCTTTTGAAAATAAATGATTATGCTGCCATTTTTGCGTCTCCGGCGGTATATGCATGATGACAAATTTAAATTTTCTTGGTGTTGACAGTTGCTCCTCCAGGTATTTCAACTGTGCTGGAGTAAGCTCGTACAGGGAATTGTCCAGGGCTACAATTTTCATGTTCAATCTCTTTATATCTAAAACATAATTCAATGGACCTATCTTTTCCTGAAAAATTGTCTTCCCATGAGAGTTTTTAATATTATTTGTGAGTTCATGATTGCCGATAACAACAAAAATCGGTGTTTCAGGCAAATTGGTTTCCACGATGTCGAGAAAGTGGTTAAACTTTTTTTCCCTACCTGTAAAAACAGTATCACCGCCGTGAAGGATGAAAAGAGGCCTTAATTTTTCTACAGAAGTAAGGATTTTTTTAAAGACTTCTTCATTATCCCTGCTGTCGCCCATTACTACAAATGTAAAATCATCAGGTGATGTAATTTGAAGGTTCTTTTCAACCTTGAGTAGAGACCGTTCATAAAGGGTTGAGGAATAGCATGTCGGCGACCAGTAAAGGCCGATCAAAATGACCGGTATTATCGTCAGGCAAATTAAGTGATAACGAATTGAAATTCTCATATTTGTAACCTCTCAATAGGTTTTTGTCAAAACTCTTAAATCATATCATCCCCAATTATGTTATTCATCTATATTTTCCCCTTCTAATTTGTGTCATTTACTCTGGCGATAAGTCTATGGATCTCGAGGGGTTCGCCTTTTGATGGATCACGTAAGAGAAGAAGGGCCTCCCGAGGGCACTTGGAAATGCACACGCCGCAGCCCATGCAGATGCCGGTATCAACAGAAACGATATCGTCTATAATCGAAAGAGCGCCGAACTGGCAGAAACTTACACAGTTTTCACACCCCGCACAGAGATCTGAAATGACATGGCAGACATAACCGGAAGAGGCAATCATCGGTGTGCCGTTGCGATAGGCATTCATCGCTCCGCAGCAACAATTGCAGCAGTTGCAGATCGCATAGAAGCGATTCAGCATGGCGTCCTTAAAAAAAGCGTGATGCACATGGCCACGTTTGTGTTCCGATTGAAGGATTTCCATCCCTTCTTCCGGCGTTATCCAGCGGGAGCGATGAGGGTGGTGTTCGACGATGAAACCGGCAAACGGATCGCCAACAATCAGGCATACATCAAGTGGTAAGCATGGGTTTGGATGATAGGCACGGCACGGACATTCAAGGACGGCAATGTGATGGGGATTTTGGAGAATAATATCTCTTGCGTGGTTATAGGGAATAATTTGTTCCAGATCTGTTAAACAAACATTTTCGTTGACGGTGATCAGTCGTGCTGCCGCTTCCAGCGGCATGACCTTACCATGATAGCCCTCGGCAAGCGCTTTTTTATTGCTAAGGTCCGGTAGTAGCAGACACGCCAGCAGCCGTAATGGTGTACCGAAGAGGCGGTTTAATGGATGTGTTCCTTTTCCGATACCAATATACAAATAGGGCCAGCGGCCGTAGATATAACCGTGCAGCCAGTTCAGGAATGAATATCCCTGTGTGCGGCTGGCTTCCCGAAAAAATAATCGGGTAGAATTTCTCACTTTACCATTGCCTTTGCAAGCTGGACTACATGCTCTGATGTAATGCCGAATTTCTCATAGAGAATCTTATACGGTGCACTTGCACCAAATCTATCCATTCCCACCACCGCTCCGTCAAGCCCCACGTAATGTTCCCAGCCAAGCTTTATGCCAGCTTCCACCGCTATCCTGACCCTGACGTCGGGAGGGAGCACATGATTACGATATTCTGCCGGTTGAGCATCAAAAATCTCCCAGCTGGGTAAAGAAACGATCCTTACCTTAGATCCCTCTGCGGATAGTTTTTTGCCCGCATCCACCGTTATCGATACTTCTGACCCGGTGCCGATCAAAATAATATCAGGTTTGCCGGATACAGATTCCCAGAGTATATATCCACCCCGCTGGAGGCCGTTTGACGGTAGAAATTCTAACCGGCTCAAAACGGGAAGATTCTGACGGGTGAAAATCAGCGCGGTAGGGCCGTGCTGATTGAGGAGCGCAGCCTTCCATGCCTCTACAGTTTCACCGGCATCGGCAGGACGGATAACGGTTAAATTGGGAACAGAACGTAAACTCATTATCTGTTCTATGGGTTGATGTGTCGGACCATCTTCACCAAGACCGATGCTGTCATGGGTAAAGACAAAAATGACCCGGAGCCCCATAAGGGACGCCAAGCGCATAGGCGGCCGCATATAATCGGAAAACGTTAAGAAGGTAGCTGTATAGGGGATGAACCCTCCATGGATGGCCATACCGACAGCAATGGCACCCATGGCATGCTCCCGCACGCCAAAATGCATATTACGTCCTCTATAACCCCATTCGCCGCCGACAGCACCCTGCACATCCCCATGCGTCGGATCAGGTTTCTGAAAATCACCAAACCCTTTAAGCCAGGTAAAGGTGGACGGATTAAGGTCAGCCGAGCCTCCCATGAGTTCCGGTAAAAGGGGGGCAAGGGTTTGCATCACAGTTTCTGATGCCTTGCGGGTCGCTATATCATTGGATCCGTCTGGGAACAGCGGCAGCTTAAGTTCCCATCCGTCGGGAAGCTTTCCATTCATGACGCTCGTGAATTCGAGAGCCAAATCAGGTAATTCATCACGATAGAGGTTGAAGGTCTGCTCCCATTTGGCCTCCCAGACACGGCCACGCTCGACTGATTTACGAAAAAAAGGAAGTACATCATCAGGAATGAAAAAAGCGGGTTCGGTTGGCCAATTAAGAAAAATCTTCGCTGCCAGCAGTTCCTGTGCACCGAGGGGTGAACCGTGGGCTTCAAATGTTCCCTGCTTATGGGGTGCCCCATACCCTATGGTAGTGCGGGCAAAAATGATCGAGGGACGAGTCGTCTCCGCCCTTGCATCCTTTAAAGCACGATCGATTGAGGCAACGTCATTTCCGTCTTCCACGTGCGCTACATGCCATCCATAGGCCTCAAACCTTTTTCCTGCGTCTTCCGTAAAAGAAAGTGATGTTGATCCGGCGAGGGAGATGCGGTTGTCGTCATAGAGAACTATAAGTTTGCCCAGACCGAGGTGCCCGGCGAGGGAACATGATTCAGATGCGACACCCTCCATCAGGTCACCGTCGCTGGCTAATACGTATGTGAAGTGATCTATAATCCTGTGACCGGGTCGATTGTATCGCGCTTCAAGTCTGGCTTCGGCAATGGCCATACCGACGGCATTGCTGAGACCCTGACCGAGTGGCCCTGTGGTTACTTCTACGCCGAAGTTACAATCCCGCTCCGGGTGGCCGGGTGTCTTACTTCCCCACTGGCGGAATGACTCCAGATCGGAGAGAGACAAGTCGTAGCCGGTAAGATGGAGTAGGGTATACAGAAGCATTGACCCGTGCCCTGCCGAGAGGACAAAGCGATCCCGGTCGGGCCACAGAGGATTCGCTGGATTGTGTTTCAAGTGTCTTGTCCAGAGGGTATAAGCCATCGCCGCCGCGCCCATGGGCATACCGGGGTGCCCTGATTTTGCCTTCTCAACGGCATCAGCCGACAAGAATCGTATGGTATTTATGCATCTTTCTTCGAGAATTTTCTGATCAATCATTTTGTATCTCCATTGGTCATCAAGATTTGTCCCGCGAGGCAGGCATTACATTATCTGGCTCCGCAGTTTATATAACAACAAAAATATTAAGACAAGAAGATTAGATATGTATTACAAAACTTGACAAAGCCATCTTTTTTACATCAAAGGTTGCTTCTGGGGGATTACATATAGATAAACATCGGAAAATCTTTTTCCTCATAAATATCTATATACTTGAATACATCCATTACAATCAAAGGGTTGTCATATGGGAAGTTTAGAGCCTTGTTGGAGATTGTTCTGGATATCCAGATTGGTAAATCTGTTAGTTTTGTCGGTGTCAATAATGCAGGAGGAACGACGTTGCTAAAGACAATTGTGTGATTTAGGCTAGTATTTACTGATATTGAAATTATTGGGTTTTTGTGGTCATTTTGAATAATCCTGGACATTCAGTGAGAAGTATGAGCAAATATAACACCAATAAGTGTGTAATTGCGTTTCAAAAAAAATTTAGGATAGAATATTTTACTCTTTAGGAGGCAAAGACCATGTTCGAAGGTCTATTTCAGCCAATGCATCTTCTGGTGATATTGGTGATTGTCCTGATTATCTTTGGGCCGGGCAAACTTCCTGAACTGGGAAGTTCCCTGGGCAGGGCCATAAAAGGCTTTAAAAAGGCCATGTCGGAGCCGGAAGAGAAATCGGGGAATATATCAGAATCAAAGAAGATCGAAGAAAAGAAAGAATGAACGGAACGCCTGGGTCATTCTTAATGAATGGTCGTCTCGCCTTTAGAATCGTAATTCTTCTCCTGCTCATTATTCTCTCAACTTATCTCTTTATCCACTTTGACCTGTATATCCTTTTATCAAGCAGGCGAAGAGTAATTGAATTCATCAACTCCTCTCACCCATATGATGAGCTTGTCTTCATTTTTCTTCAGATACTACAGGTGGTAGCAGCCCCGATACCCGGCGAATTGACGGGCCTTATCGGCGGGTATCTATACGGCCCAGTTCTGGGTACGATTTACTCCACTATCGGGCTTACGATTGGTTCCTGGACGGCCTTTGTCCTCGCCAGGTTTTTTGGTCTGCCCCTTGTGGAAAAGGTTGTAAGCACTGCTGTTATCGAAAAATACGATTACTTTCTGGAGCATCGTGGGCTGTTTGTTTCTTTTCTATTGTTTCTAATACCCGGTTTTCCCAAGGATTATCTCTGCTACATTATGGGCGCAAGCCACATGAAGACGTGGCATTTTTTAGGCATTTCAACAATCGGGCGCTTAATCGGGACTATACTGCTTTCCGTAAGTGGAAGTTGTGCCCGGAATGATCAATACATAGAACTCTTGTTTATCGCCGGTGTTAGCTGTCTGCTCATTGCCATTGCCTATTTCTACCGGGACAAATGGTTGGAAGAGTTGAAAAGAAGACATATAATACCGGAACACCATTGGAAATCTAACCCGGACCAGAATCAAAAAGAAAATCAGATAAAACCTCAAAATTGACGACACTTTTGACAATTATCCTTAAGACTTGACACATAGGCATTCTTGCCCTATCCTCATAACGATCTTACAGGCATAAAATTATCACAAGGGGGCAGCATGGGAGGGCATAAGAAAATCGAGCGGATGAAAGAGCTTGACCGTAAGCGGCGCAGAAGAAAAAAAAGTCTGAGATTGAGAGCAAAACAACTCATTAAGCAGTCTAAACCCGCACAAAAAGCGAAATAAATATCCTGAAAATGAAATTGAGGAGAAAACGCATTGGTCTCGCACTTGGAGGCGGGGGAGCCCGCGGGCTCTGTCATATTGGTGTATTAAGAGTTTTTGAACAGGAAGATATTCCTGTCAATGTCATTGCCGGAACAAGTATTGGTGCTCTGGTGGGAGGGGCTTATGCCTGCGGCATATCAGCTGATGAACTGGAGCGAAAAGTACAGGATTATATTAACAGTGAAGAATTTAAATCATCGGTTATAAAAACCATATCAGATGCTTATAGTGGGAGACAGGAAGATCTAACGCAGAAGATTCAGAGCTTTTTAAAAAATCAGTTCTATCTCATCCAGATGTTGTTCAAACCCGGTATACTTTCAACCGACGATTTCCAGTCCATGATTGAATATTTCATCCCGGATGTATTGATCCAGAACACCCTTATACCGTTTCGTGCTGTAGCAACGGACCTGATTACCGGCGATCAAGTTATCTTCTCTGAAGGATCCCTCAGGCAGGCAGTAACGGCAAGTTGCTCTGTCCCCGGGGTTATAGAACCTGTAATAGATGGGAAAAGGCTTCTCTCTGACGGGGGTATCATCAGCATGACACCAGTAAGTATTGCAAAACGGGAAGGCGTTGATATTGTAATTGCCGTGGCTGTCGATCGTGACTTGCACACCGACGAGGAATTAAAAACAGTGAAAGATATTTACTATAGAGCCTCTGAAATAACGTCTATTAAGCTGGAAAAGTACGAGTTGCTGGAGGCGGATATTGTTATCAAACCCGACGTGAAAAATTTACATTGGACCGGGTTTTCCGATGCCATCGACCTTATTAAGGAAGGTGAAAAGGCGGCAAAGGAAGTTCTGTACAATATCCGGAATAAAAGGTCCTTTTTTAAAACTTGGGTCAAATCAATCAGGACATTAGCATCACGCGGAAATAACTAAACAGGGCACGCGGGACTGCTAATCAGTCATGTTGCTTTTTTAAAGTAAGTCATACTTGTGATGCTATGGTACAGCCACAACTATAATATTGTAAATCGAATTCCAGGTAAGAGGTTTGCAGACAGTCTTGCCTCCCAACCTGGCCGCTAATTGCTGGGCCTCCCTCTGATAATTTGAGGCAAAATAGATTGTATTTGCCGTGAAATCCTTGCGGGGACCAAGACCTATGTCTGTAACCTGGTAACCCATACGGATTAATTTCTTTGACATGTCTCGTGCGGAAGACAATTTACCGTTTCCGCTTAATACTTTCACTTTAATAGTTTTGACGTCAATCTCTTTTTGTCGAATAGCAGGCTCCTCTTCGATTGGTTTCTTTTTTTCAGCCTTGCTTCGTATGACTTCCTCTTGAATCTTTTCTTCGTCAGAGGTGCCTGTTTCCTCTTCAACCTCTTCTTTTTCTTTTTGCGTCTCTTCTTTGAGCTGCTGCACCTCTTTTTTCAGGGCAACCAGTTCCTTATTTAAATCCGTCAACTGGTCATTGAGATGAGCGATCGACGCCTTGGACCTTTCCAAGTCATCTTTTGAACTCTTATCAAAAAAACCTAACGTGGAGCAGCCTGAAATAAACAAACAAAATACCAGGGTAAAGATATATAACGATCTTATAAACATTGTTCACCTCCCCTATGTACAGTAAAGTTTTACGGTATTAAAACCATACCATGCTACGCCGATAAGGGCAACTTTGGGATTAAGGATGACGAAAACAGGCATCTGTGAAACTAAGTCTGTCATGCGTCCTTTATTCAGAAAAGATTTTATAAATTGTCCGTTTTCCAGATACGGCAATATACGGCGGGGGATACCTCCGCCTATATAAATCCCGTTTGTGGCAAGTACTTTGAGGGCTAGATTGCCTGCTTCCGCCCCCAATATGGAAGCGAAAAGGTTTAGAGTAATCGCACAGAGATCGCAAGTGATCTCGTGATCTAGAGCAGCACTTACAATAACCGGTACAGGGTCTTTTGCCTCCGCCAGCTTATTGGAAAGCCATGATGGTTCTTTACTATAGCATTTCTCGCGGAGAAAATAATAGATATTTAATATTCCTAAGCCTGAGCAGACACTTTCATAACTCACATGGCAAAGCCTCTCCTGCAGGTAGCTTAGCAGTTCCTCCTGAAGCTTAGCAGTTGGAGCGAAATCCGCGTGGCCGCCCTCTGAGGCATATCCCCGGTATCGTGACCCGTCCCAGGTGAGAAACGCCTCGCCAAGACCTGTGCCCGGGGCGATAATTGCCATATTGCCTCCGGGAACCTGCCTGCCTTTGTTCAAAGTGAAGAGATCCTCCGGCTCAAGTAATGGAACTGCGCAGGCAATAGCTTCCAGGTCATTCAACAGTCTCACAGACGAGAGTTGCAGTTCCTGCCGCATTTGTTTTTCGTCGAGGGTCCACGGCAGATTAGTAACTCTTGCGACACCTTCCACCACCGGTCCTGCGACGCCGAAGCATGCTGCATCTGCCGTAATATTAATACCCTTAAGAAATTCTTTGGCGATGGTTGTGAGGTCCGGATATTGTGCGCTCACAAAGTCGGCCTCAGCAAGAGGCAGACGTACACCCTTCTCACGGGAAAAAATACCCAAGTGAGTCTTAGTTGCACCAATGTCACCTGCAAGCAGTAGGGTCATCTTCTTTTCTGGTCTTATGTTATTTCTTACTAATCATTAAAAAATTTTAAAATAGTCATTAAGTTTATAATTGTCTTCATAAAGAGCGAATTAAAGATTTTTTCGCAACCATTCTTAGCGACGCGAAACGACCGCAAAGGCAAATGTTTGAGCGCGAAGCGCGAGTTGTTGCCTTAGCAGTGAAGTGAGCGTTAGAATGGTCGAAAGAAGATTTTGAGCTCTCGTGAAGACAATTATCAATGAACAATTTTTCTAAACAAGTTCACCTTGAAGCCAATCCAGATAGTCTTTGCTGCCCGCAATAATCGGTGTTGCTATGATTTCCGGTACCTCATAAGGGTGAATCGATTTAATGGCCTTCTCAATATCTTTGTACAAATCCTTCCTGCTTTTTATCACGCACTGCCACTCTTCGGCCGCTTCAATATTCCCCTTCCATCGATAGGTGCTGGTAATGGGTCCTAATATCTGCACACAAGCTGCCAACTTCCTCTCAACTAGGGTCATGGCAATCTTTTCAGCATCTTCTTTTCTTCCCGTTGTCGTTAATACCTGGATATAATAATCCATTTCTCTCACCCATGACTGTTGTTACTTTTTAATCCCTGTTCCCTCTTTTGTGCATTCATACATCATAATTGACGCTGCCTGAGGCAGACTGAGGGAATCCGCTTTTTCCGTACCGTAAATGAACCATTGTTCGTCGGTCAAACGGAGCAGTGCATCCGGCAAGCCATGACTTTCACTGCCAAGAATAAGGGCCGTATCCTGTTTGCATGGATGCGGTAATATACCTTTTCGTATGCTGCTGCCCACAAGAAAATGACGTTCTTTGATCCTCGGCACGATTTCAGCAAAGTCAACTTCGGCTATCATTCGCAGATGGAAGAGACTTCCCATGGAGGATCGTACAACTTTGGGATTTGTAAAATCAGCCGAGCCGATACTGAGAATAATAGTCTCTATGCCAAACCAGTGAGCCGTTCGAACAATTGCACCGAGATTGTTGGGATTGTTTATCTGATAGAGAAGCAAAACATGACCGCTGACATGGGCAAGCAATTCGTCGGTATCAGCTTGCGGCGGCTTTGCGGCAACGGCCATGATGCCCTCCGGCGCTTTATCCTGACTTAAAGAATTCCATTCCCGTCCTGATAATCCGTAAACATCAATTCTTTTCGCAACAGTGGATAGGAAATTATTCCATTGAGTCCTTTTCCCCTCCATCACCAGAATGGCCTTTGTTTTCCAAAAGCTCTGCAGTAATTCCTGAACAACCTTATAGCCTTCGGCCATAAAGAGCCCTTCCTGACGGCGATACTTGGACTGGCTAAGCTTTTCCCACAATTTCAACTGTGATTTCAGTGGTCTCAGCAGCTTCATGTGAAGTACAGAATCCGTTTATATTAGGGAGCTCATGTTTGGTTGTAATAAGAGTTCAAGGAGTCAATCGTGTACCCGATCTTTTATTCTGCCCTTCAGGTTTTCAACAAAGGTGCCTTAGCAAGGTGTTTCCATCTGAACACATAAACACATGCACCTGCAAGAATCATCAAGATGCACAATACCTGTCCCATGCTGACGAGTCCCCATATCAGGCCCCATTTTATATCCGGCTCCCGATAAAATTCGATAAAGAAGCGAACCAATCCGTAACCGATGATGTACAGGGAGAAGAGAAAGCCGTCAAAAGTCCCTTTTTTTCTGATGCTCCAGAGAATCACGAAAAGGAAGATCCCCTCAAAAAGGGCCTCATAAAGCTGCGAAGGATGACGGAGCTGGTGCAAATAATCCAGAGGGAAATACATACCCCACGGCACACTTGTTACCCGGCCGTAGAGTTCACCGTTGATGAAATTACCTAATCTTCCAAAGGTATACCCGAGAGGAATAGCGGGACAGAACAGATCGGCAAAGCGCCAGAAGTCTATCTTATGTTTACGGCAAAAAATAATCGATGATATTAGGACGCCAATAACTCCGCCGTGATAGGACATACCGCTTATGCCAATGTATCGCATGCCGTGTGAAAAATCAAATGGGAGGAATATCTCAAGAGGATATTTCAAATAATAATCAAAATTATAAAAAAGGACCTCACCTAACCTTGCGCCCAAGATGAGCCCGATAATGGCCCACATAAAGAAATCCTGGATGGTTTCTTTCGAAATATCATACTCTTCTTGTTTTATACGATATAAGACAAGTATATATGTCAGCAGGAAAGCGACAATATACATGAGGCTGTAGTAGCGAACCTGAAAGGAACCAATCTCAAAGATATATGGACTAATGTGTTCGGGAATATGCTGCCAGTCAGTAAGACTCACCTTTCAACTCCTCGACATAAAGCTGGGCGGAGAATGCCGCTGTTGCTCCATCCCCGCATGCGGTAATTACCTGACGGAGGCTTTTTCTTATGCAGTCGCCGCCGGCAAAAATACTTTTTGCCGATGTCTGCATATTCTCATCTACGATTATATATCCTCCGCTATCAAGATCTATAATGCCACGGAACATGTCCGTCTTTGGAATCAGGCCTGTGAATATAAAAACCCCAGCAGCAGGTATCTCCATAGTGACATCCGTAGATTTAACGTCCCTGATTTTTACTTTTTCAACAAAATCCCTTCCTGATATTTCCTCAACCACAGAATTCCAGGCGAATTTAATTTTGCTATTTGCAAAGGCCCTTTTTTGCAAGCTCTTCGTTGCCCGCAGACGGTCACGGCGATGAACAATGGTTACCTTCTCGGCGAAATTGGTGAGAAAGATCGCTTCCTGGACAGCCGCGTCTCCGCCACCGACGACGACTACATCCCTGTTCTTAAAAAGAGGGCCGTCACAGGTTGCACAGTATGAAACCCCTTTCCCAACAAGAGTATCTTCGCCTTTAACTCCTAATTTACGCCAGTACGCTCCTGTTGCTATAATTACAGCAAGTGCCTCATAAGTCATATCTTCTGTTTTTACTTCCCATGCTTCGGTATTATCCCATGTCCTTCTTGTTATAGAAATTACATCCTTTGACAACACTTCCAACCCGAACTGACTCGCCTGCTTTTTAAACCGCTCGATAAGTTCAAATCCATTTATACCTTCGGGTATGCCCGGATAATTTTCTATTAAATCGGTAACAGTAATTTGACTTATTGAAGAAACTCCTTCAAAGAGCAAAGTTCTGAGACTGGCCCTCGCGGTATACAGACCTGCCGTCAGTCCTGCAGGCCCTCCGCCAATAATTACTATATCATAGATGTGATCCGGAATATTTGATTTTCCCACAGACAACTCCATAGTGAATATTAAATTATGTTTTTCCTTATTGCAAAGAGATTCGAGTGTTCAAATGATCGAATCGTTCCGCTGCATCCTTATGTCCTCCGGCTGATAGCAACTTCTTTCAAGACAAATTCTTTTTTTTATTTTTTTTTGACAATATAGTTTTTCAAGGCCCGCTGAAAAATAACAGCTGCAAATAGAACGCAATGGATATGATCCGCAGGAAGACCTCCTAAATGTTCAAGAATTGAACTCTGGTTGATCCTAAAACATTCCGGGACAGTTTTCCCCTTAGACATCTCTGCCGCTGCATCACATGCGGCAACAGTAAACATACATCCTCTGGCCATGAATTTTGCCTCATCAACTTTTCCATGTCTTACCCGAAGAAACATCTCCACATCTTTACCACATTCATCCGGCTCTTTTGCATATCCATCAGGATTATCTATAGTACCATAGTTTTTAGGATTAGTTCCATATTCAACAACTTTTTCCGAATAAATCTCCTCAGCCTTCTTACGCAAGATGGCTTCCATTTCTTTTATAATCTTGCTTTCGTCATCCATATAATCTGACATTGTCCTTTCTGAACGTGTTTTCGTTTTTTCTTTAAACGGTTTCGCTACATATTACAATGACAAATTTGATAATCCTATACATGTTTGGATATAAATTTGGACAAAAGGGAAAACATTGCAAAGAAAATTATGAGAAAATGAAACTCAGAGTGCCGTTTAAAGAAAGCGAAATTACGATCTGAGTCCTTTGACTATTCAAAGTTCGACCCTTCGATTAACTCAGACAGGCTAAGCTCCATTTGACCTAGCTCATAGCTAACAGCTCAGGATAAACTTGCTGAAGGTGAGGGACAGAAATGGACTCATATGATATGATTGATGCCGGTATAATGGGAGGTGGGGCAAAGGTAATCAGTTGAAATATTTATGAAACAGTCAAATGTATCGGATAAAACTTAGAAAGGAATTCAGAAAATAGTTGACATGTCTTTTTTGAAATGGTAATACCCCGCACAATTAAGTATATCCACCATTATTGACAATTAAATTGCCAATATCTCTAATGCACGATCTAATCAAGTTACGAACTTTTTTATGATGATGTTGCAATCAAAATTCAAAAAGGAAAAAATCCCCATAAACATTTACAATTTATTTGTGAAGATGATTTGTTCTTCATGGGAGGTGACGCTAAGCAGATCGTGATTGTCGTTTCCGGTATGAAACACATCACATCATTGTAATATTAGAAAAAAGAAAAAAATACGACTCATGGACTTATAAGATTTGGGCGGGGATAATCCCCAAAAGAGGCCGAAGAATGTTAGGTAAAGTAAGTTCAAAAATAAAAACCGTCTCTAAGCTGAAATATGATGAAAAGCCATTTGAGCACTGGGGCCTGACCTCTAACGAGGTTAGAAAAATTACGGAAAAGAAAGACCATGGCCTCTACGACAAGAGGATGACCCTCAAGGAAGCGGTAGCCAAATATATCAAAGACGGCATAAACCTCGGAGTCGGCGGTTTTGTGAATACAAGGGTTCCCGCCGCAATCATTCATGAAATCATCAGGAAAGGTGTTAAGAACCTCACTCTTTCTTTCCAGTCCAACTCAATCTGTCTGGAATGGCTTGCCGGTGCCATGATTGTTGCTCCAGAAAAAGTATCTATTAAACGCGTAGAGTTAGCCTGGTGGGGCTATGAATTGATAGGGATCGCTCCTCTCTGGAGGTACTTGGTCACTAACAGGACAGTCGAAACCGACGATTATACTAATTATGGTATGTCGGTACGGTTCAAAGCCGGGGCCATGGGCATCCCCTTCATCCCCGTGAGAGATCATGGCGGGACGGATATGGAACTGGTAAACAGGGGTAAAATGATTGAATGTCCTTTCACGGGGCAGAATATTTACCTCCTCCCGGCCTGCAATCCCGATGTTGGCATCGTTCATACTACTGCAGCTGACATGTATGGAAATGCGAGGATCTTTGGGGCCCTCTGTACATGCCCGGAAATTGCGCAAGCATCTGCTTACACCATAATGACGACCGATAAGGTTATTCCCACCGAAACAATCAGAAAATATCCTAATCTGACGGAAATTCCCTATGTATGCGTGGATGCTGTTGTTGAGCAGCCCTTCGGATGCTATCCCGGTGCATGTTACGGGTACTACTGGTTCGATATGGATCATATCAGGAAGTACAGGGGAATCTGTGATGAATTCAGGAAAACTGGGAACAAAGACGGTCTGAGGAGGTATTTCAACGACTATATCTTTGGCTGTGAAACATTTGACGATTTTCTGGAAAAAACAGCCGGTTACAAAAAACTTCGATATTTAAAGGAAATGGACGGCGGTCAGCCTATCTATACACTGTAATGAGATTGTGAGATGTCAAAAAAGAGGTAAATGCAATGCCGGAATACAGTGCCTTTGAAATGATTGCTTTTACGGGATCAAGACAATTGGAAGATAGAAAGATCGTCTTTGTAGGCACGGGGCTCCCTATCATTGCTGCCATGCATGCCCAGCTAACACATGCCCCAAATCTCTATATGATATATGAAGCGGGGTCGCTGGCTCCTATCTTGGAGATTGGAATGCCCCTATCCGTAGGTGATACCCGGGCAGGAAGAAAAGCATGCTTCATGAAAGGATTGTGCGCGGTTTTTGAACTAACGCAGAGAGGGTTTGCAGATTATGCCTTTATCGGAGGCGCTCAGATCGATATGTACGGTAATATCAGTTCCACGATTGAAGGGAGTTACTACAACAAGCCCGATATCAGATTCCCAGGAAGTGGTGGTGCCGGAGCGATGGCGGCTAACTGCGGCAAGACCATAGCCATTATGGCCCTAGAGAAAAGAAGATTCTGCAAACAAGTAGACTTCATCACCAGTATAGGCTACGGAAACGGATCTCCTGACTATAGAGAGAAGGCGGGTGTCATGGGTGGTGGCCCCTATAGAGTAATTACCCAGCAGGCCCTGTTCGGTTTTGATGAGAAGACCAGGAGGATGAAGCTTCTGGAAGTTAGACCCGGATTCACCCCGCAGCAGATCCAGAATATGATTGAGTTTGAATTAATCATTCCTAAAAACGTACCGGAAATGGCAGAGCCGACGGAAGAAGATCTGCATCTGCTCCGGGATGTTGTTGACAAAGAGGGTTACTTCTTGAAGAGGGTTGTCAAGAAATAATTTTATAGACCAAAATTGTTAAGAAAGGAGGTTAAGAGGAGTCATTTAAAAGTGTTTGTTATACACGGTTAACGGAGTCATTGTGAAACGGTGTGTTAAACTGGAAATATCATGTCGCTCGCAATGATAATAGATTGAAATTCATTATTATTTAAAACGTTTTTTTATTAATGGTTTATTTATTGAAAGGAGGGTTTAGATAATGGCGGAAGAAGTAAAAACAGCCCCAAGGTGGATTCCCTTATTGTTGGGGTTAATCGGCAGTACCACATGCGGTATGCTTCTCTATGCGTGGAGTGTGTTTATCAAGCCGTTGAATGCGGAATTCGGGTGGACCCGCGCGGAAATAGCCATGGCCTTCGCGATCTGCTGTCTGGTCTTCGGGTTGGTGACGTTTCCCGCTGGGCGTATCAGCGATAAGATCGGTCCGGGAAAAGTAGTTATGGCGGGTGGAATCATTTTAGGTATTGGATTTGTGCTGTCAGGATTCATTCAGACGAAGATGCAGCTTTATATTACGTATGGTCTTCTTGCTGGATTTGGCGGTGGTGTTATTTACCTGCCGCCTATTGCGACGGCACCAAAGTGGTGGCCTGACAGGCGGGCCCTGGCGACCGGGTTTGCGGTTGTAGGTCTCGGTCTCGGTTCGTTTTTGATGGGGCCTCTCGCCACATGGATCATTACGAATCCAGGGATGGGCTGGCGCTATGTCTTCTGGTACTGCGGCGTTGCCATGGGCATCATGGCGATTGTTGCCGGCATGTTCCTAAAGGTGCCCCCGGCAGGTTGGAAACCAGCCGGCTGGTCGCCGCCAGCTCCCCCTGCTGGTGTAAAAGTTAAGGATACCCGTGACCATACGCATGAAGAAACTACCAAGTGTCCCAGGTTCTGGTTTCTATATGTTGCCTATTTTTGCGGGTCCTTTGCCGGTTTGATGACTATCGGTCATCTTGCCGGTTTCGGAAGGGATCAGGGTCTGACAGCTATGGCGGCCGCCGGTGCAGTGAGTTCTCTCGCCTTTACCAATGCAGCAACAAGAATACTGTCGGGATGGTTTGTGGATATGATCGGCATCCGCGTCTACTTCAGTGTGCTGTTTCTCCTGCAGACGTTGGCAATGATCTTCATCTTCCAGCTCGGCGGCAGCGCTTATGGATTGGCGGCTATCGCGTTGCTCATCGGCTGGAACTACGGCGCCATGTTTACGCTGTTCCCCGCCACGTGTCTGCAGTTCTACGGACCCACGTCGCAGGGGAGTAACTATGGCCTCTTGTTTACGGCGTGGGGTCTTGCCGGGTTCGCCGGGCCATGGATCGGCGGCTATTTGAAGGATGTGACGGGTACATATTATGCGCCATTCCTCATCGCAGCGGCTCTATGTGCTCTTGGAACTATAATTCTTTTCACGACGAAGCCGCCGGAGAAGAAGACTGCGCCAAGTCTTACTCCGTAATATTTCTGGCATTTACAGACAGGTTTAGGCGGTAGATTTTTTCAAGGCGCCCCGGTTTTGTCCGGGGCGCCTTTTTTTGACAATCTGTCATACCCGCTTTGTGAACACAGATGGATGCCTCCGCATCTGCCCTCTAGGTGGATTGCTTCACCATGGTCCATATTATTTTATGAGATATTGACTAAAAGACCAATATAAAATTCCGAGCGTCGATCATTTTTGAAATTTGAATTTAAAGGTAGTTTCTCTTCCATAGGTATGAAACCAAGAGTGTTATAATACTCTTTACCAATGGTAATATCCGTATTGTCCATACTTTATGCTTGTATCCATGTCGAAGTTTCTCATATGCTTGCCTGAGATGCCTGCGATCATGGGTGCTTTTATAGCCGTAAACTCCCCATAAATAGGTTGCTTCCGGAGCCGTATAACTCTTAGGATGTTCAGAGATAATAACATCCAGTTTTTGGATAGCCTGATCAAATTGATTGAGGTCAAAATATGTTTTTGCAATACCAAATAGTAATAAAGGGATCATCTCTTCAATGGGTATAAAACCAACAGCCCTATAGTGCTCTTTACCGCTTTTGTCGAGTAATATAAGAGTAGGGGCTCCTTGCACATTGAAATCTGTGGATAAAGGTATTGAGTCTGTGAGTACACGTAAGGGAATGAAATTTTGTTTAATGAATTCTGTTACATTTTTGTCAGGATACGTAACTGCATCCATCTTCTCACAATGAATTCACTCAGGATTAAAGAAATATAGGAGAACGGACTTCTGCTGATTCTGTGCCATAGATAACGCAACATCAATATCTGTCTCCCATTTTATTATACTCTCCATGATACATCCTCTTGTTTTTTAGGTAAAAATCATTTTTTTATCAATTATGCCATATAACAAAATGATCGTCAATCATCTTACAACCCACAGCCACCTGTGAAAATACACCTTGATCACTTTTATGGAGACAAAGACAATTGCGCCGAATACCATGATAACACAGATTGTCTAGAGCATCGGCGTGTAACGCCGAAAGATTCACGGACGGCAGGAATCTGGAGAACGGCGGCGGACAGTATAAACTGTGATATGATGGAAACGGTCAGCCACATATGCAATGGAGCCTGAAAGATGCTGTAGTGCATTGAGCGGAAGTTGAAGGCGGTGATCTTCATTTTCCGGCTCAGTAGCAGCGTTTATGGGTTGGCTGCCATCTGAAGGATATTACGGGAACATACTGCATGGCTTTCCTTATAGTAGTAGCTATATGCGCCCTTGGATGTATAAATCTTTTTATGACAAAACTGACGGAGAAGAAACCCGCGTAGTTTCTGGATTACGATTTCAGAAACTTTAACATTGAAGGCACTTTGGGTTTACCTGGGACGCCTTTTTTTGTTTCGTCCACTAATGAGCAAGAGAAAAATCTGGTTCATCTCCAAAAAAGCTGCTATCTTCTTCAGGATTCAAGAGATCAAAGGGTCAATATGAAGTACAAAGTGCAAGATGAGGGGTTCAAATGTAAATTTTTCCTTATACCTTGGCACTTGAACCTTAAATTCTTATCACAACTTAATTAGAAAATAATTGAAAATCTTTTGAAGAGGATAAGAATTGGATTTAGGGATATTAGGACAAATACATTTTACCTGGGAATTTCTGATAGGTTTCTTCAGTATTATTATAGTAAACCTCATCCTGTCAGGCGATAATGCCTTTGTCATTGCCATGGCTGTCCGTTCGCTTTCCGTAGGTCAGCGCATGAAAGGAATTGCCTTCGGGGTTGGGGCCGCCGTCATTCTTCGCATAGTCCTGACCTTTTTCGCCGCGCAACTTTTACAGATCGAATATATAAAATTTATCGGCGGTGCCGTCATCATCTGGATTGCCGTAAAGCTGCTTGTCGAAGGCGCGCCTGAAGATGAGTTTCAAAAACAAGCAAAAACCCTCTGGCAGGCCATCTGGATTATTGTAATTGCAGATGTCACCATGTCTATTGACAATGTTTTGGCGATTGCCGCCGCATCTAGAGGGAATATCTTTCTTCTCATTTTTGGTCTTGGTCTTAGTATACCTATCGTGATTTTCTCGAGTACCCTGCTCGCAAAATTAATGGATAAATATCCAGTTATCATCTACATCGGTGCTGCTATTCTTGGCCAGGTTGGGGGAGAGATGATGGTGACGGATCCTTTTGTTGTTTTGACAATTAATCCTTCAAAGATTTTTCAGTATGCTGTTGAGGTGTGCTTCACCATAGGTGTTATTGTTGCAGGAAAGCTTTGGATTAAACTGAAAGCACGCCGGCAGGTGAAAACAAATGAAGATAATTTAAGGGAATCATGAAATTAATAAGGATGGCTGATGGAAATCAGGAATTAGTCACACAAATAAAAATGATCTTAACACTACGGAATTGCCAACCTGGCTGATCCTTCTGTAGTTGACGATATCATGAGGAACAGGATACTATGGACATAAACTCACGGGAGGTCATATGAAAGCAAAAGATATTATGATCCCTTTCCAGGATTATCTAAAACCTGAAAACACCCTTAGAGAGGCAGTCAATCTTCTCAAGGGCGCTGTACGGGGTGAGGCAAAAGTCGGTGTCATGGGATTACCCGTCCTTGATGATAAGGGCAAGCTTGTCGGGATGCTGTCCATGACGGACATACTCAGGGCAGTCCATCCGTCCTACATGGATATGATGAATTTAGGTGACTTCACCTGGGACGGGATGCTGGAGTCTTTCGCCAAACAGGCCAGAGACAAAAAGGTGAAAGAACTCATGACGAGAACTGTTATTACCGTTCATGAGGATGACCCCCTTATGGAGTGTGTGGACCGTATCCTGAAAAATCGAGTGAGGAGAATGCCTGTCCTCGATAAGGCAGGAAGAGTGGTAGGTATGGTCTACCTGAGGGATATTTTCTTTGCCATCACGAAAGCGATGCTGGAAGAGAAGTGACGGAGGCAGATAATGACACAGGAAATTGCCGGTACTTCAGGTGAGATTGTAATGGGGCCGACCTTCTGGATCGCCACATTGATTTTTATCCTCGCCTATACGCTGATCATCTATGAGAAGATACACAAGACCATTATTGCCATCTTTGGGGCGGCCCTGCTGATCGTCCTTGGGATTGTCACTCAGGAAGAAGCGTTCAATTCCCTGGAACTGGGAATTGACTGGAACGTGATCTTTCTCTTGGTCAGTATGATGGTAATCATCAATATCATGAAACCGACGGGCTGCTTTGAGTATCTTGCCATCAAGAGCGCGAAGATAGCGAAGGGCGAGCCCTTCATGATCATGGCAATCTTTTCCACCGTCACGGCGGTGGTCTCGGCATTTCTAGACAATGTCACTACCGTGCTCCTAATTGCCCCGGTAACCCTCCTTATCTGCCAGGCGCTGGAACTTGATGTCGTGCCGTTCCTCATCACTGAGGCGCTGGCGTCCAACATCGGTGGGACAGCTACCCTGATCGGCGATCCGCCGAATATCATGATCGGTTCGAAGGCTCAACTGGGTTTCATGCCCTTTGTTTACCATCTGACACCGGTCATCATCGTTGTCCTGATCGTCTATATCATCAGCATCAAATTCATCTTCGGGAGAAAAATGGTGGTGAAGGAAGAATTGCGCCGGCGTGTCATGGCCATGAAGGAAAAAGAAGCGATCAAGGATCCGCCACTCCTGAAAAAATCACTTATCGTCCTCGCCGTCACAATTACGGGTTTTGTCATCCATGGGATGCTGGACCTGCAACCCGCCACGATTGCTCTTTTCGGTGCGGGGCTCCTTTTGCTGGTCTCAGGGATCAAGGAGCCACATCATATTCTTGCGGAAGCGGAGTGGTCATCTCTCTTCTTTTTTATGGGTTTGTTTATTATCATCGGCGCTGTAGTAAAAGTGGGTCTCATCAAGTGGATGTCGATAAAGGTGCTCGAGCTTACCCATGGAAATCTATTCGGCACGAGCATGATCGTCATGTGGTTTTCTGCATTCGCTTCCGCTTTCATCGACAACATCCCGTATGTTGCCACGATGAACCCCCTCATTATCGATATGGCCAAACAGCTCTGGCCCAACCTCTCCGGTATTGACCTTCTCCATCATCCTGACCTGATGCCCATGTGGTGGTCGCTGGCGCTCGGTGCCTGTCTCGGCGGCAACGGTACGGCCATCGGGGCTTCGGCTAATGTTATTGTTGTCGGCATGGCAGAGAAGATGGGGAAGCCCATATCCTTCAAAAAGTTCATGCTCTATGGCATGCCTTTAATGATCGAGTCGGTCATTATCTGCATGATCTATGTCTGGCTGCGCTATTATGTGCTGATGGTATAATAAACAGCAACATAACATGCCTAGCTCCTTAACAAGGCTTGAAATGATATTAATATTCTTTCCATGGAGCAAATAATAGGTTATAATTTAAAAAAATGATGTTCATTTTTTAACCAACTGTTTCTATTAAAATAAGGAGGTGAAAATATGATAAGAGTGATGATTGAAAGACATTGCCAGCCTGGAAAGGAGAAGCAGCTAAGAGGTCTGATGCTGGAATTGAGATCGGCTGGAATGAGGCAGCCTGGCTACATTACCGGCGAAACGCTTCGTGAATCGGATAATCCCTCCGTCTTCATGGTCATCAGCACCTGGATGAGCCTTGAGGCCTGGAAGGCATGGCAGACATCCAGACAGCGCCTGCTAATTGAGGAGATGATGGAACCTCTTATCAAGGAGTCCCGGAAGGTACGCGTTTTCACTGAGGATCATGATTAATGACCGGCAGCTGCATCTTATGTTGGTCATGAGGAAAATCTGAAGGGCGTAGACCATAAAGAATAAGGAGGAGGTACTATGTCTACTTTTTTTATGCTCGGCAAATATTCGTCTGAAGGACTTAAGGGAATAAGCGCAGGTAGGACAGACAAGGCAATGAAACTTATAAAAAAATTTGGCGGTGAAGTAAAGTCAATGTATGCATTACTGGGAGAAATAGATCTTGTTTTTATTCTAACCTTTCCAGATGTGGAAAAGGCAATGCAAGCTTCCGTTGCCCTGAATAAGCTGACTGGGATTTCCTTTACCACGCTGCCGGCGGTAACAGTGGAAGAATTTGATAAAGTGATGTCCAAAGTTTAGCGGAGTAATTCTTCAATAACCCGTTGGTCTTTTATTAGTGATTTAAACAATATAGAAGGGAGGGTTATTATGTCGGTATACAGCATTATTGAAATTGTGGGAACAAGTCCAAAATCTTGGGAAGATGCCACAAAAAATGCATTGGCAACCGCTTCCAAGACACTGGAAGATCTCAGAATTGCAGAGGTTGTAAAGCAGGATGTCACTGTTGAAAATGGAAAAATAACATCCTTCAGGGTAAGACTCAATATCTCATTCAAGTATCGTGGACGTTCTTAAACGGTTTTTAAACCCCAAAAACATTCCAGACTGAGGGGTTGAAAAACCCCTCAGTGCTGGCATAACTGTTATCCGGGATGCTAATCCTGGGGAATTTGATTTTCGGTCTTTTTTCAAAAAAGCAACAAAAATTCTGTATTTAAATAAAACCTTCCGTCCCCTCTTTAAGGCTCCTATCTATTATACTTTATTGATCAGAAAATAGTTGACAGAAAAGCATTTGGATGATAGGAAGGACACGCTAAAAAACCCATTCGCCCACCAATATAGAAATCTTTGGATAACGGCAGATTTGCCGGGAAGATTAGAGTGTAAGTGTATTATTTTATTTGTTTTGCGGAAGGGTTCTTATTCAAGGGTTTCCTATTGACAATATCTTCAGGAGGTAGACTATGTTTAATGACAAGGAGTTGGAAAAGATCAAAGCCGGGAAAAAGAAATGGTCGGAAGGGACTCTGGCAAAGACCTTGAGCAAAGCCCCCGAAAAGAAGGCTAAGACCACCTGGTCCGGGATCCCTGTCGAGACTCTCTATACCCCGACGGAAATTGCCGGTCTTGATTATGAGAGCAAACTCGGCTATCCGGGTGAATATCCGTACACCCGCGGTGTTCAGCCGAACATGTTTCGGGGCAGGTTCTGGACCATGCGTCAGTATGCCGGATTCGGCAGCGCCAAGGAAACGAATGCCCGCTACCGTTACCTCTTAGGCCAAGGGCAGACAGGTTTGAGCGTGGCCTTTCATCTTCCCACCCAGGCAGGCTATGACAGCGATCATCCCCTGTCCATGGGCGAGGTAGGAAAAGTCGGTGCCGCTATCGACCATATTGGTGATATGCGTATCCTTTTTGACCAGATTCCTCTGGACAAAGTAACGACGTCTATGACCGTTAATGCTGCAGCCACAGTGCTGCTTGCCATGTATCTGTCCGTTGCCTCAG
>DATKLL010000123.1:0-35511 GCA_035542475.1 Syntrophales bacterium
ACGATCTCTTTCATTTCGCATCTTCTTTTGTTTCACTTCTGAGTTCAACAATCTCCATACGGTTGTTTGCCTTTGGGTGTCTTGATGACGGTCCTTCGGTCAGAATCACGAGATCTCCCTCCACCTCATGGGTCCGCAACCAATCCCTCACATAAGAATTCCAGTCTTCAGGATGCTCGGGCTCGCACACCGGATAGACCCCACTGGTGAACAGGAGTCGACGACAGGAATCCTCCTCGGAACTTACCGCCACGATCCACACAGGGAGCTTGAACCGGGCTATGGACCGCGCCGTTGTACCGCTGTGGATCGGAACAAATACGGCTGCGGGGGTGATGCGCTCCAAAGCCGCCTCGACGCTCAAGGCGATCAGATCCGTGACACTGACCGGGCCAGTGCGTTCATGGGTTGTGAGAGCCTCTTTGAGACCGTGGCGGAAACGGTATGGCTCTGTTGCTGCGGCAATCTTCGCGAGCATGGTTACGGCATCCACGGGATATTTGCCCATCGCCGACTCTTCGGAAAGCATGACGCAGTCTGTGCCGTCAAGCACCGCATTGGCCACATCGGTAGCCTCAGCTCGAGTGGGGCGTCGGTTGGCCATCATAGACTCCAACATCTGCGTGGCCGTGATGACTGGTTTTCCCGCTCTGTTTGCACAGTGCATGAGGCGCTTCTGAACAATGGCAATCTGCTCAATGGGTATTTCAACACCGAGGTCTCCTCGTGCGATCATGATGCCGTCCGCTATTTCGACGATATCGTCGATGTGTTCCAATGCCCTTGCGCGTTCAATTTTCGCAATTATGAAGGGGTTGTATCCCAACTCAGCCGCGTACTCCCGTACAGCAACAACATCCGCAGCACTTTCCACAAAGGACTGACTGATCGCATCCACTCCCTGTTCAAGAGCAAATTTAAGGCATTCGCGGTCGTAATCGGTGAAGGCGCTGATCCCGAGGTCGATGCCGGGCAGGTTGAGTCCCTTGCGGGAGCGCAATTCTCCACCTACAAGGACTCGGCAGATTAGCTCATTAGCCTCCACTTTTGCTGTTTCAAGCTGGATAAGACCATCATTCAGAAACAGGGTATCGCCGGGACTAACCGCTTCCGGGAGATGGTCAAAGCTAACCGAAGCCCGTGTGGCATCTCCAACAATGTCTTTGGTCGTAAGTGTAAAAAAAGCCCCAGGCTTCAAATTAACCGGTTCATCGGCCAGATGGCCTATCCTTATCTTCGGACCTGGTAGATCGGCCATGATGGCGATTCGTCGTCCCGCTGCACGGGCGGAGGCGCGGAGGTTGTCGATAACCTGTTTGTGACCGCCAAAATTGCCATGCGAGAAATTGAGTCTGGCCACATTCATGCCGGCCTGTATCATCTCTTCCATGACTTCTCGCGATTCTGATGCCGGTCCAATGGTGGCCACAATTTTAGTCTTATGTTCCGGAAGCTTCATAATCAGCCTGCACCTCCCCGGACATGATCTGCCCGTTAGTTCAATGAGACTTGCCCTTTTTCAAGGCAGCGCCGCAAAAAAAGGTCGTGGTCGAATTGACCCTGAGCGAGTGAAGCAAGTCGAAGGGTCTGTGGTTTAATTCCTCGCAGCTTATGCTATGGGATAACGGTAAAACATAGTAGCAAATAAGCCGATGAATGCTGCCCCGATCTGTTTAATTTAGCCGATTTCCTGTTACAGACATGCTCATACGTAAATTCCTAGAGGTTCACCTTTTGATAAAATATCTTTTTTGCGAGTTCCGCAGACAGGATGTAAAGCATCACAATGAGACCCATCATTATGAGAAACGATACAGGCAAGGGTATAAACCCGAAGACCTCTCCGAGAGGTGTTAAAGGTAAGATAAGAGTGGCAAGAACGACAGCAATAGTGGCACCAGAGAGCAGCCTTCCCGGCCTGCTCTTGTAGAAAGGCCTTCTGCTCCGGATTACAAGTACAATGATGGACGCAGAAATAACGGACTCCATGAACCACCCCGTTCTGAATTGCTCCGGTGTAGCGTGGAGAATAAGAAGCAGAACTGCAAAGGTGAGGTAGTCAAAAATTGAACTGACAAGGCCGAAGGTAAACATGAATTTCCGAATAAAGGCAATATTCCACCTCCTGGGCTGGTCCACCATCTCACTGTCCACATGGTCCGTGGCAATCGTCATTTCCGGAAAATCCGTCATCAGGTTGGTCAGCAGTATCTGCTTCGGCAACAAGGGAAGAAAGGAAAGAAAGAGCGAAGCCCCGGCCATGCTGAACATATTCCCGAAATTGGCGCTGGTCGCCATAAAGACATATTTTAAAGTGTTGGCAAACGTTGTCCTCCCTTCCCTCACGCCCTGAATCAAGACGGCCAGATTCTTTTCCAGGAGTACTATATCCGCGGATTCTTTGGCTACATCAACCGCGGTGTCCACCGAAATGCCGACATCCGCTGCATGTAGGGCGGAAGCGTCATTGATTCCGTCTCCCATATATCCCACCACATGCCCTGCTTTCCTGAGTGCGATGATAATACGCTCTTTCTGATTTGGTTCTACCTCTGCGAAAATGTCCGCCTCTGTTACCTTTGATAAAAGAGCCTCATTGCTTGTTTCACGGAGTTCACTTCCTGTAACAATTTTTGCATCCGCCATTCCCACGTCATGACTCACCTTCGCGGCGACAAGGCGATTGTCCCCTGAAATAATTTTCAGAGAAACACCGAGTTGCCTGAGGCGGTCAATCGTTTCGGCGATCCCTGCTTTTGGCGGGTCGCAGAAAACGAGATATCCGAGGAATGTCATATCTTCTTCACAATCTTTGTCAATTGCAGACTTTACGCCCATATCCTTATAGGCAAGCCCTAAAAGACGAAAACCACTGCTGCTCAATTCTTCAAACCTCTGTTCAATCCGCCCTCTTGCTGCGACTATATCCACTTTGGAGCCTGAGGGCATCTCGGCCATGCTGCAAATGGCAAGTACATTCGGAATCGGCCCTTTAGTGACCATCAAATACCTGCCGTCCTTTGCAACGAGAATACTCAGTCGCTTGCGTATGAAGTCATAAGGGACCTCATCTGTTTTTTTATATCCTGAGATATCGGGCTCTTTGTATGAACGGATGGCCTCGTCAATTGGATTGGAGAAGCCTTTTTCAAAAAAGGCATTGAGATAGGCGTGAAAGAAAACCCGTTCACTGGGATTACCTTCCACATCCAGAACGGAATGGAGAGTTACTTTTCCCTCTGTCAGGGTCCCCGTCTTATCCGAGCAGAGCACATCCATACTGCCAAAATTCTCTATGGCAGCAAGCCTTTTCACAATGACCTTTTGCTGTGCCATCTTCTTGGCGCCGTGAGCCAGGTTGATGCTAATAATGGCGGGCAGCAGTTGAGGCGTCAGCCCCACCGCAAGGGCCAGCGAAAAAAGAAAGGATTCCAGGACAGGTCGATGGAAATATACATTGACGGCAAAAATCACGAAAACTAGCGCCATCGTTACTTCCATTAGCAGATATCCGAAATGCCGTACACCGTGTTCAAACTCTGTTTCCTGATTTCTGAGTTTCAGTCTTTCAGAAATCTTGCCGAACTCAGCCTGCGTTCCCGTGAGAACAACAACGGCCTTGGCTGTTCCGCTGATAACATGGGTTCCCATAAAGAGGCAGTTGGCGCGCCCGCTGAGCGGTGTTTCCGCCGGTAATAGACCGGTATCTTTCTCGACGGGGTAGGTTTCACCGGTCAGGGTTGCCTCGTTCACAAAGAGATCTTTTGCTTCTAAAATCAGGCTGTCCGCCGGTATCGCATCTCCTGCATCCAAGATGACGATGTCTCCTGGGACGACATCTTCTATGGGAATGTCATTGAGGCCGCCATCACGGAGAACGGTCGTCTTGATTCTGACAATGGAGAGGAGCTTTTCGACGGCATCAACGGCACCCCGTTCCTGCCAGAATCCCAGGAGGCCACTCACCAGAACTATAAAAAGAATAATAGCGGCATCCACATGATCCTGGAGAAAGAAAGAAAGCAGGGCGGCAAAAATAAGGGTCAGGATAATGGGGCTCTTGAATTGGGAGATCAGCAGCGCGACTGTGTCAGATCGTTTTGGAGGTTTGAGCAGATTGGCTCCGTAGTTAATCAGTCGCCGCCTCGCCTCGTCGTTCTCCAAGCCTTCCTGCCGGGTATCAAGCCCCGCCAGCACCTCGGCCTGTGGGATGCTCCAGAAATCGGATGGCTGGTGGATCATTCAACTCACCTGTGGCGATGAAGGGTTAATGGATTGTCAACAATTATCAACTTGATCTATACCACATGCAATATGGGAAAACGACACATGTTGGGGCATTGCTTTGGTTCCGATACCCACACTTGAGATATCCATCCTCGTCTTTAGATTAACCTCTCTTTTGGATGGTACCTTCTCCTACTATCTCAACGACGGTTGAGGGGTGCCGTATTTGGTAAGGACGATCTGCCAGATTTGCTGTTCCTTGAATGGAAGGCCCCTGCACAGGAGTTTGTGGCTGAGATGATGCGCACCCCCAGATCCATGGATCTGGCTGCCTCTCAGTCACTGAAAGACCCTTTCCTCAAGTACATGGAGCAGCTTGACCTGGATAGCATGGGCACTTTTACGATATCTCATGCCCTATAATACCAAATACTCACTCGTCTGGATGGCCACTAATCACCAGACAGGAGTCTGGTGTTTTATGTGGCTCAATAACCTATTTGACAGAACGCACCGGAAGTGCGCGGGCTTTGTAGTCGAGTGACTGGTGAGTCCAGAGACGCTCACCATTGTAGAAATAGAAGTAAGCGGCGTCGGAACCGCGCGTCTCCGAGGCCCAGGGTATACCGCATGTCAGGTGGATCAATTTAGTGATATGATATCCGCCACTGCAACCTACCGACGGCGGATTTGTGCTTGCTTTGCTCGCATCATACAACCCCGCCAGCTCATCCTGCGTCGGCATCCGCCAATCCTTATAACCGCCCCCACGATAATTCTCGCAATAACTCTTGGCGTCACTCCAGTTAATGTTTGAGCCGTTGTCCTTCGCCGCCCACATAAGGTTCGTACTTGTGTCCAGAACCGTCCCATCAGCATAGGCGATGAAACGACCGTCTCGGTCAGTCTCTCCTGCTGTGACATACCTCGCCGTAATAAGAGTTCCGATTAAACCAGCCACCACCATTGTAGCGACCATCATTCCTAACATTTTTTTCATTAGTTGTCACAGCCTCCTCTATTGATTTGTTTTCTGCTTGAGCCTCCTGGTTTTCCGGAGGTGCGCCCCTGTGATCCGCATCGGCACTCTCATTCTTGCGGGTCCTCTATGTGAATTTCTCCGCTATCATCGGAACGACAGGTTCCACGTTGCACATGAACGCCTGAATCAAGTTCATGCCGCCTCCATACCGGACACCGCCCAGCCTCTAATCAGGTATCGTCTGAGCTTGTCCCAAGACTACGTAACCCCTCGGTTTTGACATCGTCTACTGCTTTTCGACACGTGATCAGAGGTTCACTTGCATCCGTCTCCTTGATCCTTACCTTACAGGTAAATCCTCGTTTGGTTTGATCCGCCGTAAATGCAACCAGCGCAAAAGAAGTGCCCTTATGCGCAATGTAATTGAAAGCTCTTCGATTGGTCTTTTATTTATTTTCCATCAAAGCCTTTATCTCCGCCCCTTCTATCTTTTCCTTTTCAAGCAGCAATTCGGCGCCTTTTTGCAGTATATCCTTCTTGCTTTTTAGAATCTCGAGTGCTTTGGCATATTCCGTGCTGATAATCGTTTTTATTTCTTCGTCGATGGCTTCTGCCGTGGAGTTGCTGTAGTCACCAGTCTCCTGCAGCCCTACATCTAAGAACTGCTGCCGTTTCTCGTGAGCGAAGTATACCTGACCCAATTTGTCGCTCATACCGTATTCCTTGATCATGCTCTTCGTTATGTCCGTAGCTCTCGCGAGATCGTTATGCGCGCCCGTGGAAATGTCTCCAAATATAATTTCTTCCGCCGCCCTGCCCCCTAGGAGAGAGGCGACCTTGTTGAGAAGTTCGGTCTTCCTCATGAGGAAACGATCCCCTGTAGGAACCTGCATGGTATAACCGAGGGCGGCAATGCCGCGAGGTATTATGGAGATCTTTTGGACCGGATCGGTACCGGGGAGGGATAAGGCCACAATCGCATGACCCATCTCGTGATAGGCTACGGTTTTCCTCTCATCGGGGTTTATCAAACGGTTTTTCTTTTCGAGTCCTGCCACAACCCTTTCGACAGCCTCCTCGAATTCGGGCATCCCCACTTCTTTCTTGTCTCTTCTGACGGCGAGGAGTGCCGCTTCATTGACCAGGTTGGCGAGGTCCGCTCCTGCCATTCCGGGTGTCATGTTCGCCAGTTTCTCCAAGTCAAGGTCTTCCGCTGCTTTTATATTTCTCAGGTGAACCTTCAGGATCTCCATCCGTCCGGTCTTATCGGGGCGGTCCACAAGGACATGACGGTCGAACCGGCCGGGCCTGAGTAGGGCGGGGTCCAGAATTTCCGGCCTGTTTGTGGCGGCCATGAGGATAACCCCTACCTTCGGATCAAAACCGTCCATTTCCGCCAGAAGCTGATTCAGCGTTTGTTCCCGTTCATCGTGTCCCCCAAATGTCCCGATACCACGGGCCTTTCCGAGTGCGTCGAGTTCATCGATAAAGATGATACAGGGGGCCTTCTCCTTGGCCTGGACAAAAAGGTCACGCACCCGTGCCGCTCCCAGTCCCACGAACATCTCCACAAATTCCGATCCGGAGAGGCTGAAGAAGGGGACGCCGCTCTCCCCGGCAACGGCTTTGGCCAGAAGCGTTTTTCCCGTCCCCGGCGGGCCCACGAGGAGGATGCCCTTGGGTATCCTGCCGCCCAGTTCGGTAAATTTCCCCGGGTTTTTCAAAAATTCGACAACTTCGACCAACTCCTGTTTTGCTTCATCAACACCGGCGACGTCTTTGAAGGTAACGTTCAATTCATTTTCCATATATATCTTTGCCTTGTTTTTGCCGAGGGTCAGGAAACCTGCCTGCTGAGATCCCATTTTCTTCATGAAGAAGTACCAGATACCTACAAAAAGTATAATGGGGAAGACCCAGGAAAAGATATCGCGGAGAAAAGTCGATTCTATTTCTCCTTTGAAAACTACTTTGTACTGGTCTAGTATGGTGGACAATTCCGGATCGACACGGATGGTTTTAAAGGTCTTTGTTTCACCGGGCGTGCCGCCTTCAACTTTCATCTTGCCCTGAATCTGATTGGCCGTAATAGCGACTTCAACAATCTTTCCCGCCTTGAGAAGATTTAAAAACTGGCTGTATGGTATCGTCTGAACGGCAAACATGGAGGCGATATAACTCTGGATAATTAAAACCACCCAAACACCTATAAGGACGTACCAGATAGAAAATTTATGTTCTTTTTTCATATTATTCTCCCTAAATTTATTTCTGAATGAATCTTCAAAAAGGTAAAGGATTTCGTAGTAATGCCGTAACCCACTTAGGCCCATCCCATATTTCTTTATAGACTCCGCTGCAAAAAATCAGGTCATCGACCTTCTCAAAATACACGCTTTTAAGTTCCGCATCCTGGGTTGCCGGATCATACCATATGTAATTTACCAAGCCACTACCTTTCGCGTTGCAGGTGTCGATGATCTCCCGGACAAATTTTTTGCCCGCAGAATCTTGAAGGCCAATGAAGTTTTGCCCTATATATTTTTCGTCTATTCCATGCGAAATTACAGTTCCTTTGCGGTTCAAAACAAAAATGTACATATCATCCTGAACAAAGGAGCCTTGGGAATTTGAGAACTCAGCCAAAGCAGTCGCTTTTTCAGAAGTTTTGTAAAAGGCTATTGCCTTGGCCACCCAATCTTTTGCGTCTTGATCTGATCTTCCAAGCATTGCCCCCATCCTTTTTCAAAGAGCTGACATCAGCGGTATCCTATCATCAGCCAAAATTAAATTCCAAATTCTCTATTTTGGATAAAACAGTATCTAAGTTATGATTAATCTGATACCTCAAGCCCTGTTATTTTAATTAATTCGTTAACAGTGATCAAATATTTTGCCAGAATCTGCATTTCCAAGAGACCTGATGAAAGTCTATTTTTAATGACTTTAGTACTGGAGGTTCACCGAAATACATTTTAAGATCTTTCAATGCCCCTTGTTTTGCTTTCTTACTCAATTTTGTCACTTTCAATTCCTTCATTAATTCAATAGGCGTCAAACCGTATTTCATGAGCGACTGTTGTTCAAAAAGACCTGACGTAAGATGATACCTAACATGTTTGCTATCGTATGGAGGTTTGCAAAAATACATCTCAATTTCTTTCAATGCTTGTTCTTTTATTTTCGCTGATAAGTTTTTCATCTAAAAAAATCCTTTCTGCCTGGCCAGAGTTGTGAACAAATTTCCTAATACTCCCTCAACATTTATACTCAACCACTGCACCTTGACTCGACGGCGTGCAGGACGTAAATATTCTATGTTAATTTCCTTAAATTGTAATTATACCACTGCCGCAAGTTGAATGCTTCTTTTACAATATTCACGGCGGCATCGATGCTCAAGTTTTTCGTGTTTAGAACAAGGTCGAAGTTGAGCGGATCCATCAGATCCTCATTGAAGTATTTTCTGATAAAAGCTTTTCGGTCGGATTCAGTAAGCAGGACCCTCCGCTTTGCTTCCGCTTCAGATACTCCATAGGCCTTTGCTACATTGTCAATTCTCGTCTGCAGTGGCGCCACGACAAGGAGGCGCAGGCATACCTCCTGCGGCAGGATGAAACTTGCGCCGCGACCGACGATCAAGGCATGGCCGTGCGCTCCAATGGCTCCCACGACTTTCGTCAGATGTTGCAGATATTCATAGGACCACATGTGATTCTCGCCAAGAGCCCGGATCCAGTCGTTGAGAATTGAGCTGTCCTGCTCATCAAGCGATTCAACGATCAGTTTGCTCACCCTGGAGCTTTCTGCGATTTTTTCTACAATCTCGCGGTCGAAGAGATCGATTTTCAACTCCTGTGCAAGCCGCTGTGCAATGGAATTCCCGCCTGCCCCTGGCAGCCGCGACATGGTGATGACTGGCCGTATCGTTTTCTTGTATTTCTTTTTCTGATCAATCTGCCATCTTTTGATCTGCTCTTCTACGATTTTATCAAGTGAACGCTTTTCTTGCGATGTAGCTTCCATGAGTCCCTCCTTTTTTTGATAAAGACCTGACGACACTATCAGGAAGGCTTATACCTTTTATTCAAGAGCTTTTTGCTTTTGAAGAGAAAAGAAGTCTACGGCATGAATTTGAATCTAGTGCTTAATCTGCTTCAGCTTATTAAGCATTGTCTTTCTTGTCTTTGCCGTTTCTATCGCTGCTGCTGCTTTTGCATCATTCAAGCCTGTACTGAGCCAGTTGAAGAAATCATTCTTATCCTTATTGCAGTGATACTTGAATGTGTCCTCATCAAGGTTTTCAAGAACTTTAATCAATGTTCGAATAGTGTCAGCAGTCTGGCCGTTGTGAAAATAAAATACTGAAGCCATAAGTTTACCTCCCGTGATAGAATATCATATTGTTGATTGGAACGCACTTATCTCATTAATATAAAGTATAAGGACAAAGATGCTATGGGTCAAGACCATCGATAACTCGTGTGCAATAATGAAACGAGCAGGTTCGGCAGGAATTTATTCTCACGCCGAATCCCCTCCACCACTCCTATGACAATCGAAAAATTGGGAACCAGCCCTTATAATATTGTGATCTTATTCTCGACGTCAGAGACACCTGGTGCGGACCAGGCAGCCCGCCCGGCTTCGTCTCTTTCTGCCAATGAACTAACACTACCGGTTAAAGTGACTTTGGAGCCTGCGGCCGTCACATTGATCCGTGCTGCATCAATGACTGCATTGCGCCTGAGCGCTGCTTCGATCCTTGCCTTAACCTCGGTGGGCGACATTTTCGGTTTGACGGCGATACGGTTTATAACCTCCTTCACACCGGTCAGATGGTTTATTGCATTCTCAGCAGCCTCCTTCTGAAATTGCCAGTCAACCTGACCTTCCAAAGTGATCCGACCGTTTTCCACAATCATCTTGATACGCTCTTTCGGCGCCCAGACGTGCCAGGCCAATGCATCCTCTGCCGCCTGAGCGATATCTACATCCGTCCGCTCGCTGGAGTCAGGTATTCTGACTTCGATCTCTTCAACCACGGCTTTGACGCCAGAGACTCGTTTGACAGCGCGCTCGGCCGTCCGCTTCTGAACCCAGCTATCCACATAGCCGCTGAGCATCACGATCCCGTCCTTGACACTGACCCCGATTGCCGTGGGATTAATCCCCGGCTCCCACTTAAGTTCCTCCAAAACGTCTCTTTTCAATTCCACATCGCTCTTCATTGTGGTTTCCTCCTTCTTTTGTTGCTTGTGCTGGAATAATAACCCACCCCTCCTTTGATCCTTTGGCCATCCTCAATACTTCTTTCCTCACCACCTTGCTTGTTATCAGGCTGAGGAATACGCAAAACAAGCATTAAGTATTAAGCCTTCATCAGACGATAGGTCCAAACTGCCTTCTTTGACGATATTTCTTACTTTCTCTAAGAAATTCCCTGCCTCTTCGTCTCTGCGAGCCATAGAAAATCACCTCTAAATTGATAAGCATTTCATTTTCAACAGGTAAAGGCTGTGTTAAAAGTTGGCCAACTCGGGCGTGGCATTCATATGGCCTATCAACAACGTAATATCGTCCAATACAAATGTCCAGTTCATGATTCCCCCAATCTGATTACGAGTCTCCTTCGGTCTCTGAGAATCTGATTCAAGGATATCGAGAAGATAAAGGAGATAGACTCAATTACAGATTGACGATGAGCTCGATATCTCCATCTGTCCCGCCTTCTGAGGCAGGACAGATGGACCGATTTCTATTTAGCATACTCGAACATGGGCATCGCTTTGATGGCATCTTTGGTCGCCCATGGCAGAACAATCTTGCCGTACTGCATTTTGAACTGACTTACAGAAATTGCCACGTCATGCTTGGCAATGCCCAGGAATCCGCCGGCTGCGATGATCGCGTAAGAAACTGCCTTGTCCGGAGCAATGATGATGTCATACACTTTGCCAACCTTTTCGTTTTTGTCGTTATACACATCGTGGCCCAGAATCTGCTTCTTGACGCTCCATCCGTTTGCCACTGCTATTATCTCTGTAACTACGAGAACCTCCCCACCAGCCACCGGTGGCGGAGCCTGTGCTTCAGCCTGCTTGAATCCAAAGCTGAACGACATTACCGCCATAGCAAGTATAACCACCAGAACTTTTTTCATCTTTTTCCTCCTTATCTATGTTTCATACCAATAATAGTTTCGTAATCCCTGTCGATACTCTGACACCTGTACTCCCTCACTTTTCTTTGACCTTTCTCAGGTCGATATCCCAAGCCATATCAACCACCTCCTTTCAAGGCAACTTATTACGCCTGCCCAAGGCTCTATTTTTTTTCGAAGGCAGCCGAATGATTTTTCGGAAACCGTCGGAATCCGGATGATCGTTCGGTCTCTAGGGTCTTGCCATTGCTCCTTAGGACCGGGAGCGGAGCCTGCGAAGGTTGACACCCGCGATGATCATTGTGACCCCAAAAACGATCGCGTAGATTGCGATCAGCCAGAGGAGGCCGAGCGCCCCAGCATCAGGAAAGATCATCAACAGAATCGCAAACACGATGGAAGTAATACCACTTAAGATCAGCCACCATTCCCCCTCGATCTCTTTCCTCAGGCGAATTGCCGCGATGACCTCCAGAACTCCCGTTGCGAGAGCCCAGGCCGCGATGAACATGAGTAGGAGTGTCGTCGTAATCCCCGGAGCCCTGAAAGTCATGATTCCAATTCCGATACCGAGAAGACCCACGAGTAGAAGCAGCCAGTGGTCATCTCTCTCCCCCCAGCCTCCTATGGCACTGACTATGGCAAAAATACCATCCACAAAGACGTAGACACCAAAAAGAATGACGAGGGCTGCCAGAGTTAACCCCGGCCAAACAAAGGCAAGGATACCAAAGATTATTGCAAAAATCCCTCTTACTACCAGAGTCCACCAATACCGCGAAAGTAAATTTAACATAATGCGCCTCCTTTCTTGATATGTCACAGCTAAACTAATGATGTTTGTTTTGTAACCTGTGGCGATTCTTTATGCTCAAGGTCTCCTTTTAGAATGATTGTTTTCAAATATTAGTCCCGGAATTATTATGCCCGCCAGTATTTGTTAGACGCAGAAAGCTTTTCAAGTGTCAGAACGGTATCTATCATGCCTAACCGCTTTGATAATCATTCTGGTCTCTTTTGACCAGCAGAATCGAGCATGGCATCTTACGGATAATCTCCTCGTTGCTCTGTCCGAAAAGAAAGTGCTCAAAACGACCTTCCTCATGGGCAAGCAAAATAGCGAGGTCAATGATTTCTTCCTTAATGACCTTCAATATCTCTTCTGTCGGATCACCTTCTTTAAGCAACTCTTTAATCACCATACCCTTCTTTTTTTCCATGTTAATCATGTTATCCAGTTCTTCCTTTGCTCTTTTCAGTTCCTTTTTATATTCTTCTTCAATTGATATCATGGGCACACTCCATCCCCTCAGCCAGAATGTATCCATTATATGAAGCACGGAAAGTTCCGCCCCATATTTTTTAGATAGAGAGATTCCATAATGAATAGCTTTTTGGCAGCCTTTCGTTATTATCCTGCTAACTACAAGTATGCGTTTAATATCTTCCATAGCCTATCTCCTTTCTGAGAGTTATTCAGTTTGACAGTCCAACGGCATCTTCATTGCCGTTCCGGATTCGGTGGCCGGGCGGAGCAAGGAATTTGATCACTGCGGGGATAAGCCAAATAATAGCTTCCAGCCCCGGATCAAGCGAGCCAATCCCTGCTCCCTATACATATATAAATGCAGTAAAGCTGCTGCATCAGCGCCGTCTCGAAATTCAGGTCACTAGGCTAAGCGCCAAGTTCCCGCAAGGTGCGAAGATAGCCGACGACATCCTCCCGGCTCAGCATGCCTCGAATTTGCCCATCTGCCATCACTGGAAGCTGGTTGACTCCATCGCGGTCCATCTCTTCCAGGGCTTTCCATAGTTCCGTATCGGGCCGCACCTGTTTCATCTTTTCGACTGGTATCATGGCCTTGGCGGCTGTCATTGTCGGCCAATCAGAACGTGGAATCTCCTTGATGTGATGCAATGTCAACAAGCCGACAACTGCGTCACCCCGTTTGACCACAAAGCTCCGGAGACCGCTCGCCAAAATGTGATCATCCACGAGGTGTTGCAAACTGATGTCGGAACGAATGGCTGCATATTGCCTATTCATTGCTTGGGACACCTTATGTCCAGCCAGCATATCGTGGAGCCCCAGTTGCTGAACCTGCCCTTTGGCGGCATTTTCCAGAAACCAGCCTATGAAGGCGATCCACATGCCATCGATGAAGTTGCCGGCAAACATTTGCCATACGCCGAAAAAGATGAAGAGGTAGGCGATGGATCGCCCCACATTGGCGGCTATTAGAGTAGCCCGGCGCATGTTGTGAGTGACGCCCCATACAATGGACCGAAAGACGCCTCCACCATCCAGGGGAAATCCGGGAATGAGATTGAACAGGCCGAGCGCGACATTGATATAGACCAGATATTTAAACAGGGCCAGTAGCGGGGCAATACCGGCGAAGAAAGGCTCCATCAGACGGAAGAGAACTGCTAAAGCAAAACTGACAACGGGGCCAGCAACTGCGATCCAGAATCCGGCGACGGCAGTGGGTGGTTCGGCGCCCATTTGGGATACGCCACCGAAGATAAAGAGCGTGATGCTCCGCACCGGGACTTTGTAGTGCATCGCCACCACCGAATGTCCCAACTCGTGCAACAGCACGCTCACAAAAAGCATGATGGCTGTTGCCGCGCCCACCAGCCAATACTGCGCTACAGGCCAGTCCTTGAATTCGGCCGGATAGTAGCCAACGGCCATCGTCCAGGTGATCAGTCCGAAAATCAAAAACCAGGAATAGTCCAGCCCTATAGGGATACCCAGAATGCGCCCCACTGGAATCGTATGCCGGTTCATTATTTACCTCCATGCCGTCTTTGAGGACAAGGTCAGGCCATGGCAAACTGAAACGACCAGCCTTGCCTGGCAGCTCACATCTTGTGCAGGTTAAGCGCTAGCGCGACCCAGGCCCAGCCGAAAAATATCAGATCGATTCCGACGAAGACGCCGATCGCCCACAGGCCTGATAACGGCCATTGCACCAGGACGAAAACCCCCAGCACAAAGGTGATGATTCCGTTCAACGCGTACCAACCCCAACCCGGCAGATGAATCACCAGCGAACTGACCAGTTGATACAGCCCGGACATAAGGAAGAACATGGCCATGAAAAGGGTCGCAACCTCGGCGCTTATCATCGGCCTCCTCACAAACAGTACGCCCGTTACTCCGAAGAGAACCGCAGCCAGCAAATGCAGGAACAGGCCTGCCCACTTCCCTACCAGGAAAGCCTGCACAATCTCGATACCGGCCGCAATCAACAACAGCCATCCTAAGAACGACATCGAGACTACCGTGGCTTTCACGGACCGAAAAACGGCGGCGATCCCCAGCAGCACCAATCCGATGCCTAATGCCAGGAACCACCCCCAGTTTTGAATCATCTCGGGGGGGATTTTGACCATCAGAACATCAATCTCGTTCATTGCAATGTCTCCTTTAATTTGTGTTTAGTACAACTATCAACTTACTCGCTGCAGCGTCGGCTCACACCGTAAGTCCACTGGCTGCGGGATCTGCCGGACGGCGAGGGCAAACATCATCCATGCCCCGCGCGCGGCAGAGTATATCAATGGCCACAAACGAGCTGTGTGAGGAAGTAACCGCAGCACAAATACAGAACTTAACTGTGCCAGTGCTTCCTTGGTGAGTTCCCAAGCTTGGCGCAGCTTGTCGGAACGCCGTGTGTACTCGGACTTTACCTCAGCAATACGCGCCTGCAGCTTGGCCTTAGTGTCAGCCTGTGCCTTGGCCATCTGCTCCTTCAAGGACTTGATCTTCGCGTCCATCTCCTGTTTCGTCGCTTCGAACGCAGCCTTGGCCCGATCCTGTGTGGCTTGCAGCTTGGCTTTGGCCGTGTTGATCTTCGCTTGGAGCTTCGCCTTTGCCTCCTTGTCCGCCCGAGCGTACTCAGCTTTCAGGTCAGCAAACTCTGCCTTAAGTGACGCTGCGTCCCTCTCGATCTGGTAGTCCAGGACTTCCCCCCGCGCCCGGCGTAAGACGACGCCGCCGGCGGCCTCCATGCTGGTATCGATTGGCATCACCCACTCCTCCCAGACTTCGGCGACCACGGCCACCTTGCCCGGCTTCAGCTGTTTCCCGACCTCATCTAGAAAGTCATCGCCGACTCCGACTTTCGCCAAGTCGTACAGCATACCCCCGAGAGTCCCGACATAGGCACCGACAGCGACGCCCACGGGCCCACCGAGCAGGCCGATCAAACTCCCGGTGACCAGACCGACGCCGGTCCCCAGCGGGCCCTGGTCGGCCGCCTCTTTCACGGTCACCTTACCGCCTGCGTCCTTCGCAATCACGGCGCTCGCGTAGAGCGTAATGCTGCCCTCGGCATGCAAATCCCTGAGGGCCTTGGAACCCTCATATGCCTTCTTCTCGTTGTCGAATATTACGACAATCATCTTATCGTCCATGGCTGTTCTCCTTCCTGTTGGTGTGTGCTACGACGTAGGTCCAATGCACACCTTTTTTTGTTTCTCCTTCCGTGCCGAGTTTCCCGAGTCAGTTCTCATGCCAAGCTCGCGAAACTTTCTGTACGCGGAGAGGAATGCCTTGCCGGGCTCATCAGTTGAGTAGCCCGCTTATTTAAGCCTAGAGGTCGCCTCGTGGAAGGCAGTCTTGACTTCAGCCCAGGTCTTTTCCGCGCCTGTCTTCAGGCCTTCCCATGTTTCATCACCGGCAGCCTTCAACTCGTCCAGCTTTGCTTTTGCTTCATTTTGCTTGCGCTGCAAAGCTAAGATGGCTTTGCTGTATTCGACCTTCACCTCGGCTTTGTCCTTCTCCGCCCTGGCCTTGAGCAGAGCGATCTGCGCGTTCCATTCCTTCAACTCTGCATCTATCTTTTCTTCGTATGCTTTTCGTTTGTCCTTCATATTAACCTCCCTGTCCTTGAAATATATTGTCTTTGATCAGTCCTTCCTGCTTCCCATGACCAGCAGTACAATGCCGCACATGAGCGACCCCTCCCACGATCGGCGGCAGGGGAAGCGTTTTCGCCTTCTCGGCAGTCATCTGGATGGGACCGATATCGACGACTTTCTCCTGGTAGTGCAGGTGATGCCCTGATATGGATAACGATATAGCTATTGTTCATAATCCTTTCTCCTTTCTCTGGGTTTTCCTTATTTAGCAATTAATATTCATAAAAATACAATAAGGGGAACACGGATTTTCAACTTAGAAATCCCTGAAATATCAATCATCTTATCTCTGACTCCTATACAAGCATTCAGAAAATATAATCAGGTCTTTACATATTGCATTTACTCTCGTATTAATTTTAATAGTACAAACAACAGATTTGGTTCTAGATAACCTTACCGGCTAAACCATCTCCAAAGCGGTGGCCATGGCTACACCTCCGCCCCCACAGATAGTTGCCAAGCCAAGGGTCTTTCCACGCCTTTTCATCTCGTGAATCAGAGTGACCATAATGCGGCATCCTGTGGAACCAACAGGGTGACCGAGTCCAATACCGGAACCATTAACGTTGGTAATTTCCCTCTTTAGTCCCAGTTCTCTCTCGCATGCAATGTACTGGGCCGCGAATGCCTCATTCACCTCTAACAACTCAAAATCCTCCAATTTCAATCCTGATTTCAGTAGAAGGTTACGCACTGCAGGTGTTGGGCTTAAACCCATGACCGAAGGATGACATCCCCCGTAACCAACAGCCTTTATTCTTGCGATTGGCCTGGTCCCGAGTTCCTTTGCCTTATCAGCAGACATAATGATCATCCCGCTTGATCCGTCATTAATACCCGATGAATTCCCCGCTGTTACTTTACCAATCTGGGGAACAAAGGCAGGGGGTAAAGCTGACAGTTTCTCCATGGTCAAGTTTGGCATAAAATGTTCGTCCATATCAAAGATCACAGGTGGTTTACCCTTCTTTTGAGGAATCTCAATCGGAACGATTTCCTCACGAAAATGGCCTTCTTTAGTAGCCTTTTCAGCATTGTTGTGACTGCGCAGTGCTACTTCGTCCAACTCTTCTCTGCTTATATTATAAAGTTGCGCAACAAACTCCGCAGTATGTCCCATAATGTATGGTTTACCCTTAAATAGCTCCAGGGGCATGCCTTCCTTAAGAGGTCCTTTCTCAGGCCCTGGCAGCAATCGTGAACCGCAATGTAAGGCATGGATCATGGTATCCACAAAGACCTGATCCTGGAGACGGCATCCCCAGCGTGCTCCTGGGACAGAATAAGGAACACCTGACATGTGCTCTACACCACCAGCCAGAATGATTTCAGCCAACCCGGATTTAATCATGGCCATACCCGATACGACAGCTTCCATTCCTGATACACAGACCCGGTTGATAGTGGCAGCGGTGACTGTCTCAGGAATCCCAGCCATAAGGGCTGATACGCGTGCGACGTTTAGAGCATCAGCAGGTTCCATGCAGCAACCATAACGAACATCATCTATCATAGCGGGTTCTATACCTGCGCGCTTGATAGACTCTTTCATGGTCACACTTCCAATAAATGCCGCATTACTATCTTTTAGAGTGCCGCCAAAAGATCCAATCGCTGTTCGGCAACCCGATACAATCACAACATCTTTCATGTTTCTCTCCTTAAAATTTTTATGAAATCGTTATCCCCTCCATGAGGAAAACTTGTCATATCACCCTGCGATATGGCGGATGCTGCCGGCAATTTTCACTACCTTGCCTGTAGCACCCTGCCGATCGTCATGATTTCAGCCTCCTTGGTCCCTTCGTAAAGCTCAAGAATCTTCGCATCCCGGTACCATTTCTGGACGTTGTACTCGTCAATATAGCCATACCCGCCGTGAAGTTCGACTGCATAATTTGCACAGAACACGGCTGTCTGCCCGCCGAAGTATTTTGCCATTGCCGCCAACGTATAGTCAGGACGGCCCTCATCGACCAGCCAGGCTGCTTTGTAGATTAGCCCTCTTAACGCCTCTATCTTAATCGCCATTTCGGTAAGTTTCATCTGGGTAAGCTGGTACGAACCCAAAGCGGCTCCAAAGACGGTTCTTTCCTTGACGTACTTGATGCTTGTTTCCAGACAGGCCTCAGCAAGACCGAGGGCCTGGCTGGCAACCATGACCCTTGTCGTATCAAAGAAATGCATCAATTGGCGGAAGCCGTTTCCTTCCTTGCCGACCAGATTGGACTGCGGAACCCGCACATCCTCAAAAGCAATTTCTGCCGTGTCACTGGAACGGATGCCCATCTTCCCGTGGATCTTGTTCCGGGTTATTCCCGTGGTATCAGAAGGAACTACAATGAGACTGAAACTGTTGTGTTTCTTTGCTTCCGGGTTGGTAATACACTGGGCAACCATGAAATCGCAGACAGTCCCGTTAGTGATGAACATCTTGTTTCCAGTAATGATATAGTCACTTCCGTCTTTCAGAGCCTTCGCTCTGTATCCTGCGACATCGGTACCGGCATTAGGTTCCGTAAAGGCCCCGGCACTGACCTGTTCCCCCCTGCATACTGGAGGGAGATATTTCTTTTTTTGTTCTTCCGACCCGAAGTGCAATATAGACTCACAGCCAAATGTAGCAGCGACAACATTTAATCCAATACCCATGTCCACCTTGGACAGTTCTTCGGTTATGATGGCATTGCCTAAAAAACCTGCCCCCGCACCACCGTATGCTTCAGGAATCCAGGCTCCGACAAGACCATTTTCGGCGGCTTTCTTACGGATCTCCGGAGTATATTTCTCACCCTCATCGCATTCATGGGATATCCCCGAAAACTCGGCCAGGGCAAATTTATATGCCATCTCCTTCAACATCTTCAGTTCATCTGTCAATTCAAAATCCATTTCTCGTCCTCCTAACCATATAATTTTCTCAATTGAATTTTATTAATCTTGCCCACACTGGTCTTGGGAATCCCATCAACAATCAGGTAGCGATCTGGTACGCCATATTTCGGAATTTTGCCTTCTTTTGCGAAATTTGCCATGAATTTCTGCAAGTCTTCACTGCTTACCTTGTCTTTGTATTCAGGCCTCAAGACAATAATCAGTAGAGGCCGCTCCCCCCATTTATCATCAGGGATACCGATTGCTGCTGCTTCAGACACAGCCTCATGCTGGCTGATCAGATTCTCCAGCTCAAGAGAAGAAATCCATTCCCCCCCCGTCTTGATTACATCTTTGCTTCTATCCGTAATCTGTATGTACCCGGCAGGATCAATATTGGCGACATCTCCCGTATAAAGCCATCCACCCTTCCATAAATCCTTTGTCCTTTCAGGTTCCTTGAAATAGGTTTCCGTAAGCCACGGTGCCCTTAAAGCTAGCTCGCCTGTCGATTTGCCATTATGCGGTACCTCTTTTCCTGAATGATCTACAATTCTCGCGTATACAAAAGGTATTGGGAGTCCTGTCATGATCAATTTATCTATCTGATTCTCCTTGTTCCAATCGAGCATGTGCGGCTTGAGAGTTGCCAGAGAGATTACCGGGCAGGTCTCCGACATCCCATAACCGGAAAAAACCTGAATCCCCATGTCCATTATTATCTTGGCCAGTCCCTTTGGAAGTCTCGAACCACCTATGATCACCTTCCAATTGGACAAGTTCAGCTTCTTGACTGCGGGACTGCTCACAAGCATATGAAGAATGGTCGGAACACAGTGGGAGAAAGTGACATTTTCTGTCAAGATAAGCTTTATAAGCATCTCCGGCTCGTATTTGCCGGGATAGACCTGCTTCACACCCAGCAGGGTTGCCGCATAGGGAATTCCCCAGGCGTGGACATGAAACAAGGGGGTAATCGGCATGTAAACATCGTTTGACCGGAACCTGGCGACCGATTCATAGGCGCCTAAGCCTATTAAGACTGCTTGTGTATGAAGCACAAGCTGTCTGTGGGAAAAGTAGACACCTTTTGGAGCCCCCGTTGTTCCCGTAGTATAAAATGTTGTTGCCCTAGTATACTCATCTAAATCAGGAAAATCATACTGTCTGGATGCTCCCCGCAACATCTCTTCATATTCTATATCGATATTTATCTTTGTCGCCGGCCGTTGATCATCATCGGTGATCAAGACAATCTTTTTGACAGTAGTCAGTTTATCCTTTATTGCCTCAAGGATAGGTAAAAAGTCCGCGTGAATCAGGACTACATCATCCCCCGCGTGATTCATTGTGTAAAGGATCTGTTCCGGTGACAACCGCCAATTCTGAGTGTGAAGAACTGCTCCCATCATAGGTATGGCAAAGAAACATTCCAGATAACGATGGCTGTCGTAATCAAACACACAAACCGTATCACCCGTCTTGACCCCCAGCAATCTTAGTGCATTGGCTAATCTGTGGATGCGCTCATTGAACATTCTGTATGTGAGACGAACTTTATCTCTATAAACAATCTGCTGATCCGGGGCAAAGAAGAGGGGTGTCTCAAGCAAATGTTTGAGGATTAGTTGATACTTGTAACATTCTCCAGGTTGATAGATCTTCTCTGTCATGTAGCTCCCCCTTGTATTCAAAAGCTGCTTAAAGTTGAAATTTTTATGTAGATATTATTGCCGACCATCTGCACCCTCCCGATCAGCATTTGAGAATATGGCGGTAAACCATAAATTGTCAGATAAAGGGGGACTCCCTGAAAGGATCTAAAGATAATTCCACGGCGCTGCCCCTTGTCATGACAGATTGGGGGCCGACGTCACCACACCTTCTTGGCCTCCTCGGCCATATCGTATTCCTCGAGTTTTTCCTTTGTCGGGATGCCCTTGACCGGATCGAATCCCATCAGCCCGTAGAATTTTGATTTCATCCCTTCGAAATTCATCTTGATGCCCTCCGGCTCTCCGTCTCTGGCCGGTTCCAGCATTCTCGGCGTGAGATTGTCATCTTCCGCCGTGAGCCCGTAACGATAATTGATGAGCCGCTTCAGGTAAAAGACCCGGCGGCCAGCCCTCAGCATTTCCTCGGTGTCCCAGCCGTATCCGGCCACATTGTTGAACAGGTTGAGCCAGTCTTCAATTTTCAGGGCGTCCGCAAAGGCGCACCAGCAAGCACTGTTCTCCAAAGCACCGAAGATGATGGAGACGACAGCCGCTTCCGGCTTGTTCTCATCGGTCCGAGGCTCCATGACGTAGTCAAACCCAATCTCGGGGTAGTAACGGGCCCCCATCTCGACAAAAAGCATGGGGTCTGCTACGTGGCAGGCCCCTCTGGCACTCATCGCGTAGGTAAGGGCTATGCCATGTCCGCCGCCTCGCGGGTCATGCATCGGCGCCTCGAGCCCCTTGCTTTGCACCGTGTATTCCAGCCCCTTGCCGATTTTTTTTGCTGCGGCCACGCTGCCGTCGGCCAGGAGCTGACCAAGTTTGCCCTCCCTCTTGGCAATTTTCGGCAGAACCACATTAATCACCGTCTCCATGTCTCCCCATTTCAGAGGAATACCATCCGTTTCGGCCAGCGTCAGGTCACCCTTCTCGAAGGCTTCCATCGCCCAGGCGATGGTGGCCCCGGCGGAGATGGTATCCATGCCGAGATCGTTGCAGAGACGGCCCGCTTTACACGTGGCCGCCAGATCGATGGAACCGATCAGGGTACCAAAAGCAACAATGGTCTCATATTCCGGTCCCGGCCCTTCCGGTATGGCAAATGGACCATCCTTGACCTGCACAATCCTCTTGCAGGCGATACCGCAGAAGGCACAAGCACTGCGCTTCGTCAGGTAAGCCTCGCTCAGGGTGCTTCCAGAAAGGGCTTCCGCAGCCTCCTCCCAGAAATTCGATTGCCAGTTTTTCACAGGGACATCCCCGGAATAAACACCGCCCATAAGGTTCGCGGCCGTCCCGTCCGTGTGTAGGAGGGTTGCCGGCAAGGCCTCCACGATCCGTTTGTTGAGGTCTTTCCGGAAGGCTTCATATCCGGCCTTATTCGCTACCTCAATGTCCTTTTTGGAGGCCTTGACCACAATGGCCTTGAGATTCTTGGATCCCATGATGGCGCCGAAACCAGCCCGGCCCGTCGCGTGATGTCCGTCGTTCAGGATGATGGCATACTTGACAAGATTTTCCGCGGCGGGGCCGATCACGAGGGTTCGGTGATCCTTGCCGAGTTTCTTCTTCAGGGCCGCAGTGACCTCTTCTGTTTCCCTGCCCCAGTATTCTTCGGCATCGAGAATCTGGACAGAATCATCCCTGACCAAAAGATAAGCAGGACCGACCGATTTGCCGGTGATGATGAGACCATCATACCCCGCATATCTGAGTTCCGGAGCAAAATAGCCTCCGCAGGATGAATCGCCCCAGTGCCCTGTCAGTGGCGAACGTCCGGCCACACTGTTACGGCTGGCGCCGGAGATCTTGAGGCCTGCAAAAGGCCCATTCATGAAGATCAACATGGCTTCCGGGGCAAGGGGATCAACATCGAAGCGTCCCCGCTCCCAGAAAATCTTTGCAGCCAGGCCGCTGCCCCCGATGTATTTTTTGTAGTACTCTTCCGGTAATGTCTCAATCTTGACATTGCCGCTCGTCAGGTCCACATTGATGACCTTTCCCGTATTTCCTTTCATAAGTCTGCTCCTGTAAAATAGGCGTTAGATCAGAAACCGTCCTGTTAAAAAGGCACCTCTAGTGTCTTCATGGCAGTGGGCCCTATGCGTTACCCCACTATTGGTGAAGCAACGCCAGCCGCCTGAAAAAGAACTGTTCGATATGAAGACGACCCGGGAGCACGACCTATTTCGCGATCTTGTCTCCCCAGCCCAAATCCTTCAGGATCTGCTCATAGTGCGCAGCCACTTTTTTCAGCTTGGGGGCCAGCTTCAGCAGTCCCGTAGCGGAACCCTTGACCTTGATCTGCCCCCTGGTGATGGCCATCACGGGGTTAAGCTTGTTTGACCAGGACAGATGGGCGTTGTCGGCGGAGAGGCTCATCGTGAGGTGTGGTGCCTCGGCCGGCTTACCAGAGCCAACAATGAACTTTCCGTCGCGGCTATCCACGTAGAAAGAACAGTTGGGGCCGTCCTCGGTGTAATCGAACCAAATGAGCTGATTGACCTTCTTCATGCCTTCGATGAATTCCGGGTCCTTGGACAGCGTTTCCCAGAGGGTAACAAACGCCTTGATCGGTTCAGTTTCGTCTTTCCAGTACTTCATAATTTCATCCTCCTTCTTTAGTTATCGGGCTTTCAAAAATAGATTATACACGTCGTCCTCTTCCAGGTAGCGGGGGTTGTAGGGAAACTGAGAATCCCCCATTGCAAGATCAATCAGAGGCTGGAGAGCATCGCGGCCTTCGGGAACACCGAAATCCTTCAGGGTCTGCGTCAGCCCCAAGGTCTTCTGCAGATCCTTCACCGCCTGAACGGCAGCCTTGGCGGCTTCCTTTGGCGTCAAGCCGTCGATGTTCATGCCCATGGCATCGGCTATCAGTACGAAGCGCGCCGGGTTCTCTTCGAGATTGAAGGCCATCAGATGGGGCAGCATAATGCTGTTGGCAAGACCGTGGGGAATCCCGTAAATGGCGCCCAGGGCATGGGCTGTGGCATGGACCCCGCCGGTGAAGGCGTTGATGAAGGACATGCCCGCCATGGTGCTCGCGATCAGCAGGTAACCCCTCGCCTCGACATCCTCCGGGTTTTTCATTACCTTGGGAAGATATTTAGTGATGATCCGGATCGCATGCAGCCCCAATCCGTCCGAAATGGGATTCGCACTGCTGGTGGTGATGGCCTCGATCGCATGCGTCATGGCATCCATGCCAGTGAAGGCCGTAATCTTCTGGGGAAGCTTCACCGTCAATTCAGGGTCCAGCATGGCGATATCCGCGTTGCAGAAAGGATGGGCACACGACACCTTCACTTTATCTACATCGTTGAGAACAACCATAGCGAAGGTCACCTCTGCCCCTGTCCCTGCCGTGGTTGGGAAAGCAACATGAGGCGGCAATGGTTTGGCCCCCTCAAACAATCCCACCTGTTCCGCCAGGGGCGAAAAATCATCGAGACCGCCACCAATCAGAATGTTGATGGCCTTGGAGGTATCCATAACACTGCCGCCTCCTACGACCACCATGCAGTCAGCGCCACACTTCCTGTAAAAAGCCGCTCCCTCGTTGATCAAGTCGAGTCGGGCATCCTGTACAATTTTGTCGTAGACACCGACCAATTTCAAGTTGGAAGCCTTGATAGCCTCGATTACCATTTCCGCCACACCAGCCTGAACAAGTCCCTTGTCCGTATAGAGGACCACCTTTTTTCCCCCAAGTTTTTCCATTTCAAAGCCCAGCTCTTCGCGCAGGCCGGCCTTGTACATGATCCTCGGCCGGTTCACCCAGGCGAAGAATGGCTCAAAGTTCAAATCAGGATATTTCATATATTCCTCCTTTCAGTTTTATTGATAATTGTGGCAATTAAACATCTACTTGCGCAATGTTTATGCCAAAGAGAAACGCTGATGTAATTAGTAAGTGATATTGAATATTTGATTATATAAAAGGGTGTTGTAAGAAAGAAATAGATGGTTTAAAGAAATGATACAATTGTCTCATTATGAGACATATGTCTTAAGATTGAACTTCCTTGGAGATGGAGATCTGATGTTTTTCCATTTTTCTGTAAAGCGTTGCCCGGCTGATTCCGAGATGCCTGGCTGCCTCCAGGATATTGCCCTGGCATTTGTTTATAGCAGCTTTGATGGCTTCCTGTTCTGTCTGCCTTAGAGAACCCAACTCGCTGATGGGCTCGATGGTGTGCTTCAGGACTCTCTGGGTGGGAAGCTCCTCGATATTGGCTAAACTGGGAAAATCATGTATCGTCAGGTATTCGCCCTCCGCAAGATTTACGGCCCTTTCGATCCAATTCTTAAGCTCCCGGACATTTCCCGGCCAGTCGTACGTCAGCAAATGGGAAAGGGCCTCATCCGTAATTCCCTTGATGGTTTTTTTGAGGAGCCGGCTCTTCTCTTCGATGAACCGATACGTCAGTATTTCGATGTCTTTGACCCGTTGGCGCAAAGGAGGAATGTGAATCTCTACCACACTGAGGCGATAGTACAGATCGGGCCGGAAATTACCGTGCCGCATCCGTTCAGCAAGGTCCTGGTTGGTGGCCGAAATAATGCGCGCCCCCAGATCGATGGATCGGCTGCCTCCGAGTCGCTGAAAGACCCTTTCCTCAAGTACACGGAGCAGCTTGACCTGCATGTCCATGGACATACCGTTTATCTCGTCAAGAAAGAGCGTGCCTCCGTGAGCAAGCTCGAGTTTGCCGGTCTTTCCGCTTCTCAGGCCGCCGGTGAAGGTTCCGGCTTCGTATCCGAAGATTTCGCTTTCGATCAGATTCGACGGCATGGCGGCGCAGTTGATTGCGAGAAACGGACCCTTGGCAAATTCACTGCTGTTGTGGATGCTCTGGGCTACCATCTCTTTACCGGTACCGGACTCCCCGGTGATGATGACGTTGGAGCTGCTTTTGGCAACCGTGCGTGCAATCCGTTTGACTTCCTGAATGCCGGGGCTTTCCCCCAGGATGTCGTTGAAGGTGTAATGGGCCTGCTGACTGACGACTCGCTGCACAAGCTTCTGCACCGTTTTGAACTCCTTGAGAAAAAGAGAGGTGCCGATATGTTTCCCCGCGAGGCTCAGGATAGGGTTAACCGAAACTAGATAGCGGGACTTGTTCACGGATTCTTCGAGGACCAGTTCATGGTCCACCAGCTTTCGTTTGTTCTTGACCGCTTCGAGGATCACGCTGTTTTTAACGATTTCAACGATCTCCTTATCTCTGATCTTCTCAAGCTGAAACCCCAGGAGCTTTTCCGCCATGGAATTCACATGAACGACCCGGTCATCCCGGCCGAGCACGATGAGTCCATCGGCCATGGAGGCCATGGCGTCCTTCAAGGACTGGCTGATGAATTCCGTATGCTCCAGGGCATTCGCCAGTTGAAGATCGTTCTCGATGATCTTGGCCATGGCGGCAATCATGGCCAGGGTATGGGGATGCCGCGAAGCCAATTCATGGCTGGCGCTCATACTGATCGCTCCAATGACTTGTCCCTGCTCATTATGAATCGGCGCGGCGACGGACATGCACGGATGCAGCAATTGTGCGTAATGCTCCTCCGCCGTCATTTCAAAGGGCTGGTCGTGCAAAATGGCTAGGAAAGACGCAGTGGTCCCAACATATTTCTCATGCAGCGAGGTCCCGAATTTAAAGTTTACAAATTCCTCCGCTATGGTCCATAATTGGCCTTCCCCCATTATTTCAAGTGGATAACCTTCCCTATCCAGCAGGACAATCACGACATCGATATTCTTGATATAATGGTAGAAGCTCTTCAGCACCCGCTGCGCACTGCTGATGAGAAGACTGTTCTGGGTCAGCAGAGACTTTGACTGCTCATCATTCAGAAGGTGGGGGAAGACCTTTAGGTGCGGGTCTATGCCATAGTCCCGGCATCTTATCCAAGATGCCATGATTTCGGGTCGAACGGCGTTCCCCGCAACCGTCCCTCCGCAGATGAAGTCATTCCACGCTTTCTGGAGGCGCTGACGAATATCTATTTGCTTGGTTTTCATGATTTCTACTATCAAGGCCAGAGTTGGCGTCAATCCCCGGGAGGATATTGCGCAGAACCGGTAAGGTATTGCTTTTTGCCCAAGGAAATAAGAAAAGTATAAGCAGAATGGAATTGTATGTCAATGAGATATTGGCCAGGCATAGACTTGGATCCGGTACTGGTGATGATGGAGAAATTGTGATCTCAATAGAGTTGATTATGACCAAAAGAAAGCTTGAAAAATTTTCATTGCGTCTAAATTGTGGAGGAAGAACGAGATAAAAAGGATAGTGTCCGTTACACCTATTAACAAATAACGCCTTGATAATTGAGTTGCAGATTAATAAAAGAAATCTTTAACCGCAGGAAAGCCAGCACAACAATCCCCGATTTATCTTGAAGTATCTTTTGAGACTGTTGGATACGCTTCGCCCTAATCGGTACGTCATTAAAAAATATCTGATCTTCATGGGATAGGGATATTCACGGTAATAATTAATCAAACTTATTGCTTAGTTCGTTACGTGACGTAAGACTACTTTTCTTCATCAATCTTAACTACATTTTCGTACATAGAAAATATCGGTATTCTCCAACCATACTTCTTGATCTTGACCATCTTCCCTCTTAACCTTATGGCATCGTTCTGAACCGCACCAGAATCAAACTTGAATCGATACCAGACATCTTCATTCACAAAAGGACGATACTCAGTAGCGATCATGAATCTTCCGTCAACCTTCGTCATCTGGGCATCCGTTATTCTTGTCTCGACAGTATCTGCAATAAAGTAACTATACAATACAATCAGAATACAAACACCGATGACTATCAAGATAACCCTGAGTTTCGTTTTTATGCTTTTTTCTGTCATACTAAATGCTCTTATTTTAGGATTTTTTAAAGGTGGTGATTAAATAAATAACAGCAATTGCAGTATTTATGCTATCATACAGCAATCGAAGAACAATATCCATTTTATTTTTAATGATATCTGATTATAATAACGCATGGCGGCGTTGGTTGAGAAAATCAGATTCCTAGCTCGAACTTGGTACAAGTATCTTTGAAAGGCTTAGATGGCTGAGAACTTCATCAAACGGGCAAAGATCCCATTTTCGCTAGCATCAAAAAGTATTAAGTTGGTGCATGCAGAATGAAGCGAACTCAAGAGATTATGATAAAAAAAACTAATATTAAATCTGTATCTCTCGTTCTTGGAAGTGGTGGCGCTCGAGGTTTAGCACACATAGGCGTTATTCATTGGCTTGAAGAAAATGATTACAAAATACACTCAATAGCAGGTTGCTCAATCGGTGCGCTGATAGGGGGGATATATGCAGCCGGGAAACTTGATGAATATGAGCAATGGGTACGTGCCATAACAAGAGTAGATATATTCACTTTGCTAGATCTTTCATGGGATAAGAGTGGACTGGTCAAAGGCGACAAAATTATCAACACTTTGATCAATCTCGTAGGAGAGCAATTGATCGAAGATCTTCCAGTTCAATATACAGCTGTTGCAACTGACGTCAAGGGCCAGAAGGAAATCTGGATAAAGTCAGGAAGACTTTTTGATGCTATAAGAGCATCTATATCAATACCCCTTCTTTTTACCCCATTTAAATACAAAGGAGTTGACCTTGTTGACGGCGGAGTATTGAATCCTGTTCCTGTTGCTCCGACAATTGGTGATGACACTGATATGACAATTGCAGTAAATCTCGGTGGCGCCGCGGACAGCCCGGAAAAACTGAGTGGCATGAATCCCGCCTCAACATCATATTCATCGCCGTTCCGTGAAAAAATCAATGGCTTTATCAACCGCCTCCAGCAATCTGTTTCAAGCAGCAGCGGTCGAGACTGGGGGGCGTACGACATCGCCATGCAGTCGTTTGAGGCTATGCAGAGCGCCATAGCACGACAAAAGCTGGCTGCTTATCCACCAGACATAGTTATAGAAATTGCAAGAAATGCATGCCGGTCATTGGAGTATGATCGAGCATCCGAGATGATTGAATTGGGATATAGGCGGGCGAAAGAATGCCTATCTAAAGCCAAGTGACAAAAGAATAATGGACGCTAAAATCGCGCTGCAGCAGATCGCCGCCTTCAAGAGCAGATGCTGAGCTTGGGTGTTACTCTCTTTCAATCTGCTGTACTCCTGTACTCGGTGTTTCGCTTCGTTTCAGATAATTACACTTTCATACAGTAATTACGATCACTGATCACTTTATCGATGTCCAGAAGAATCTTCACCGCGTCTCCTGCTTTTGCCATGCCAAGGATGTAATCTGTATTCATATTAGCTCCGAAAGTCGGTGTGTCTTCAATGTCGGCAGCTTTGATGTTTAATACCTCTGATACCGCATCCACCACGATCCCTGTCAGGACTTTGCCGGCATTCGTCTTGACTTCCATGACTATTATGCAGGTCCGATCAGTGTATTCCATTTCCTCCATGCGGAATTTGAGCCGGAGGTCCATCACAGGAATGACCTTCCCCTGGAGATTGATAACTCCTTTAACGTATACCGGTGTCTGGGGCATCATGGTGATCGCCATCATTCCAATAATCTCCTTGACCTTCCGAATGCCGATTCCGTATTCTTCCGCCATTTCTTTTCATGCAGCACCTTTCGAACGGCTGATGCTATCTGATTCTTAACCACGGGCTTCATGACAAAATCTTTTATTCCTAAGCCCTTTGCTCTGTCAGGCGTGATTGCTTCGCTGAACCCCGTGCAAAGGATAACAGGTGTATCGGGACGGATACGAAGGAGTTCCTGCGCCAACTCGATACCTGTCATGTTCGGCATGGTCATGTCGGTAATCACGATGTCAAAGCTGTTAGGGTTGTTTCGAAAGAGTTCCAGCGCTTCAACGCTGCTCGTCCTTATTGTAACCTTGTATCCCAGGCTGCTCAGCATGTCCTTTCCCAGGCTAACGAGTGCTTCCTCATCATCCACAAAAAGGATGCACTCATCCCCTCCTTCAATATCCACTGCCGTTTTCTTTTGCCATTCGTCTGTTTCCATCAGTAGTGGCAAATAGACATCGAATTCGGTCCCTTTCCCCACTTCGCTTCGTACTGTAATTGCGCCGCCATAACTTTTCACGATTCCATGAACCACGGAGAGGCCCATACCGGTCCCTTCGCCCGGCTTCTTGGTAGTAAAAAAGGGGTCGAATATCATATCCATGATCCCGGCAGATATCCCATGTCCCGTATCGCTTACTGTAAGTCTGATATGAGCGCCGGGAATTAAACCATGATGAATCAAAGTATCCTCGGCCTTGATCTCCACAGGCATCAGCCTGACAGTCAATTTGCCTTTTCTTGCGCCGATGGCGTGGGTGGCGTTCGTGCATAGATTCATCATTATTTGATGGATATGCGTGGGATCTGCCCTGACAACATCTGGGTCGCATTGGATTTCCTGGCGAATCTCTGTCGTCGCAGGAAGAATCGCTCTGAGAAGCTTCAGGACCTCCTTGACTATAGGGCTGATTCTCAGGGGGTATAGCTTCTCCTCACTCCGGCGACTGAACGTGAGAATCTGTTTTACCAATTCCCTTGCTCGTTCCCCGGCTTTCAAAACCTGCTCAAAGTAGTGCCGAAGACGAGCATCCATTTTGTGGTCTGTGAGGGCCATGTCGGTATATCCGATAATGGCGCTGAGAATATTGTTAAAATCATGTGCAATTCCGCCGGCGAGCGTACCGATCGCCTCCATTTTCTGGGTTTGGCGGAGTTGAGTTTCAAGGAGCTTGCGTTTAGAGATGTCTTCTATGGTTGTTTCATAATAAAGTGTTCTGCCAGAATTGTCATGCACTGCCCGCGAATTCAAGACCGTCCAGATTTTGCTTCCGTCTTTACGGTAGTGTTCCGATTCAAAATTCTCAACTCGGCCCTCACTCCCCATTATCTCTCTGAACCTTGCCCTGTCTTCCGGATCAACGTATATTTTCGCGGCCATGTCTGTTACGGATTGGATCATATCCTCGGCCGATTCATAACCGTACATTTTGGCTCCGGCGGGGTTCGCGCGTAGATATCTACCTTCTCGAGTAGTGTGAAAGATACCCATCACAGCATTTTCAAAAATATTGCGGTAACGTTCCTCACTCTTCCGAAGGGCATGCTGGCTTTCTGACAGCTCCTTGTAATTCTTTGCGAGCTCCTTATCGTACGCTGCCAGTTGTTGATAGGCCGCACTCAGTTCTTCGTGCTTTGCCCTGAGTTCCTGCTCTGCACTTTTCCGTTCGGTAATGTCGAATGCCGAACCCATGATGGTTGGTTTGTTATCGACTTCGATAACACTTGCGGAATAATCAACCCATCTTGTGCGGCCATCCTTAGTCAGAAGTTTTATTTCATAACGCGGGGGCAGGTTTTCCCCTCTCAGACGCCCAAGTCCCCTCTTTGCCACTGTCTCCTTGGAATCCGGATGAACTACATCCCAAAAATTAATTTTTACAAGGTCATCTATGGTATAACCAGTAACCATACTGAACGCCGGGTTGACGTAAATAAATCTCGTGCCTTGAACAAGAAATATCGCAGAGGGAGAGCTGACCGCGAGGGCACGGAATTTCGCTTCGCTTTCTCTAATCGAGTCTTCCGCCCGCTTGCGCTCGGTGATATCACGCGTTATTCCAATTATGCCTATGGGTCTCCCATCTTCTGACCACAGGAAGGAAGCGGAAACATCGGCCCAAAAAGTTGAACCGTCCTTGCGCAACTCCTCCGATTCAAAGGAGTAAACTGTGTTTCTGTCATACTGTTGCAATGCCATCTTTGCGAGCGCATCCTCGATCATAGCCTCATCTTTGGCTACCTGTTGAGGCGTGATCAAATCTCGGAAATTGCGTTCCAGCGCCGCCGCCGCCGTCCAGCCGTGCATACTTGCCAATGCAGAGTTGACATACGTGAATCGACCGGATAAATCCGCGGTCCAAACTGCGTCCGGAATGCATTGGGTCATCCGCCGATAGCGCTCTTCGCTCTCGCGCAGCGATTCTTCCGCCTGCTTGCGTTCGGTCACATCTCGTATCGATTCGATAGCACCCACGATATTGCCTTTGCTATCATACAAAGGTCTCGCCTTTCCCCATAGTGCTCTGATTTCCCCACCCCTCACTGGCACAGAAGCCTCAGCCAAAAGGACATCTCCCTCCTGTCTTACAAAACGGTACTTCTTCTTAATGTCTTCACATGGCGCAAATACAAGATCAATTAGAATCGGTCTGCGGACACCATAAAAGGGCAGGGCATATTCGTAGTTACCCTTACCCAACATATCTGCTGCCTGGATTCCTGTCATCTCTTCTATGGCCTTATTCCAGGCAATGACTTTGCCCTCTTTACCGATAACGAAACTTGCATCGGGAAGGAAGTCGATGATGTCCAGGAGTTTTTGTTGAGACTCCTTAAGAGCTTCTAACACTCGCTTGTATCCAGTGATGTCACGAAATGTCCAGATTCTCCCGTAATATTTGCCATCCTTGCCCAGGACGGGCGATGAGTATCGGTCCAGAACCATCCCGTTCTTAAACTCAACCTCATCCATGCTGGTCTCATTCGGGTGTTCATAGAGATACGTAACTTTTTCAAGAAACTGCTCTGGGTACTTGGTTAGACTCGTCACGTACTGAAGCAGTGACGTGTCATCTTTATCATCACGGACGTGCTGAGGGACTTTCCAGAGATCAAGGAGATATTGATTGATTAGAATTTTCCGATTATTGCTATCTACTACCAGGATGCCATCAGTAGTGGCCTCCACCTGCGCTTCCAGAAAGGCTGTTTTCCAGATGAGTTCCTCTTGTGCCAACTTGTGATCGGTAACATCTCGGATCGATTCAATAGCACCCACGCGGTTTCCATTTGCATCAAAGAGCGGAGATCCTGTAGCCCATATATATGCTCCTTTTCCTCCATTCCGTGCTGGTGCAAAGGTTCCTATATAAAGTGTATTACCCCTTCTCTCAACATATTCATATTTTGATTTGAGTTCTTCATCGCTCGAATCAAGCAGTTCTAACAAGGAGGGCCGTCGCTCGCCATAAAAAGGGATCGTGCCTTCACGGCTCTTGTGGCCAAGCATATCTTCTTTCTTTAGTCCGGTCATTTCTTCCATTGCCTGGTTCCAGGCGATAATTCTTTTGTCGTTATCAACAACGACTGTTGCATCAGGGATGAAATTTATAATATCCGAGAGTCGCTTCCAGGATTCTTCAAATGCATCTTCCGACAGATTGCGCAAAGATTCACCCTTTTTCATTTCAGCGACCTGGAGGCGCATTTCTTCCAACTCTTTGATAAGTTGCGGTTTCGTTTTAGCTGTGTCTTCCATATCCAGAACAAAGGCTTCGATTACATCGTCCGAGAATGACCCTTATTTGTAATAAATTTAATAATGAATAATGGAGACTGCAACCACAATAATGTGGCGAGAAAATGGGGATGCGAATTTGTGGTTATTGAAGGCTTAATAGATGGGTCCGAAGATTCGTTTTTCTGTTCTTCAAACCCATTTTTTCTCTGAGGCTTTTTCTATGAGATTCGACGGTTCTGATGGTTACTCTTAAAAGTGCGGCGATTTCTTTGATAGATCTTCCTTCCCTGACGAGATTTGCAACTTCAATTTCCCTCGGGGTGAGATCATAATAGTTCAGTTTGAGATGCTGTAAGAAGGTAGAAGAAATCTCTTTGAGGTTGGCTTCAATGACATCCATAATAGCGGCTTGATGGGTGGATAATTTGGCGTGCCTCAGGTTATCAACATAGGGTAATACAAGCTCCCTTATGTTCGATAAAATCCTTTGTTCAATGTCACTTTTCCCTTCTTGTATCTGCTTCAATAATACTTTCAGCGCAGCGTTGGCTTCTTCCAGTTCTTTGGCTTTAATCCTGGCTTTCTGCTCAGCCCGCTTAAGTTCGGTGATATCTCTTGCGTAACTAAGGATGAATCTTGCCGTTCCACTCTTATCCCTAACCAATACATCCATTTCAACACTTTCAAACGTTGTGCCGTCTTTCCGCAATCCAACATATTCATCCCTCAAGATAACGTCATTCTCCAGCACAAGTTTGACTTGATCCAGTTTCCTCCGTCTCTGCTCCGGAATGCAGAATTCAGTAATATCTTTGCCATGCACTTCTGGCACTTGCTCATATCCGAACATTTTAAATGCCGAAGCGTTAGCGTAAAGGAGCTTGCCATCAAGATCGAATACTCCGATTGACTCGGGAGATGTCTCAAACAGAGTGCGATACAGCGCGAGGTCGTTCAGCTTTGATCTTTCTATATTCAAAACAAGCTGACGCAACGCAGACAGCTCTTTAAGGACTTGCTCCTTTGTTTTATCTTTGTCTCTCAAATTCAAAAGCCACTCCTACTTCATTATTAGACACTGTGGTTCAATTACAATCCACGCAACCAGAACAAAGATTCCTGAAAGATTTCCCCTCTACCCAGAAATTAAAATATAAAATAATAATAACTTAAAAAGTATTCATATTCAAGAATATTCCCCGCAGATTACGCCATCAGTGGGTGTCATTCTTCTATACATTGTTCATTACCGTAATGATCATGTTCTATTGAATACCGCTTTTTTTAATATGAGGTCTACCCTAACAAATCTCTTAGGGAGTGCTTGAAAAGGCAGAATTACCTGAATGACATGATGTCGGCCATGAGTAGCCTGCAGGCCGCGGGGCTGCGGTGTAATGTGCGCGTTTCAATCGGTATTCATCGACTCATGCGTCCATCATATGTGTAGATAGGTAGGCGACAGCAACAACCGACAGAAAAAAATCTTTCTTCAATCCTGTCTGCACTGTATGGGATGAAAGCTGCTGCAGAAATGCATTTCTTGAAAATCACAATTACAGAAAGAAACTCAATCCGTAACAAGAAAGAAATTTGACTGTCTGACTTGTGCGTGCTTTCACCCAGTATTCAACAGACTGGCACGGAGCCCCTATAGCTTTCTATTTTGACGAAACTGGAAACAACATATCTAGGGACCGATCAGGGTGCAGGTCGGCAAGGAAATCTGCGCATGGCAAACACAGTACATCTTCCTTGATCAGGCGATCCGTTCCCCGGTAAAGAAGGAGGTGTTTGCTTTCAGGAAATTCCTCTTTGAATGACCTGAGCCCACGCAAGTCGGCAGTACGGATATTCTGAGTATTTTTGACTTCTATCGCCCAAATGCCATCTTATCCATATACAACGAAATCAACCTCTACGCCCGATCTTGTTCGCCAGAAGAAAAGCTCTCTCTTAACATCCGAGTAGGCTATCCAGGCTTTGAGATGTTGTGCAACCAGCCCTTCCAGCGCTTGGCCTTCCATCTCCTCAGGGCGATCGAGAGGTCCTCGAGGCCTCAAAGAACGAAAGACGCCTGCATCGAATAGGAAGAATTTCGGGTGCAGAGCCAGCTTACGTTTTGCTCTCTTTGTGAACACAGGAAGCCGCCAGCCAAGGAGAATATCGTCCAAGATCTCCACGTAACCCTCGACGACCTTCCGTTCCACAGCGCACTCTCGCGCCACATTGCTGATGTTGAGGATTGATGCATGGGAA